>JAGGTK010000012.1 GCA_021163765.1 bacterium
CGGTGCTGCAAGCCCGCGCGGGCGGGCACCATCGCGTTTCTCTCAACCGGCCGCCTGACAACTTCCAGCGTAAACGCCGCGCTGGAGCGCTTCAGCATCGAAGAATCAGCCGCGCACCCCGAACAAGTCTGGCCGACGCTTCACTGATGCTCAAGGCCTTGGTGAGCGCCTGGCATCAGGTGGCGGCTTCAAACTCCACCAGCAAATCGCCGGGCATTACGCGGTCGCCCTCTTTGTGCGGGTAGCTAACGAGCTTGCCGTCGCCGGGGGCACATACCTCATGCTCCATCTTCATCGCCTCAAGGATCATCAGCGGCGTGCCCGCCTTTACCTCCGTTCCCGGCTCCAAAAGCAGCTTCAGCACCATTCCCGGCATCTGCGAGGTCAGGCTGGCGCCTTTGGCTTCCTCGGCTTCGCCTTCATCCGCACTCTCGACTCTTTCGCAACTGCGAACCTGCCCCTGCCGCCAGATAATCACGCGCTTGCGGTCGGCGTGGGCGAGGAAGCGGTATATGCGGTCGCCAAGCCGGAACATTATTTCCGCGCCCTCGCGCTTGAGGTCGGCGATTTCGTGGCACTCGCCGTCTACGGTTACGGTGACAACGCCGCCGCGCTCGCTTACTTCGAGCTCGTGCAGTTCGCCGCTTACGCGCAGGTGCTCCTTCATCAGGTGTTGCTCCATTCGCCCAGGTATTCCCACGGGGAGGCTATGCCCGCTTCGCCGCCGCCCGTTACAGCCGTCGCCGGTGCGCCACAGGGCTTTGACGCCGCCAGCGCCGCCGCGATAAGCTCCGGAAGCTCAGGTAATGGCGTCACCAGCCCGTCGCCGTTTTCTTCGATAAATCCCGTGTGCAGCTCGCCTTCGGCGAACGCCGGATGGCGAATCACTCGCCGCAAAAACGACAGGTTCGTTGTCACGCCCAGCACCGCGGTGTTGCGCAAAGCCGCGTCCAGCCGCGCGATTGCCGCGGGGCGGCTGGGGCCGTAGGCGATGAGCTTGCCCAGCAGCGGGTCATAATCCGGGCCTATCTCCCAGCCCTCGTAAAGGCTCATATCGAAGCGCACGCCCGGCCCCGAAGGAGTGCGCAGCACCTCCACCGTGCCAATCTGCGGCAGGAAATCCGCGCGCGGGTCTTCGGCGCACACCCGCACCTCGATGGAATGCCCGCGCGGCACGAGCTCTTCTTGCTTCAGCGTCATGCCTTCGCCGGACGCAATACGGAGCTGCTCGTGGACCAGATCCACGCCGTAGACGAACTCGGTTACCGGATGCTCCACCTGCAGGCGCGTGTTCATCTCCAGGAAGTAGTAGCTTTTGTCGGGCGCCATAATGAACTCGACCGTGCCCGCATTGACGTATCCGACTTCGGCGGCGATGCCGAGCGCCGCTTCGCCCATCTTCGCGCGTAGCTTTTCGTCCACGCCTGGGCTGGGCGTCTCCTCCACAACCTTCTGGTGCCGGCGCTGGATGCTGCATTCGCGCTCGCCCAGGTGCACGCCGCGCCCGTCGCGGTCAAACAGCACCTGGATTTCGATATGGCGCGGGCGCTCGATGAATTTTTCGATGTATACCGCGGGATTGCCGAACGCTTTTCCGGCTTCGCGGCGGGCGGCCTCCAGCGCGGCAACGAGCCTGTCTGCGTCGTGAACCACCCGCATTCCCTTGCCGCCGCCGCCCGCGCTCGCCTTGACCATCGCCGGCCAGCCCATCTCCTCCGCCGCGGCGATGAACTCGGCGTCGCTCGCGTCAGTATTGTCAAAGCCTGGGATGACCGGTGCGCCGGACTTGCGCGCAAGCTCGCGCGCCTCGACCTTCAGCCCCATCCGCCGCATGGCCTCCGGCGGCGGCCCGATCCAGGCAAACCCCGCGTCCTCCACCGCCTGCGCAAACTCCGCGTTCTCAGCTAAAAAACCGTAGCCGGGGTGAACCGCTTCGCAGCCCTGGAGCCGCGCGGCGTCGAGAATCCGCTCGAAATTCAGGTAGCTTTCTGCGGGTGCGGCGGGCCCCAGCAGCACCGCCATATCCGCCTGGCGCACGTGCAGCGCCTCAGCGTCCGGCTCGGAGTACACCGCGACCGCCTCGCATCCGAGCTCCTGGCAGCCGCGGATTACACGCACCGCTATCTCACCGCGATTGGCAACGAGAACCCTCTTGAACATATTTCACAGACCCTTTATTTGCCCGTCCAGGACGGCTTGCGCTTCTCCAGGAACGCGCTCAGCCCCTCACGCCCTTCCTCGGAGGCCCGCAGTTCGGCAATGAGCTTCGCCGTGGAGCTGCGCAAAGAAAGCGCGACCGACCCGGACACGTCCGCGATAAGCCGCTTGGTGGCCTTTGCCGCCTCGGGCCCGGCCTTCAGCAGCTCCTTGGCCTTCACGTTCACCGCGCTGTCAAGCACCTCGGCTTTGACAACGTAATGCACCAGCCCGATATCGAGGGCGCGCTTGGCGAGGTATTTCTCGCCGGACAGGAACAGGTTCCTCGCGGCGCTTTCGCCGATCTTGGCGATTACGTACGGCGAAATCGTCGCGGGGCTGATGCCCAGGCGCACCTCGGAGAACGCAAAGACCGTGTCCTCGGCGGCGAAAACCGAGTCGCAGCAGGCAATCAGCCCTATCGCGCCCCCGAACGCCGCCTTCTGCACCCGGCCGATGAGCGGCACGGGGCAGTCGTTAACCACGGCGAGCATCTCGGCCAGTGCCAGCGCGTCCTCGATGTTTTCGCCTTGCCCCATCTGGCCGAGGCGCTTCATATATCCCAGGTCGGCCCCGGCGCAGAACACGTCCCCGCGCCCCCCCAGCACGACGACGCGTATGTCGTCGGGTATCCTGGAGAACGCCTGCGTCAGCTCGGTTATCAGAACGTCGTCAAAGGCGTTGCGCGCATCAGGGCGGTTCAGCCAGATGTACAGAACTCCCGCTCTGCGCCTGACCTCGAGGCGCTTGAATCCTTTACCCATCGTAGTCTCCTTCGCCGCGCACGCGAAACGCACGGTCAAGGACAGATTACCGGATTCGGCGGTACCCAGGCGATTCACCCGCCGTTTTCATTATACATTACTTCCGGCTTGCGCTCACGACAAATGTCACCCCGCACGCTCATAGCAGGTTTCCTCAGCCGCCGTGCAATAATGCCTGCTGTGGAAGAGGGGAAGCGGCTCAAAGTCCTGTTTCTGTGCACCGGCAACTCAGTGCGCAGCCAGATGGCTGAGGGCTGGGCGCGTCAGCTTCTTGGCGGGAGCGCAGAGCCGTACTCCGCCGGCATCGAGCCGCGCGGCCTGGATCCCCGCGCGGTGCGGGTGATGCAGGAAGCTGGAGTGGATATATCGCGGCAGCGCAGCAAGCACGTGGACGAATACCGCGGGATTAGGTTCGACCTCGTCGTCACAGTCTGCGACTATGCCAGAGAGCAGTGCCCGCTGTTTTTGGGCCCGGCGAAAAAGATTCACCGCAGCTTTGAAGACCCCGTGCAAACCGAAGGCTCGGAGAAAGAAGTCCTGGCAGCATTCCGCCTCGTGCGCGACGAGATAAGGGAGTTCGTGGAAGAACTGCAACGACAGTTCCTGGGAAAGTAAGGCTAATACTTCGATTTGAAAAACTTCAGCATACACTCGTACGCGCTCTCCAGGTCATCCCACGGAACGTAGATGTGGATGTCGCTCAGGCTGGTGACGACTTCAACGATGCCCACGCCGCGATGGGTGAGCGCGCGCACCAGGTCGCCGAGCGCCCCCGGCTTGTCCATAAAGTCGGGGCTTCTCAAGCGCAGCTCGCCGATGTTTCCGCGCAGCGTGATATTGGTGAATGTTTCGCGGTCCTCGCCGACGGCGTCGTGCAGCAGGCGGTGCGCCTTCTCCGCAACGTCCTCGTCGATATAGAACACAATGAACCGGCTGCCGCTGGTTGACGCGCTGATGGCGATATCGTTTTCGCCGAGGATGTTCGCCATATTGCCGAGGATGCCCGGCCGGTTCGCCCAGCCGCTGCCGACCAGCACGAGCGCTGCCAGGCGGTTGTCGTTGCGGAATATCGTCGTTTTGCTCTCGCCGGTAATGGTCGTGCCGGTTTTCACCAGCTCGCTTTGCCTGCGGTAGTCCACGATGCGCACGCGCATGTCGGCGGTCATAAACCGAAACGCGCGCGGATGCACTACCCTGGCGCCGCTGCGCGCTATGACCTCGGCGTCCTCAACCGTGAGGTTGTCCAGGATGCGCGGGTTCTGCGCCAGTGTAGGGTCGGCCGAAAGCACTCCTTCCACGTCGGTTACCACGATAACTTCGTCCGCGTCAATGTAGCGCCCCGCGACGAATGCCGTGATATCGCTCCCGCCGCGCCCCAGCGTGACCAGCTCGTCCCGGCTGGACAGCGCCATAAACCCGGAGATTACCGGCACCCTGCCGAGCCGCAGGTGCGGCAGCACGTTCTTCATAAAGCGGTTGGATGTTTTCTGCGTGCGGACGGAAAAGCTGCGCTCTTCGTTGGTCTTGATGGGCGCAACCGGCGAATCGTCGTCGCTGTCCACAATCAGGGGCCAGCTCTCGCGCCAGCGCGGGTGCAGCGTTACCGTGCCAACCTTCTGTGCCTGCAGCGCCGCGGACATCAGAAGCACGCTTTTTTCCTCGCCCATCGAGAGGTAATTGAGCAGTGTGCCGCTGTCCACCGCGGTTCCCCCGCATTCCGACATCTCCCGGAGCAGCCGGTCAGTTTCGTCCGCCATAGCCGACACGACGACCGCAATCTGCTCGCCAACCTCCACCAATCCCGCGACGGCGCGCGCGGCCTGCTCGAAATGAGCCGGCGTCGCCAGCGAAGTCCCGCCGTATTTGATTACCCGCCTCATAGTGGATGCCGCCGGTGGGCTGCGAACACCTATTATATCAGCGCCGGCTTTAAGGCTGTGCTAAAGTAGACCCGTGCAACGCTTGCGGCTGCTGACAGCAGGTGAATCCCACGGCCGCGCGATTAGCGTAATCCTCTCTGGAATTCCCGCCGGCCTGCAAATCCCGCGCGGGCGCATCGCCGAAGAGCTCCGGCGCAGGCGCACGCTCTACGGGCGTTCGAGCCGGATGAGGCTGGAAACCGACGCCGTTGCCTGCGAAGGCGGGCTGCGCGGCAGCGTCACCACCGGCAACCCGCTTGCCTTCCGCATCCCGAACGCCGAAGCGGAAAAATGGTCGCGCCTGCTCGGCCCCTGGGAAGGCTCGCGCGATGGCCCGCTCACCCGCCCCCGTCCCGGCCACGCCGATTTCGCGGGCGCGATGAAATTCGCTTCCCACGAAGGCGATGGGCTGAAGCCCGCCGACATCCAGGACGTGCTGGAGCGCGCCAGCGCGCGCGAAACCGCCGGGCGCGTAGTTGCCGGCGCGGTGTGCAAGGAGCTTCTCGCGGCGTTGAATGTGAGCATGGCTGGCTTCGTTTACCGCATCGGAAAGGCCGGGCTGCCGCGGCGCAAGCTGCTGCGCCTGCTGGAGGCCAAAGAGTTGCAGGAACTGCCCGTGGCGCAGATCGAGAAAAGCCCGCTGCGAATGCCTGACGGGAAGGTGGAGAGGGCTGCGAAAGCTGCGGTGGACGACGCCCGCAAGCGCGGCGTAACGCTCGGCGGCGGGTTCGCCGCAATAGCGTTTGGCCTGCTGCCGGGGCTTGGCAGCTTCTCCCAGTGGGACGAGCGGCTCGACGGCCGCATCGCGCAGGCACTCGCCAGCATCCCGTCGGTGAAAGCGGTCAGCATCGGCGCCGCGCGATGGCTTGAAGAAGCGGACGGCAGCGCTTACCACGACGAGCTGGTGCGCGACGGCGAAGCGTTCACGCACGCCACCAACCGCGCGGGCGGGATAACCGGGGGCCTGACGAACGGTATGCCGGTTGTCGCGTCGGGGGCGGTCAAGCCCATCCCGACGCAGGCGAAGCCGCTGCGAACGGTGGATCTCATAAGCGGCAAGCCCGCAAAGGCGCCCAGGCAGCGCAGCGACGTTACCGCAGTGCCGGCTGCTTCAGTCATCGCCGAGAGTATGCTGGCGCTGGTTCTGGCGGATGCGATGCTGGCGGAGTTTGGCGGAAGCCACATCGATGACGTTGCCGCGCGCTGGCAGGAGCGAAAAAGGCGCATTGGCTAAACTATGGCGCATTAGGCGCGTCCGCCGATATTGTGTAGAATCCTGATAACAGAGGTGGCAGGAACTACCAACCAGCAGGGCGCATTCCGGCTCGAAGGGCTCACGAAGACCTTCTACCCCATACTGCCCTGGCACCGCTCCCGCGCAGTGGATGCGGTGCAAGGGGTAGACCTTGTGGTGCCGCGCGGGTGCGTGTTCAGCCTGCTGGGGCCCAACGGCGCCGGCAAAACCACCATCATCAAGATAATTGCGGGCCTGATCCTGCCCACCACCGGGCGCGTCACCTTCTACGGCAAAGACGGGGACAAGCTCCGTTCACGCCCCCGTCTCGGCGCGGTGCTCGAAGGCTCGCGCAACCTGTACTGGCGGCTCTCGCCCATGGAGAACCTCTACTATTTCGGGGAGCTGAAGGGGCTTTCGCTTGCGCAGATAAAGCGGGAATCGGAAGAACTCCTGGAAATGTTTGACCTGACGCACAAGGCGCGCGCCAGCACGCAGACTCTCTCCCGCGGAATGCAGCAAAAAGTCGCCGTGGCTGTCGCGCTTCTGGGCAAGCCGGATATTTTGCTGCTCGACGAGCCCACGCTGGGGCTGGACGTGGAGAGTTCGCGGCTCATCCAGCAACGCCTGCGTGAGCTAGTGGAAAGGGACGACCGCACCATCATCCTCACCACCCACCAGATGGAGCTGGCCGCGCGCGTCGCCGACCGCATCGGCATCCTCTCCGAAGGAAAGCTCATCGCCGAAGACAGCCTGTCAAACCTCGTGGCATTCTTCCGCCAGCAGGATTATGAGCTGGAGCTGCCCCGTCTGGAGTGGGAACAACTGCGGGCTGATGTTTCAGCCTTCAGGTTCACCGAGGGGCAAAGCGCCGCGAACGAGGAGATGCGGGTCACATTCCACCTGGACAACCGCGAAGGCTATTACGCCCTGTCCGAGCTGCTGCTGGCCCGTCGCCCTGAGTTCACGACCATCAGGCAGGTCACGCCGTCGCTGGAGGATATCTTCCTGCAGATAACGCAGCACTACTCCGACGGAGAAGACGGAGGCGGCGCATGAAGAGGGCGCTGAAGCTGTTCCGCGCGGAAGTGGTTCGCAGCGTGCTGCTCACCATCAGGTATCCGATTGAGCTTTTTGTCGGCCTCTTCATTATGTATATGCTCTTTATGGGCCTGTTCCTCGGCGCCCGGTCGCTGGTGGGAGACACCCAGGTGCTGAACGCGTCGCTGGACGGCTTCATCATCTCCTACATAATGTGGTTTTTCGTGATCTCGGCAATTGGGCGCCTGGCGTTCCACATCGAGTCCGAGGCGCAGATGGGAGTGCTGGAGCAGATCTTCCTCACGTACCCGCGCATGCTGTCGCTGATGCTGGTGCGCAGCGCCGTTGATTTCTGCATGAGCCTGCTCGTTGTGACAGTGCTGCTGTTCAGCATAATGGCAACGACCGGGAAATGGCTGGCCATCGGCACGGGCAACATCCTCCAGATTCTCGTGCTGCTGGTCGTTACGGTTACCGGTATTTACGGCTTCGGGCTGATCTTCGCCGGCCTTGCGCTGGTATTTAAGCGCATCGGGCAGGTCGGCAGCATTATGCAGTTCGCGTTTTTCTTCCTCGCGTATCTGCCGGTTGAGCAGCTTACCGGATGGCTCAAAGTCGCCGTCTACAGCCTTCCCCTCACGCTGGGCGTGAGCCTGATAAAGACCGTTGTCGTCGAGCACGGCAGCGTCTTTAGCGGCCCGGAATCCTGGCTGCTGCTCGGCCTTGTGATAAACTCTGTGGCGTACCTGCTCGTCGGGTCTGTTGTCTTCCTCATCTGTGAGCGGAAATCCAGGATGGACGGCAGGCTCGGGCAGTACTAGCTCCGTCTGAAGGCTGATGAATGAGCAAATTCCTCGAATTCATCGAGCAACTGCCCTCCAGCGGTGATATCGCCGAGCCGGGGAAGCTGCTCGCCTTTCTTGAGGGCGCGCACTGGCTGGGCCTGGCCTTTTTCGATGACCTGCTGGTCTGCCAGTGGGCAACACCCGCTTTCAGCGAGATCTCAGGCAGGCAGCCCCAGGAAATCGTCGGCGCCGGCCTTCAGTCCCTGTTTCCCGGATTTGACGCAGACAGGCTGCGGAGGCGCGATGAGCGCGCGATGCAAACAGGCTCTCCCTCTGCTCCTCAGGTGGTGCTGGGCGGTCCCCCGCAATCGAAAATGGAGCTGGTTGCGTCCGCCAGCCCGCTGTGGAATAAGGGCGAGTTTTACGGCGTGCTCGTCGTCGCACATCCGGCTCCGGATGCAGGGGCCGCGCAGCGCGCGCATTCACTGCGCGACGAGCCAGTTGCGGGAATCCTGCGCCAGATGGAAGATGACCCGCGCGTAAACAGGCTGCTCAATCTGTTAGAAACCAGCTTCCTGCTGCTGGACAGCGGGGGGCGCGCGGAATACATCAGCCCGAAAGCGCGCCAGCTCTTCAGGCTGAATGATGACGCAGCGCCTATCTACAGCATTGCCAACGACCCGAATTTTGAGCGTCCCGAGACCGCATCGCTGGTGAAGGACGCGCTTGAAGGGCAGGAAACCCATTTCCCGCCGGTTGATTACTACACCGAAATTGACGGGGCGCTGGGTAAGGGCGCAAACCTCCAGACGACTCTGGCGTTTAGCCTGCTGCCGATTGAGGACGCCGGCGGGCGGCCGATTCTTTGCCTGTTTATATCTCAGCCAACGCTCACCGATGAGGTGTCACAATCGGTGACGCTGATGCAGCGCTCCGAGAGCGTGGCGATGCTCGCGCGCGGCGTGGCGCACGAGTTCAACAACATTTTCGCCGCAATCAAGGGCATAGCCTCGCTGCTGCAATCGGAAGCCGACAGCGATAGCAGCACCGCGGCATACCTCCAGAAGGTGAACGGCCTGATAGACCGGGGCGTGAAGCTCATCACCAACCTTACAAGCTACGCCAGGCTGCACGAGCCGCGCGTTTCAAAGCTGATTGTCCAGGACTTCTTTGACGATTTCGCTTCGCTGATAGAGTTTGTCGTTCCGAAAGACGTGAAGCTGGAACTGAGCCTGGAGGCTGAAGGCTCGGTCGAGGCCGACCCCAACTCGCTGCGCCAGGCCCTGTTCAACATCGTGCAGAACTCGTTCGAGGCGATGGCCGATACGGAGAAAAAGCTCATCCGCCTTGAGGTCAGTGCAGTTGCGCCCGGCGACCTGCCCGGTGGGGCGTTCCGGTTCAGCACTCCGAGCGTCATGCTCGTAAGCATTCTCGATTCGGGGCCGGGAATCCCCGCCGACCTTGCTGCCAGCATCTTTGAACCCTACTTCTCGACTAAGGACCCGCAGAGCAGCAGCGGCCTGGGGCTAAACGTCACGCAGCAGATAATCCGGCGGCTCGGCGGGGTGATTCTGGCCGAACGCACCAGCAAACTGGGCGGAGCGGCGTTCAGGGTGTATCTGCCCCTGCACAAAGAATCCTGAGCCGGCCGGCGTGCGCCAGCTCAAAGCGCCGGCTGCCCGGCAAGAGCTCCCCGTCTGCCTCAACTGCGGCAATCCGATCCGGGCTTTCCACCTTCAGGCATTCCGCCTGGTGGAAGGACACTCTGCGGTCGTTAAGGTGCTTGCCCGCGAGAACCTTCGGCAGCTTGAGCGCCAGTTCCCACCGCGGGCAGGCGTGGATCGCCACAATGTCAAGCTTCCCGTCGTCAAGCCGCGCCTTTGGCGCTATTCGGATGCCGCCGCCGACGAACGGCGAGTTCATCGCGACAAGCCACCAGGCATCGCCGTCCACAAGCGCTGCGCCGTCCCCCTCAGCCCTTATGCGGAGCAGGCGAAGCCGGGGCAGCGTGGCGATGAAAGCAAGCACATAATTGCGCGCAAGTCGCCCGCGCGCCGATTTCATGGTGGTTAGAACCTGCGCGTCCAGCCCGAAGCCGGCGGAGTTCACAAAGCGCCGCCCGTTGACGCGCCACACGTCGATCTCCCGCACCGCGAAGCCCGGCAGAGCCTGAAGGTAACTGCCCATCCGCCGGGGCAAGCCCAGGCCCCGCGCCAGGTCGTTGCCCGTGCCTGAGGGCAGGACAGCCAGGGTTTGAGATTCAATATCGAGGTGCTGAACGACCTGATTGACCGTGCCATCCCCGCCGATGACGAGGATGAGCGGGTATGCCTCCCCTGAAAGCGCCACCACTTCGTGCAGGTGCTTGACGCTGCGGGGCAGGACGACTGTCAGCTCGCCGAAGAAGCCTCCCAGTCGGCCAAGGCACGCGTCCGAAAGCGAAGGCACCGATGGCGAAACGATTCCAAGGCAACGCTGGTCTGCAAACCGTGCGGTTGCATTCATTACGGGTCAGTATCGCTCAAGGGGGGCCAGCAGGCGCAGGCGGGAACGCCCTATACCGATCTGGCCGAGTCCGTGCACTTCCACAACAACGCGGCCATCATCGGTAAGCATGCGCTTGGGCACGTAAACGTACGTGGGAATGGGGATTTCGTCCTTATTCATCTCGACGCGTATGTTGAGAATCTCCAGCTTCTCTTCGGAGTTGGGATTCTGGACGATAAGGTCAACCGATGCCGCTGTCGGCTTTCCGCCGGATTCCCTGGAGTTCGTGTACACGTCAAAGTCCAGGCGGAGGATAAAGTCCAGGCCTTCAATCGAGGAGGCCTGCACTTCGTCGAAATACCAGGTGCCCGTGAAATAGCGCCGGAACTTGAACGGGTTGGCGGTCGAAAGCCACCAGGTGTCGAACCGCTCCTGGTAAGTGCCGTTGCACTCGAAGTAGCGCGCGGAATACGTCACCGCCCGGTCGAGCGGGTCGCCCAACCACGCGTCCTGGGCGCGCACGCCCTGCGCCGTTATAGCTAAGAACGCCAGAGACGCAACAAAAAACATTGCAGATGCTAACCCGCTTCCTGTCAGCGCGACTCTCATGTGCTGATTGTAGCCGCCACCCAGAATGGAGTCAACGACACCCGATGGTATAATCAACTCAGTATCCGGGGGTGAAAACAGATGGGTTCAATGAGACATTCGACGGCAGCCTGTGTTCTTTTGCTGCTGGCAATCCTGTTTTCGTGCGGCAGCGGGCGCTCGAACGCGCCGACAGCGACTATCCTGCGTTCCGGCACCCTGGGCCAGGACGCTCCAGGCGCTCTTGAGCGGGAACTTGAGGCCTACGCTCCTGACAAGTCCATCAATCATGCGGGGTTCTCGCTGTTTGTGCTGGATATGTGGGGCGAGATAGCCCCGGAAGACCGCGAGCACTACGATTTCACCGTTCGCACGCTGATGAACGGGGACACCTTCGTGTCGGTCTACGCCCAGGACCTTGCCGATTCGGCCGCAAGCCTGTTCGTGCTCAAATACAACCCTGACGAATGGAAGCTGCGCGAGATACTTCCCGGCAAGCTTTACGGCGGGGAGAGCGAGAGCATCTTCCTGGCAATTGAGAAGTACGCCGGCACGCTGCCATTCGGGCTCGCCCGGGTGCGCCCCCAGGATAACGGCCTTACTTCCGGCGGCGGGCTTGTCGCCGAGATTGCGTTTTCGCCGAGGCCCGCAACGGGCAGCCGCGCGGTGAGCGTCACGGCGGGCGAATCAGCACTGCTCCTCAACGATTACACCATTGAGTCGTTTGGCGACGAAGCCGCCCGCCTGTCCTGGAACGACCAGTTGCGCGGCGATTACAATAACAACGGCTCCGTCGGCATCTCCGACATTACGCCTATCGCGATGTATTTCGGCGGCATTCCCGGCGACGGCCAGGGCGATGATGTCGCTGAAGGGTTCATTGACCGCGGCGGCGAAACCGATAACGCCGTCAGCATCGCCGAGATAACCCCCATCGCCATGCACTACGGCATAACCATTGACGGCTACAACATCTACCGCAGCGTTGACGGCCACCCGGAGATTCCTGAGAAGAAGCTGGCGAATCTCGATATTCCGAGCCTGGAGATATCCATCGGGCGCGCGGTCGACGAAACGTTCGAGCCGGCAGAGTACTTCTACCAGGATGACACGATGCTGGACGACATTGTGGACGACAGCACAACGTTCATCTACCGCATCGCGCCCGTGGGGGATACGGGCGAGAGCGACTACAGCCTTTCCGATACGCTCACCATCGAGCAGGGCGAAGACACAACACCTCCGCACGGCCCCGGAGCGCCGACCAATCCATACATCGGCATCACCTATATGGACGCCGGCAACGGGCGAATCAAGATTGTCTACAAGCGCAACGCCGTCGACAACGTCACGCCACAGGATCAGCTCCGGTATTTTCTCTATATCGGACCGCCGGGCGGGGACGCGGGGATAGACCTTAACAACTCGATTGTCATCGAAGTCACCGACACGGACCCGCCATACATCTGGGAAAGCCTTGCGAATGGGACGACCTATGCGGCGTACCTGGCTGCGGAAGACGAAGCCGGCAACCGGACTTCACCCACCGGCACCGCCGTGAAAACCTGCACGCCGAGCGCCGCCGCAAGGAACGATTTCGAACCGCCGGTGTGGGTGGGCACGGTTGGCATCCTTACCGCCGAGCCCGGTGACCACGGCTTCCGTGTTACATTCGGCACCGCTGTTGACGCGCAGTCGCCGCCGGTGCGCTACCGGGTCTATTTCTCAAAAAGCACGCATATCACGTACGACACGGCGCCGTTCATTGAGACGGACAGCTCCCCGTTCTCCATAGTCGGAATGGGAAACAACTCGGCCTACACCGTTGCCGTGCGTGCAATCGACAGCGCCGACCGCTACGACCCGCCGATAAGCCCCAACGAGGAAAAAAACACCGTAACGCTCTACGTCACTCCCTCGTCGACTGCGGGTGACGTTACGCCCCCGGAGTGGGACGACACCGTCGGCGTGGTGCACATAATGCCGGGCGAAGGCTCCATGCGCGTGGAGTTCGGCCCCGCAAGCGACGCGGACAGCCCGCCCGTTACCTATACCGTCTATTACCAGGAGGGTGGCGCGGTGGACTTCACAGCGGACACGCAGTCGGTCGAGGTTGATACCCACTTCCCGCCCACGTTCGTCACGGGCCTTACGAACGCACAGCAGTATACCTTTGTCGTTCGCGCCAGAGACGCCGCCGGCAACGAGGAAAAGAACACCGCGGCCCTGACTGCGACGCCGGACCTGGGCCTGGACAACGCGCCCCCCGAATGGGATACAACAGTCGGCATCCAGGTGACCTCGGCAGGCAACGGATACGTTGACCTGTCCTGGAATTCCGCAACTGACGCACAGTCGCCGCCGGTGAGCTACCGGGTCTACTGGGAAGAAGGCGACCAGGGCATCTCGGACTACGCGCAGGCAATCGTTGAGGGACGCACGGCGGTCACCGGTGACCTCTACTACCACACCGACGGGCTGATAAACGAAACGGTTTACAGCTTCGCAGTGCGCGCACAGGATAGCTGGCCCGAGGCTCAGGGGGGGCCCAACGAAGACTACAACCTGGTATACCTTTCGGACGCGCCTAAGGCGGGCGTGACTTTCGACTACGACCTCGTTTACGACGACCCCCTGCTCCCCGTCCAGTACACAAGCCTTGCCGTCGCCAGTGACGGCTCCATCGGCGTGGCTTACGCCGTGGCAAACGAAGTGGTGCCGGGCGAGTTTGTTTACGCGCTGCGCTACGCCACTAACGAGACCGGCGATTGGGTTAATGAAGAGGTTTGCGGGGGCATACCCGCAGATTCACGCGGCAAGATGCCGTCGTTGAAGTTTGACGGTTCCGGCGCGGCGCACATAGTCTTCATCAACAACAGCCACGAGTATGACGATGAACCGCTGGTGCCTTACACAACCGTCGAGCATGTGACGCGCACCGCCCCTGACACGTGGACGGCGCCCGAGATCGTTGACGGCGGTGATGAGGATATTGTATTCGTCAATCCTTCGCTCGCGTTTGACTCCTCCGATACGCCGTCCGTTGCGTACGTTTCGTGGAACGCGGCGGCGGCGGACGACGACGACCGCCTCTGGTACGCGTGGTTTGACGGCCTGGACTGGCAATCGGAGCGCGCTTCGGGCACCCAGCAGATTTATGCCGGCGGGGGGCCGGGCCAGGACGGCTCCAACTGCTCCCTGGCTTTCGGCACCTGGGATATAGGAAGCGTGGTCGATGAGTACCCATCAGTCGCCTACAGCGACCCGGCCCGGAGCGGGCAGCTCTTCTGGGCGGTTCGGGGAGGCGCAGACGACTGGATTGCCATTGGTCTCGATGACAGCAGCTGGATGACCCACGTCGACCTTTGCCTTGCCGGGGAGACCTGGCTGCCGCGCATATCCTACAGAAACGAGACGAGCTCGGCGCTGTGCATCACCCAAACCGACGACCTGTCCTCGTGGGATGTCGAGCAGGCGGACTGGGATTCCGCCCCCGGAGTCGGGTTCTACTCGAACATCGTAGTTACGTTCCAGGCAGGTTACGAGATGCTCTTCGCCTCTTCATATAACGCCTCACAGGGCCAGGCGCGACTGTGCATAGAAAATCTGCTCGAACAGGGCGAGTACTTCGTATACCCAATCCAGCCGTTCATGGGAATGATCTCCGGCACCTACCTTTCAATGGATGTGCTGCGCATCGGCGCTAACGACAAGGCTGTGGTCTCGTTGGTTGCCGATGAGAATCTGTACGTCTCGATAATGAAGTGACAGAGCTGCCCGGTGAAGCTGGCCGCGTATCAAGTCGGCGCAAGGGAGGCAGCCGAAATGGAGGCAAGGGCGAACCTTCGGGGGATATTCCTCACCGCAGTGCTGTGCGCGCTCGCGCTCGCATTTGCCGCCTGTGGTGGGCGGAAGCAGCCGTCAGTCCCGCCATCGCAAAAACCAGGGCGGGCAAGCGTCAGTCCTCAGTCCTCAGATAGGAGCGGCGGTCTCCAGACCGCCGATTCTCTCGAAAACGCTCTGACCGAGCTGGACGCGCTAAAGACGCCGGAGGGCGTCGATCCGGCGTTGTTTGCCGAGCTGAAGGATGCGCTGGAGGAGGCATTAATTTGTAGATACTCTATTGGGATGTCAAGGGTTCGGGAGTTAGTTGGGGGAACAGGAGAGAGCCGTTGAAGGTGGTTTTGGTTTTGAACATTCCCCAGA
>JAGGTK010000074.1 GCA_021163765.1 bacterium
TCAACGCGCTGGTTACCGGCGAAGCGCCGTTCGACTACGAATGGAGCTTCGGCGGTGGCGCAACTCCCAACGAATCAACCGAAGCGTCGCCAACCGTGACGCTGGGCGCGGTGGACGTATACGACGCAAGTCTGTCTGTGGAAAACGCAGACGGCAGCGCGGTGAAGCACTTCACGCTCACGGTCACCGCCGAGCCGGGCGAGCCGCCTCAGATTATCTCGGTCAGCCCCACCGAGGGCGACAGCGGCACCGAAGCCACATTCGCAGCGGAGGTCACCGGCGACGGACCGTTCACCTACTACTGGGATTTCGGCGGCGGCGCGTCTCCGAACTTCGCAACCGACCCAAACCCAACCGTCACGCTTTCGCGCGGCGGCACGCTCCCGGAGCCGGTCGCAATCTACCCCGCCTCCCTCACCGTCGTAAACCCCTTCGGCATGTCCATCCACGACTTCAATCTAAACATCTCCGCCTGCTGGCATGTGGAGCAAATCCCGCTGGTCCCTGGATACGATGAGATATGGACTGCATCATACGAGTTTGGACCCGATGCAATCCTCTGGGGTACTCAAGTCTATATGGTTGGGGGAGAGGGTACAAGTTACCTTGTTCAAGTGAGAAATGAGGACTTCGATTACGAGGAACTCTCATTCGGCGGCGAGCTCGCAATAGATAGAGATGGGAACCCAGCATTTGCCTCAAATAAGGGAATAGCCTTTTTGACGTTTGACCTCTATTTCAGATACAAGGAGAACGGCGTATGGGAGGAGGAACGCGTGGATGCCGCCAAGTACGGTGCAAAACCACAACTCTTCTTTGATTCGCAGAACCGTCCGGTAATCGTGTATTCGCGGAGGCTTTCCTCCAATTCGAGGGACTTATGGGTAGCGAAGAGAGTCAGCGGAGAATGGGAGCTGACCGAGGTTCGGGGAGAGGGGCCGAATATGTTGTTTTACGCAGCAATCGGCGCTGATGACAGGCTCAGGATTCTCTACAACCCAGTACTTGAAGAAGGATTTCGCTACACAGAAGAAGGGGAAACTGGATGGAACACATTGCATATGTTCAAAGATGAAGGAGAGGAAATAACCCACGTTGGCGGCCCCATCGTCGTGGACGCAGGCTTGAGAACTCTAGCTCTGATACGGCGATACGAGGATTCGGTTTCCGTTGCGCGTCTTATGGTTGGGGTCAAGGAGAACGATCTATGGCAGTTTGAAGAGGTCGGAGCGTTTGATACCGCAAGACAAGAAGGAGTATTGAGCCCGGTTGTTACGCACAACGGGTTGCGAGTGGTATCAATGTATTTCTATGACACAGACACATTTATATTCTACGCTAGTGAAGAGCCCCCCTGGTTAGAGGTTCAGGAGTTCACGTGGGCTGTTAGCGGAGACCCGGAGATGACGCTCAGCCCGATTGGAGAGCCGGTGCTTATCTCAAAAGATGAAATGGTTGCCTATTGGTAGCCCCTGACATTTGACCACAGTCCGCCATCTGGCGGACGTGAGTATATAAAAGGAGGATTGGGATTATGAGAAGTTTGACAAACAAACTGGCGCTGACAGGCTTGATGCTTTGCCTTGCAGTGTTTGCGCTTCTGTTTCTTTGCTCTTGCGGGAAGGGCAGGACGCCTGCCCCGTCAATTGATCTGGAGCCGGCTGTAAAAACCGGACACAGCGTCCTCAGCCGACGCAACATCCCGCCACTGGAGGAGCTTCTGGCAGAACTGGATGCTCTTGAGAAGCCGCCCCAGGCTGACCCGCAGGTCTGGGTCAATCTCAAAGCGGACATGCGCGAATGGCTGATGGCAACCTTTGGTGAGGGAAAAGGCGCGAGTAAGTATCCCGAAAACAAGGACGAGCAGGGCAATCCTCTCGACCCTACCATCGATTATGTAAAGCCCCGCGACCTTCAGTGGGAGAAGATAGAGGACGACGAAGACGAGGAGACCTTTGGCAAGATTACCTGGAGATACGCCAACGATGGGGACTATGACGAGAACGGTGTAGTCGGCATGTCAGACATCTCTCCCCTTGCTGCACATTATGGTGAGGAGGTGGGCGATGAGGTTAACACGATTCGTGAGCTCATTGACGAGGATGACGATGTTGTCAACGGCGATGGCCTAGTCGAAGCAGAGGATAATCAGGAAGGCGACCACAACGACTTCGAGACCATCGTGCGTTGCTTTTTCGTGGATATTGCCCAATACGAGGTTTTTGGGAGTGAAGATGGAGTGAACTGGAACCATCTCGCCTACATAGATTTCAGCGAAAGAAGCGTGATTACCGACGAGCGCGATAAGTTCGAATACAACCTCGAGTATGGCAATTATCAGGTCTACAAGGTGCGCGCTCTCAGTGCCGAGCCGGACCCAAGGTATGAGGGTGAGAACGACCCACGGGAGTACGCCTGGGAAGACGGACCAGAGAAGGGCTCTCCCATCGTCGAAGCCGAGGTTGTGCTCGGGCCGCCGGTGATAACTGACGTGGACCCGGATGCCCCTCAGGGACCTCCCCACGTGCCCATTATATTTAGCGCCACAGTTGAAGGACCTACACCGTACACGTACACTTGGACCTTCGGCCCGCATGCCGATCCTCCACAGTCCCACTTAAAGAGTCCCTCAGTGACCTTTGACCAGGAATTTACCGGTACCGGAGTTCTTGCTGTTTTTGGTCGTTTTGGGTCAGACGTCTATGGCTTCCCTATTGAGATCGAGGAGGAAATGGCGCCCATCATTGATTCCGTATCTCCGTCTCCCGCTGAAGGCGACGAAGGAGACGAACTGAGCTTCTCAGCGGAGGTACGAGGGAGTGAGCCTCTTGCGTATGCCTGGGACTTCGGCGGCGGCGCAACACCTAATGCCTCCAGTGATGAATCGCCTACGGTGACTCTGGGCGACCCCGGCCCTCCCTATTCGGCCAGCCTGACAGTAACGAACGACTTCGGAGAAGACACAAAAGATTTCGACCTCGAAGTCCATGGATGGGGCTTTGTGGATGTTGATAGCGGGGGAAGTGTTAGCCCGTACTTAAGTCTGGCGAGGGATCAGAACGATAATCCCGGTATAGCCTATCAAACAGAGAGCAAGCACCTGATGTACGCATGGCGCGAAGGAGGTGTATGGTACTCGGAGGTTGTCGAAGAATGCTATGAGGAAATTCCGGGCGAAGTGGTGTGGAGAATGGGATACAATTCCTCATTTGCGTTCAATCCAGAACCCACCAATCCGACGGTTCCGGAGCCAGCTATTGCCTATGAAAGCCGGAAGTACGTCTGGGATGAGGAACGTCAATTGTGGGATACCACTACTGATGCAAGCCTTCGCTTCGCTCGGCTGGTCGCAGGAGTCTGGGAAATCGCGACTGTCGACGCTGAAGCACTGAGTGCCGAACCGTGTCTTGCCTTCGATGGTGCTACTCCATATATCAGCTATTATAAGGACCTTAACGCACGCGACTTATCCCTTGCTCACGAGGAGCCGCCAGGTTGGGTTATTGAAATAATCGACTATGAGCCTCCCCCTCCCAAGCCACTGTTTTCGTGGCGTGGCAAAATGTCGTCAATGGTAATTGACATGTCAGGGCAGAAGCATATTTCCTATTTAGCCATTACCGGCGTACCTGCACCCATCTACAGTGAGCTAAAGTTGGCTCGAAAGACAGATACTTCTATCAGTCTGGAGGTAGTTGGCAGCGAGCAGACTCCATCGGGATTCGGAGGACCGACTTCAATCGCGCTCGACCCAGTCGGCTGCGTTAGGATTGCGTACCTATTCGGTCAGTACGCTGCAGAATTAGGGTCGCTCACGGTGGCAAGTGAAGCTAATCCTGGTGGCCCTTGGGTGTTAACTGCTTTCCCTGAAGGTGATTCTGTCAGGTCACCATCTCTCAAGATTACTGGCCAAGGGAAAAGTGGTATGAGCTACTGCTCGGACGAACCTCTGGGAAGCTATTGGCTCAAGTATATGGAGAATACCGAGGGACAATGGGGAGATCCTGAGTTCCTTGCTGAATCTGTGCGGAAATGCTCTCTATCATTTACTCAGGACGGGCGCCCAAGCATCGCCTATCAGTATAATCCAGCACCCCGAGTAAACCACTTGCAGTACGTAGAACGCTGGTAATCCCCTATCCCCGTTGGTCCGTAGACCACCGTGAGAATATTAACGCGTGGTCTAAGACGACATGCGGTTCCTTCGCCGGTTCAGCTAATTACCGCTCTCGGCGGGCTCTTCGGGTGCATCCTCCTCGTCACGGTCGGCCATTACGTATCTGAGCCAGATAGGAGTAATAAGCGTCGTGACCAGCACCATCAGGATCATCATGGAGAAGACCTGCGCGTCGATAACTCCCGCGGTGAGTCCAACGGAAGCTACGATCAGGCCGACCTCTCCGCGGCTTATCATACCTACGCCGACCCTGAATGCCTGCTTGCGGGTGAAGCCGGCGTACATCGCGCCGAACATGCAGCCCCAGGCTTTTGTGAACACTGCGACAGCCGCAATCAGCAACGTAAACGTCACGACGAGCCATTCCTCGCGGGTCATTCTCAGCAGGTGCGCGAGCGGGGCGAAGATTGTGCGCGCGTCGGCCTCCAGGCCGATGCTAATGAAGAAAATGGAGACGAACATCCCGTAGGTCAGGGTCTGCACCCGGTACACGATCTTGTCGCGCAGGGCAGTCTGGGCTATCAGCACGCCGGCTAAGTAGCTGCCCGTAATCGCGGCAAGGTTGCCGATGAACTCCGCCATCCAGGCAAACAGCAGTCCGATGACAATCGCGCCCGCCAGAAGGCCGCCGGCAATCGGCTGCTGGCCCATATATCTGATATAGCGGAAGGCGTATTTAAAGCCGACCCAGGCGATGAACACAAACAGCACCATTAGTAGCACAAGAACCAGAACCCTGATGGGCCCTGCATGGGCTTCCACGAACGGGCTGGCGCGCAACCAGACCATAATGTAGTCGAGCAGCCGCTCTCTGGCTTGCTCTATTCCAGCTCCCGGCCGAAATGCGATTATGACCGACAGCAGGATGATGCCCAGTACGTCGTCGATTACCGCTGCGCCGAGAATGGTCATTCCCTCGCGGCTCTTGATAGCGCCGAGCTCCATTAGAGTCTGAGCGGAGATGGATACCGAAGTTGCGGTGAGGATGGTTCCTATGAAGATAACTTCGTAGAACCTGTAACCCAGGCCGAGATAAGCGAACAGGGCTGTGACCGCTATACCCGCAGCAACGGGAACAGCACCCCCCCCATCGCGGCACCGAGAGCCGCCTTGCCGACCTTTCTCATTTTGTTAAGGTCGGTTTCCAGGCCGGCCAGGAACATCAGCAGAATAACTCCGATTTCCGCCATATCCTTGATGGTGGCGAAGGCCGGAGATATTCGCGCCGCACCTGCCTCAACGGTGCCGATTGTGGCGGGATCGAGGAATATGGGCCAGCCGAGGACATTAAGCAGCGTGGGGCCGAGGATAAGGCCGATGAGTATCTTGCCGAAAACCGCCGGCTGGCCCCACCGCAGCGAGAGCGAACCGGCCCATTTCGCACAGGCGATGATGATTACCAGCAGCAGCAGCAGTTGAAGGGTGTGAGACATGGCGATAAGTGTAAGCTCATATCATCCTATACATATATCGCGCAGTCAACAGCGTTGCCGCTGGAGTCGCGATAATCCGCGAAAGAGCCTGAGGCCGTCGATTCGGCTATAATCGTCGGTGAATGGGGAAGGTGAAGATACTTGAGGTCGCCGGCCTGGATCATTTCTTCAAATATTTCCTTAAGCGGCTGGTTGAAGGAATGTCCAGCGAGGGCTGGGAAGTTGTCTGCGCCTGCGGAGAGTCCGGCTATTCGGACGTGCTGCGCGCGGACGGCCTTGACGTGCGAACCGTGCCTTACAGGCGCACGGTTAATCCCCTGGCGCATATACCTTCAGTTTTCGCACTGAATTCGCTGATCCGCCGAGAGAAGTTCGACGTGGTGCACCTGCATAATCCTCTGATGTCGCTCATCGGGCGAGCCGCCGTTGCGCTTGCACGCCCCCCCCTGGTCATCTATACCGCGCACGGTTTCTACTTCCATGAGCATATGCCCGCTGGAAGCGCTTTGTGGGACTCGGCCTGGAGCGGGCAGCCAGCCCCTTTACGCATTTTCTGCTTACGCAGAACTCTGAAGACGCCGAGCTGGCTGTAAAACTGGGGCTTTTTCGCAAGGACCAGACTCTCGTCATCGGCAACGGCATAGACCTGCGGGCATTTGACCCGGCGAAAGTGTCCGATGTTGAGCGTGAGCTCCTGCGCACGGAGTTCAAAATACCGTCGCACCACCGCATCGTGGGGACCGTGACGCGTTACACGCGGGACAAGGGCCTTCTTGAGTTCCTGGAGGCCGCAGCAGGGCTGCGCGCGGTGATGAAGGACGTGTCCTTCATTGTCATTGGAGGGTGCGCCGTCGGCGACCGGCATCCCCTTACGCTGAAGCAATTGATGGGAGTCGCAGAGAATTTCGGCGTGGACGACAGGATCGTGTTCACCGGCGTGCGCGACGACGTGCCGGCAATCCTGTCGCTATTCGACGTATTCGTACTGCCCTCATACCGCGAGGGAATGCCGCGCTCGGTGCTCGAGGCTATGGCGATGGAAGTCCCGGTAGTGGTTACGGATATTCGCGGCTGCCGCGAGGAAGTCACGGAGGGCGTTGAAGGCTACTTTGTGCCCGTGCGCGATTCTGACACGCTCACAGACCGCATCCTTGCCATCCTGAACAGCCCGCAGATGGCTGAGGAGATGGGCCGGCGCGGGCGGGAGCGGGTCCAGCGGGAGTTCGACGAGGAAGCGGTTGTGAAGCTACAGATAGAGACTATAGGACGGTTGCTGGAAGAGCGGAGCAGTGGGGCCGGGCGCCGCAGCGTCGAGGGTTGAGCCTTGAATCTGCAAACATCCCCCAAAAGGACGCGCTGTCTGCCCGCTGGGAAGGGGCGCGGCGCGCGGAATGGACGGGGGCAGCGGGGGGTATCAGTGATTATCAAACAGTACGCCCGGCAGGATTCGAACCTGCGACATTCTGCTTAGAAGGCAGATGCTCTATCCCCTGAGCTACGGGCGCGCGGTTCAATTATAACGAATAACCACGCCCAGAGGCATGAATTCTCACTTGGAGCGTCTGGAGCCGGTGGCGGTTGCCGGAGCGAAATCGCGCTTGAATTCCGCGAGGCTGAACGTGAGTTCCTCCTCCTCGTCGGTTTCCACAATGACCTTGTCGGTGAGCATATTCCAGTCAACGAGCCGGCACTCCAGCCCGTCCGCGCGCCGCTTGAACGGCCGCCCCGGCTTTACGCCCAGGAAATCCGCGAACTCCTTGTAGCTGTCCACCTCGTAGCGCAGGCAGCAGCGAGGCTTGCCGCACATTCCCGCCATCTTCGCGGGGTTGTAGGATAGCTTCTGCTGCTTCGCCAGCCGCGTGGGGACTTTCTGCGAAAACAGCTCCGGCTTCGCCTTGCAGCATAGCTCGCGCCCGCAGGGGCCGAGAAACGGGTGGAACAGGAACTGGTCGCGCAGATTGAGCTGGTAAAGCTCGATGCGCCGGCGCAGCTTGGACGCCAGCGTCTTAACGAGCTGGCGGAAATCCACACGCCCTTCGGCGTGGTAATAAAACGTGATCTTGGTGCGCTCGTAGGAATGGTCGATTCCCACAAGTTTCATCTGGAGTTTCTCACCCGCAACCGCTTCATTGAATACCGCACGGCATTCGGCGTCAGTTTCGGAGTTGCGCATCGCCTGCGCTAAATCGTCTGCGTCCGCCAGCCGCACAATCGCGCCCAGCGCCTTCACGCCATCATCCTGCCACAGCTCGCCGAGAACACCCAGGTCGAGCCCGTAATCGGCATCCACAATTACCGCGCGTCCCGCGTGCCCCGCCAGATCCTTCGGCGCAACGAACGGGTACTTGCGCCTTAGCTTTCCGATGCGCACGGCGTATGTCACCTGCTGCGTCGCGGTGCTCGAGTCGGCTTTCGGCGGCGTCTCTTTGGCTTCATCCACAAAGGGCTTTGATGGCGGTTCCGGCGGCGTTTCGTCACGCGGCTCGGCGCGTGGCCCGGTATCCGCGCTATTGCCGTTCGCAGTTATCTCGTCAGTCATATCGTTATGCGCCGTTTGCGGCGGGTCACATTCTAGCATCCGGCAGCTTCGCCAGCAGGTAGTCCACCACCTGCTCCTCGCGCAAATTCACGTCAAGGAAGCTCGCCGCCTGGCCGAAAAGCGGCGCGGCGGCGGATGCGTACGCCGGCCCGCCCTCGCTCTCCACACGCCACATCGTCAGTTGCAGGCAGTCAAATACGAGCTGTAGCGCGTCACGCCCCAGCTCGCGCTTGCGCTCGTTCGTCATAGGCGGCGATGTTTCGTCGTCCACCGCGGGACGCGGGCGGCGCCAGGGCAGCAGGTAGTAGTCCTGCGGCACCTCACCCTCTTCCACCCGCACTAGCGCGCTCTTCATCATATCCGCGAGCGCCAGCAGCGCTTCGCCGAGCGGCACGAGCGCGGGTGCGTCCGGCTGCTTGCGCAGCACACCGGCGAACCGGCTCATCGTGCCAGCTATTTTCGGCAGCAAATCGTCGTCCGTGAGCAGCGTTTTCGCCAGCCCCGGACGCCCCTGGCTGAAAAACGCGGCGTTCGCCGCGCCGGTCTCCGTCGCGCCCTGCTCAAGCAGCCACGCCTCCACCGACTCGGTGGATTCGGGCAGAAAGCGCACGCGCAGCGACCGCGACAGTATCGTCGGCAGCAGCAGCGACGGCTTATCTGTGATGAGGATAAACAGCGTGCGCTCCGGCGGCTCCTCCAGGAGCTTCAGCATCGTGTTGCTGAGGTCCTCGCTCATCACGTGGCACTCTTCGAGCAGGAAGAAGCGGTAGGGTAGCTGGCCGGGATACAGATACGCCTCGCGGAACGAGTTGTGCTCCTCGCGCACGTACTTGAGCGTAAGCTTCGCGGTTTTGGGCCGGATGCCCACGAAATCGGAGCTGTTCCCGGACTCCAGCGCCTTGCAGTGCGCGCATTCGCCGCAAGATTCTAGCCCGCGCACACCGCCGTTGTTTTGCTGGCACACGAGCGCCTTAACGAATTGGTATCCCGCTAGCGCCTTGCCCAGCCCGCCGGGGCCGGTCAGCAGCACCGTCGAGGGCAGCGAGCCGCGCGCCGTCAGCCGCTCCAGGAACTTCAGCGCGACTTCGTTTCCGTGAAACCGTGGGATTTTCGCCATTTCGCCCGCCACCTGGCTATTATAGGACATCGCTAACGGGATGCAGATGTGGGTCCAGCCACGCGTGGCGCGTAACTCATTTTCACGCGGGGACGCTAGCGCTTGGCTGCGGGACGGTTTTCCCATCTGCGCTGCCACGCCTGGTAGTTGTTCACCTGGCTGATGCCTTCCGCAATAATGTCGCCGGGATTCTCTCCGTAGATTCGAAAGTAGAAGAACTTTGCGAAATCATAAGCGCCTGAGGGAACTGTAGGCTCATTTGTGACGTGGTTGATGATCCGGTCGGGAGTTTGCTGGAGCGCGCTGAGACTGTCCAGTTCTTCCCCCATCTGATAAGAAGTGATAGCTCCTATAAGGCGTGAGCGTTCACTTTCGTCTCTTATCTCTTCGATATACCCGTGGCCAGCAGCCCATTCCTCATGCCACGGTTCAAAAAGCCTTCGCGCAACAGGGCTGGCGAATCGGGGGAGCCAATCCTTTGCCAGCTTTATCCGCAGTTCGTCCGCGTCTCCGTTCACGCTATTGTATATCGCCAGCAAATTCCGGCTGTCCTGTACCAGCCATAGATGTGCAAGCTCGCTGCGGTTGGAAACACGTGCCACATCGGCAGTGTTCATTCGTGCAATCAGCTGCTGATACGCCGGTTCGTCCAGGTAGCCTGTGCCCAGCCAGTCTGCATACAGCAGGAGTTGCTCTGCGCGCGAAAGCTCGTCGAACGGCCTTATCTCGTCATTAAGCGGCTGTCCCAGCACACTGCCCAGGCTGGAAGATATTTCAGGATGGTTGCCCAGCTGCATGGATACGATGCGGTGGGGCGGTGGTGTTGTTTGGCGCGGCATCGATCGGGCCACCTCGTAAATGGTCCGGAATTCCGAAAGCTGGTCGTCGCCGATACTTAACTCAGCCAGAACAGGCTCAATGCGTGCCAGATCTCTGCTGTCCTGCACGGATTCTAAAGGACTCTGCGAATCGCTGATATGCGCCGCTGCATTCTGCTCGTTCTGGTCTGCCGAGAAGCTGTCAGTTCCCGTGTGTGCCAACCAGAGGGTAACGAGGACAGCGAGCAGAATGAAAACGAACGACGCCAGCCCGCCGAGATGTGCTGTCGTAGCAGGTTTGCGCGGTTTCACCATAATGTTATTAGCTCGCAGGCTCTATGCGTCCCCATAGACGCTTGAAGTCCTGGTAAGGTTCCACAGTCACGCTATTTACGTGCGCCGGGCAGGAGAAGCATTCCCGTAGAAGCAGCCAGCAAGATTTTGAGCACGTCGCCAATCAGGAAGGGAACTACGCCCAGTCCGAGAGCCAACCCCAGGCTTAAATGCGAGCCGACCATCAGCCAGCCTGCGCCGAAAGTGTAGATGATGACCATTCCTGCGCCCATCAGAGCCACTTGCGCAACTGGACTTCTCATGCTAGCGCTTCTGTCTGTTGCTTTCCCAAGAAACCAGGCCGCAACGATAAAGCCCGCCAGGTAGCCTCCCGTAGGCCCCACGAGATACAAGAGACCAGAATCGCCCCCGGCAAACCAGGGCACTCCAACCAGACCGAGTGCCAGATAGATGCCCATGCTCAAAGCCCCGAATCTGGCGCCGAGCAGAGAGCCTGCAAGCAGGACGCCCAGTGTCTGCCCTGTAATCGGCACAGGGGTGAAGGGCAGAACGACCCGGACCTGAGCCAGCAGTCCGGTTGCTACGGCAAAGAGACAGGCAAGGGAAAGCCCCCGAACCCAGTCGTCAGTCCGGGACCACTCAAAGTAACCCTGGCGCAACGCTGCCACCTGATTCTGCATTAAAGTCCGCAAGAGCATTTTGGCCTCCTTAGGTTTCCTCCGGTTTGCAAGTATACATCAACCCGTGCACCTGTTGCCATGCTCGCTTTATTGCAGGAAAGCAAGCGCGATTTGCGCCGGGTGATGGGGCTTCAGCATAATGGCTAGGTGGATTCCCCGTTTTTCTGCGGGCTGGCTGTGTCTCCCGCCTGGCTCTCGGCATTCCTGGTGTCAGTCCCGGTTTGCTCGGGGTACTTCAACCGCGAGTGGTGCAGGTTTACAAGAACGCTCGTGAAAGCTTCCTCTACCGCGTGGAGGTCGCCGATAGTCAGGCAGGAATCGTCCAGGTGCCCGTTGCGTTCTTTCTCCTGGATGTTTTCCCGCACGGTGGCCCTGACATCCTCTTCAGTGAATGTGTCCATCGCCCTAACTCTCGCTTCGCATGAATCCGCCAGCATAACCACAGCGGTCTCCTTGCTGCGAGGGTCGGGGCCGGCGTAGCGGAAGTGGTCCGGGTTAAATGCCACTCCTTCAGCCTCGGAACGCTTGCGTGCCTTTTCGAGGAAATATTTCATCAGAGTTGTGCCGTGATGCTCCGGGATGAACGCTATCACACCCGGCGGCAGGCCGGCTTTGCGGGCCATTTCCACGCCGTCCTGTATGTGCTGAACAATTATGTTGAAGCTGCTTTCAGGCGGCAGATGCCTGTGCGGGTTGTTCTCCGGGTTACCGATGTTCTCAGCGTAAAACCCGGGGCGCTTGAGCTTCCCGATATCGTGATACATCGCGCCGACTTTCGCCAGCAGGCCGTTGGCGCCGATTGAATTGCACGCTTCCTCGCTCATTGAACTCATAACCATCGAGTGCATATAGGTGCCGGGAGCCTCTTCAAGCAGGCGTTTCAGGAGCGGCATCTCCGGGTTTATCAGAGCCTGTAGCTTGGCGGGCGTGAGCTGGCTGGAAAACGTTTCCAGGAGCGGGGTTGCGCCGAGTGCGACGGTGGCTGCGGCAATCCCGGCAAGAACCGCGTAAGACAGCGACCACCAGGAGAAGGTCTCGACGGAGAACAGGAATACGGCCAGCGCCAGCACCAGGTTGAGCAGGCCCAGATTCAAGCCGAATAAAGCGAGGCTGCGGGTGGACGACCGCTGGTTGAGGAACACCACGGGGTAGGTGGTGGAGATGAGCATATAGATTGTGAGGTTGCTGTTATAGTTGAGCGCAAGTGCGGCGACGACGGCCAGCCCCAGCCCGACGTAGGACGCCAGAATTGCGTCGTACATCGTGACGATGAGTATTACTGCCGCAGCCGTGGCAAGCGGTGCTGCGTAGTGGATGTACTTGAATGGAAGGCGTCCGATGAGAAGCGAGGCTGTGAGTGCCAGGACCAGGACTGTGGTGAGCTGCCCCCAGATTGACGGATTGCTGAAGATCTTCCGCTTGTAGAACCACAGGTGCACGTACCAGACGAGCATCAGCGCAAGCTGCAACAGGGCCAGGCCAAAGAACTTATACATTCTCTGCTTGACCATTCCTTCTTCAACGGCGGTCAGCTTGTCCAGTGTAACTTGAGTTACAATGTTGCCCGCTCCAAGTATAATCTCGCCCTTGGAGATCTTGTGGGTCACCAGAGCGTTGATGTACTCCTGTACTTCGGGTACGTCCGGTGCCTCGGTGATGTTCTCTTTGAGGAAGAATATGGGCAGCCTGTCGCGCAGCATGAGAGAGCTTTTCTCGCCAGCCTGATCCCTCAGTTGACTGACCTTTTCCGCCGACATAGGCGTCTGCATGTAATTGCTGAGCACTTCGCCCGCGTAGCTTTCGATGTCCGCCAGGTCCTCATCCGAGTACGTGAGTAAAAGCGCTATCACGTCACTGGGAACAGGATATTTCGCGGCGAGTTCCTCCACCTGCTGCGTTGGCTCGCTCTCCTCAAGGCGGATTGCCCGCAGGTCGGGGAAAAAGGCGCTCAGATTCAACAGCGCGTTCTCTTTGACGCGCGTGTCTATGATGCTGGCCTTTCCCTCGGCCTGGAGCGCGGCCAGCTCCGTGGTGTCAAGATACTCAGTGGCCATTGGAGCAATGATGTCGTAGGGAACGACCTGGCCCGGCGTGAACCTTACAGGCCATACTACGATGTGCACATAGAGAACGGCCAGCACGCCCAGAAAAAACGCCAGGCCCCAGAGGGCGCGCCATAACGCTCCCCCGTTTGCGATGGCGTTTTTCGTCCGCTTGCTTTTGGTGTCCTTGGGCACGGTGGGTTATTGCTCCTCGCCACCGCCCTGGTGCTGCTGCATCCGGTGGCTCTCGTATCGGTTGTAGGCGTTTATGATGCGCTGCACTATGGGATTGCGCACCACGTCGCTTTCCTTCAGTTCCACTATGCGCACTCCCTGGCCCAGATTCTTCAGGATTCCCAGCGCGCACACGAAGCCGGAATTCTCGCGCCGCTCAAGGTCTATCTGGGTGATATCCCCGGTGACCACCGCGCGGCTGCCGCGGCCCATCCGCGTGAGAAACATCTTCATCTGGGGGTAGGTGGTGTTCTGCGCCTCGTCGAGTATGATGAAGCTGTTGTTCAGGCTGCGCCCGCGCATGAATGCAAGGGGGGCCACCTCCACTACGCCGCGCTCGATGAGCTTCCGGGCGCGGTCGAAGCCCAGTATGTCGTTGAGCGCGTCGAAGAGCGGCACCAGGTACGGGTTGACCTTCTCCACGAGCGTCCCCGGCAGGAAGCCCAGTGATTCACCGGCTTCAACGGCCGGACGGGTCAGCACAATGCGGCTCACCATCCCGCGCTTGAAGTGCGAGATGGCGGCTGCGACCGATAGGAACGTCTTGCCGGTGCCCGCAGGGCCGTAACAGAGAGTCACGTCGGTCTGCGCAATCGAGCGCAGGTACTCCTCCTGCCCCTCGGTGCGCGGAGCGACGTGCGGCAAAAGCGGCAGAAGCTCACTGCCCGCAGAAGCGTTTTCATCGTCGCCGCCTGCTGCGGATTGCTCAAGCCTTTCGCGCACATCGTCCTCGGTCAGCGTGCCCTCCTTCCTGATGAGGCGCATAAGGTCGTTTATCACGTCGTGGGCGCGGCTGACGTCCGACGGCGGGCCGACTATGTGGACCTCCATCCCCTTGGTGTAGAGCTTCACGCCGAGCCGGTCCCGCAGCGTGCGGAAGTGGCAGTCGAAGTCGCCCAGGAGCGCCTGCAGCTCGTCGCGCCCCCGCACGCCGACGGTCTGGCTGACCAGCGCGTCTGTGGCGGCGCCATTCCCGTTTTCTTTCGCTCCAGTCACGGTTTGCGTTTAGAGGGAACACGATTCTACCAGATTGCGGCGTTTGGGGCCTGCTTCGGTGAAGTTCATAGATTGCGCCGGGTAGCGTGTAGCGGGAAGAAGTGGAGTAGCTAGTCCGCCGTCGCCCTTCGACAGGCTCAGGGCTATGGCGGATAAATAGCGAGGGGCCAGTAGTCCCGCGAAGCGCGTGGCTATGGCGTGTTTGGAATGTGTTATAATAAATTCATAGTGTATTGTTAGTCTGACGACCGGGAGGTCAAGGATAATGGGAAAGACAAAATATGACAGGGGGGGGCAGGCGCTGTTATGGGCGCTTAGTTTTGCCCTCGTGGTAATGGTAGGCATGATGCTTGCCGCATCGTGCGGCAACTCCGAGAACGGCCCGCCGGCGGTTTTGTGGTCGCCTGAGCTGCCTGGTTAGCGGAGTGAATACTATGAGAATCGGCAGTGTT
>JAGGTK010000029.1 GCA_021163765.1 bacterium
TCTGGGGAATGTTCAAAACCAAAACCACCTTCAACGGCTCTCTCCTGTTCCCCCAACTAACTCCCGAACCCTTGACATCCCAATAGAGTATCTACAGGCTCGTAACCGTCCAAAAGCCAATAACTGACGACTGAAGGCTAAGGACTGACCGCTGTTCCACCCCCCTGTGCTAGAATCATCCCTGCGTGGCTTCGGAGGAAACAACCTCGAAGGAAACGCGGCAGGAGGAAGGGGTAGGCGGCAGCGCCGGGGGCGCTACGGAGGGCGCTGCTAAAGGCGTTACTGGAGGCACTGCCAACAACGCTGCGTCCCGCTGGGAGAACGGCAAGGTCCTTTCCGCCAATGCCGAGGACCTGCGGCGCGTGGTGATGGAGGAGGCGCAGTACCTCGAAAAACTCTCCCGCCGCATCGAGGCGCTCGTGGAGAGCCAGGCGCGGCTTTCGCGGCGCATCGAAATCTACGTCAAGGCGCTGGGCATACTCCCCAGCATCGGCCGCGGCATCGCCGGCGGGTTCGGCATATTCCTCGGCGCGACACTGGTGGCCGGGCTTTTCGTCTACATGCTCACCCAGTGGGAGGCGGTGCCGTTCTTCGGCGAGTTCGTCAAGCGAATCCTGGAGTACATCCAGAACTCCCCATAGCGCAGATGGCTACCCGCATTATCTTCGTACGGCACGGGGTCACGGAGCTAAACAACCTCGGCGTCATTCAGGGCGCTGCAAAGACTCCGCTGACGGATTTCGGGCGCCGCCAGGCCGACTCAGCGGCGAAGGCGCTCAAGGCATTCAAGCCGGTGGCGCTGTATTCGTCGCCTTACGTGCGGGCGATGCAGACGGCGGAGATTATCGGGAAGCATCTAGAGCTTCCGGTTATCGAGTCCACGCGGCTGCGCGAGCAGGGGCTGGGTGAATGGGAAGGGCGCGCCTGGAAGGACATTTCAGCAGCCGACCCGCAGATCGCGCAGCGCCGGAGCAGCGAGGGCTGGTGGTTCTGCCCCCCCGGCGGCGAGCCGAGACTCAGGGTGCGCCACAGGATGCTGGCGTTCGTCAGCGAAATGGCGGAACGGCATACAGACGCCACCGTGGTAGCGGTAACGCACGCGGGTTCGATGTATTTCCTGGTACACGCTTTAATTGAGAAGGTCCCGATGGGCCGAACGCATATTCATTTTTTCAATTGCGGTTTCAGTGCAGTAAAGGCCGATAGCGAGCGGATGAGCCTGATTTCCCTGAACGAGATAGCTCATCTACAGGGATTGGAGGAGGATTGAGCGGATGGGCTACCGGAGCGGGTTGCAGCTCGTGGTGGAACGCTCGCGGGGGCGGGGTGGACTCAGGCTTAGCGGCTCGCTGAAGCGCCTGAACCGCCCACAGCGGTTCTTCCTGGAGCGATATTTCAGCCGCTGGCAGATATTTATGGACATCCGCCGGTATCCCGAATTCAAGCGTGAAGCGGCGCTCTTCAACCTTCAAATTGAAGCGGGCGAAGAAGTGGAGAGGTTCTACGATGATGAAGTCGCGCGGCGCACTATCGTGTTTGACGCAGGCGTCTCGTCGGGCACCGGGTTTTCCGTTGTTCTTAAAACTAAGGGCGACCGGCTTTACCGCCCGCTCCAGGCGGTTGTGGGCGAATTCGCCGGCCCGAATATGGCGCTGCGCGACCCGCTGGACGCTTTCGGCGTTGAGGAGCGGGTTAAGGATGCGCAGGGGGTCATTGAGTACACGGAGCTGTTCTCCGATCTCTTCCCCCGGTTCATGCGCGACCGGCTGTCGATAGAAGAAAGCGTCCGTTTCCACCGCCAGATTGCGGTCAGGCATCTCCCGCCGGCGCTGGGCGACGATGTTGCTGAAGTCGTCGCGGATTACGTGGACGAGAAGCATCTGCTGCGTGAGCCGCACCGGGCGCGCGAATTCGCCGACAATGTGCAGAGGGCTGGGGCGCAATTGCGCATCACCGAGGCCGCGCGCGAACTGGCGGCATTCTGCGAGCTTCGAGAGAACCTGCGCATTGATATGGACGGGGCGGGCGAGCATCCAAACCTGGAGGAGGACATTCGGAGCGGAGCGCTCAAAATCGGCCTGAAGCATCGCCTGTACAGGTTCCAGGAACGGGGGGTGGCGCACCTGTTCCTCACCGAGCGGGCGCTGCTGGCCGACGATATGGGCCTGGGAAAGACGGTGCAGGCTATTGCCGCAGCGCTGGCTTTCAGCAGATACAAGAAGGTGCGGCGGGTGCTAATCGTCTGCCCGGCATCTCTGAAAGTGCAGTGGCAGCGCGAGATCGAGCGCTTCGCGGGCGAAAAGGCGCTGGTCATCGGGGGGGATGCGAAGGCGCGTGAGGAAACCTACAGCGTGCTGGCGGGCAAGGACGCTCCGCTGTTTGCGGTGATGAACTATGAGCTGACTTACCGCGACCTGGATAAGCTGAAGAAGCTGCCGGTTGACCTGCTGGTGATTGACGAGGCGCAGCGCATCAAAAACTACCGCACGAAGACGTACACCGCCATTAAGAATCTGCGGCACAAATATATTTTCGCGCTGACCGGCACGCCGCTGGAGAACGAGCTTGACGAGCTTTATAATATCGTGCGGATAATCAACGAAGATGTGCTGCCGAGAAATCCGATACTTTTCAGAGAGCGGTACTGCACGTTTGATGCATTCGGCAAGATAACCGGCTACCAGAGAGTTCCCGAGGTCTCGCAGCGGATTGCCGCCATAACGCTGCGGCGCACCAAGCGCGACGCGCTGGCGGAGCTCCCGCCGGTGATAGACCAAGAGATATGGCTGGAGTTTGACCAGGAGCAGCGCGCCATATATGACGACGTGAAGCATGGGCTGGCGGACAGCCTTTCGTGGGAGGAATGGCGAGAGCTGGACGTTAAAAACCTGCTGGTGCAACTGATGCGGCTGCGCGAGATCTGCGATTCCCCAAGGATGCATTTCCCGGAAAAGAAGCCGTCGCCGAAAGAGCGCGAGCTAATCGTGGTGCTGAAGGAGCAGGTTGAGCAGCGCAACGGCCAGGCGATAGTCTTCACGCAGTGGACGCGGATGGCGGAGCTGCTGGAAGAAGAAATCAAGGAAGCCGGACTGGCTGTGGCGTACCTTCACGGCGGCGTGGATGTTGCGCGACGGGCGGAACTGGTGGACGAGTTCCAGCGCGGGAAGTATCACGTCTTTTTGTCCACCGATGCCGGAGGATTAGGGCTGAACCTGCAGGCTGCAAGCCTTATCGTGAATTTCGACCTGCCGTTCAATCCGGCGAAAGTAGAGCAGAGGGTGGGGCGGGCGCACCGGCTGGGGCAGGAGGAGCCGGTAAATGTGCTCAATTTGCTGATGAGCCGGTCGGTGGAGGAGGGCCTGGTGCGCATTCTCGCGCGGCGGCAAAAGCTGTTCGAGGACATATTCTCCGCCTGGGACGAGGGCGGGAAGCCGGAGCAGATCACGCTGGACGGGTGGCTGCGCGATACGCGGAAGCTGGCGCGGGAGCTGCTAAAGGATTCGCCCGGCTAGTATTCGATGGCGTCAGCGCTGCTCAGGACGGTTTCGCTTCCGTCGCTTTCCCGCACAATCAGCTCGCCGGTTTCGCGGACCAGGCGCAGCGGCGTAACTTCGACGAGTTTTGCGCCGCGATGGAGCGTAAGTGTCTCGCCGATAGTGAGCGAGCGGTCGAGCCATTCGGCTATCAGCTCGTCGGTGTCCAGTGGATGCTCGCCTGCAAAGTGGCGCAGCAGCTCCATCGCGACTGCGATTACGAGCTGGGTCAGGTCAAGGTCGCGCCCGGCGACCGCGCTGAGGGTTTCGACTCGCCACTGGATTTCATCGGGATAATCCGCGCGCTGGCTGTTCACGTTGATACCGATGCCTATTGAAAGATGGCTGTGAGCGTTGCGGACAAGTATGCCGCCTATTTTCCTGCGCTTGCTGCTCACAAGGTCATTGGGCCATTTAGTGTGCAGATGGACGGCGGTTGCAGCTTCAACGCCTTTAGCCACGAGCACCGATGCCAGAAGCGGGAAACGCGGGTCAAGCCCGTAGCCGTAGTTTTGCAGGCGCACCCCGATCGTTGCCAGAACGTCGGTGCCGCGCGGGCTGTGCCAGGAGCGCCCCCGCCGCCCTTCGCCCTCGGACTGGTAATTCGTGACCGCGAGGACCGTTCCGGGCGCGTTCCCAGCGTCCATTGCCTGAGCAACGATATCGTTGGTGCTCGGGCATTCGTCGACCGCAATCACGTGAACCTGCTGGCGCAAATCGCCCAGGGCGGCTTCCAGCTTCTCGGCGTTTAGTGCCATATTCAGGCGATTCTACCAAAGGAGATGCCGGGGTCTAGCAAGTGTCAATATTGCCTGTTAGAATATGGACTAAGTGAGGCCCAGTGCGATATTTCTGGCCTGTCTTATTATGCTGGCAGTTGCGGCGTTAGCTGCGCACGCGGACGTGGTTGTCGGCCCCGTAGGGGAAGACGAAGAGCAGGAGCAAAGCAAGGAGGTGCAATCAGACGAGGAAGCGCAGTCAGGCGCAACGGTGCTGTTTGAACGACTGGGCATCCGGATAATCCGCAAGGGCCCGCTGAATCCGGACGCGGAAACCGCTCCGGAGCTCGTTGAGGAGTTCATTTCGCAGGGCTTTCACAGCCAGGAAGAGCTTCTTGCCAGGGTTCGCGCGGAATCACCTGTGACGGTAACGCATATGGTCATTGACCTTTCGCGGCAGCGGCTGTACGCGATGAACCGCCACGACAAGGTGCTTGCAGAATACAAAGTGTCCACCGGGATGCGTGGCTATGCCACGCCGCCGGGCTCCTATCAGGTGGTGAACAAGGCCACATATGCCTACTCCGAGAAGTATGAGGCCGATATGTATCACTGGATGGGGCTGACGCGCGGTGGTGAGATCGGGATGCACGCGCTCAAAGGCCGGGGATACGAGCGCAGGCTGGGCAGGCGGGCTTCGCACGGGTGCATTCGCCTGTCCCGCGAAGACGCGCGCTACCTGTTCTCGCTTGTTCCGATAGGAATGCGCGTGGAGATAGTGCCGAAGCTGGACAGCGTCGAGGTATTCAAGCCGGTTACAGATGAGGACTTGATGCGGATGATTGACGAGCTGCTGGGAACGAAATACGAGCCATTTATACCGTTCTAGGCCTGGCGTTCTTCCAGGAACTTCCGTGATAAATGCTCCGCCAACACCCGCATATGGTTCATCGCGCAGGGGGCGCGCGGGAAGCGGCGCGGTTGTTGGACGGGGAAGAGGCGACAGGGGTTAGGGATGAGAGATTGGGGGATGGAGCCTGGGAACCCTCATTGGGCAGGCCGGGCGCGATGTCGCCAGCAGGAGCAGTAAAACCCTCATTGGGTGCGCCGGGCTTGTCCGCCCCACCGAAGGTGCAGGCGGGCGCGCCAGCCCGGCTGTTCTTGGGGGGAATCACGGGCGAGCCCCTCCGCCGCTGAAGCTGTGGCGGGCAGGCGCCCGCGCCACCAGTATTTCTATCATCATTCATACTTGAGAGAGCTGTTTACTACTCTCACTTACTATTATAGCACTAACTGGCAAAAATAGGACACTGATTCGGGGGGGATTTTGGGATTTAAGTCGTCGGCTATCAGTATGTCGGGGAATTACGTCCTCTCTTGGGATTACTGTGCGTCGTCTGAACGTTGTGGGAGCTTCTTTGGAGATTCCAGCACGACTGGCACGTGCAATCGGGATAATAAAGGACGTATTTTAGCCATTAGCCCTTCTATCTCGTCGCACAGCTTGTTATGGTTTTGAGCGTCGCTCACTAATCGCTGCCAAAGCTCTTCTGCATAACGAGCGGGCTGTATGATTAGCTGCTCTGCCCTACGAAAAGCTTCCCTCTCGTTGTCTCTAATCTCTGCGCGAAAGAATAATGGCGAGTTAACCAATGCGTTCAGTTTTCCGGGCTCTTTCGGAGGAGGAATAATCATGAGTGCCCTATGAGATTCAACGCTGAATTCTCGCGCCGCAGCATCAACGAGCGAGCAAAGTTCTCTGAATACTATTTCCCGACGCTGGCTCCTGTCCAGTAACCATAGAATTACCTGGACCGCTCCAAGGCATAGAGACACGACAACCGCTGCTGCTCCTACTACAACAACTGGGTCATTCCAGTGCACTACGTTTCACCTCCTAGTTAAACGCCGCGTGAGCATTTCTGTGGGAGCTGCCTGTAGATGGTTTCAAAGGCAGCTGCCTCCCCCTGTAACAGAGCTGACAATCCAGCGACCGTTCGTGTCGGGGTATACAGTTTCCGCTGTCTTATATCAAGTATCGCTGGTGTCGGTCGTCGACCTCCATCATTTCGACTTGAGTTAGCTCCAATCAGGTGCAGAAGCGGATCCACTGCCCGCTTGCTCAGTCCATCAGCTTTGAAGTACAGCTTTACTAAATGGGGAGTTCCGTTAATCTCGAGACCGAGTTCAGGATTCACTTTCACGCGCACGCCGCCCTGTGTATAGTTTGTGCATTGGAAATCAAACCACACGGCTGTCTTTCTACCCAGCCAACCCAGATAGTCGTTAACGCAGGCTTGATAGTTGATAACTTTGTTTGCTGCGTGGACGGCACCTATCTGATTCTGAAGCCGCACTCTTGAACTTGTTCTGGCCGCACGATGGAATTCGATTATCGCTTCCCTAAGTTGCTTCCAATAATCAAGCATAGGGTCGTAAGGTTGCCCCATTTGACTCTTAATCTTCTGAACGCATGTAATCCTTGGAGTTCCTGTCTTCGTAACGAAGTCCACGAAACTAGTCAAGCTGATTACTATAGTAGGATTACTGGGCATTCCGCACCTCCAATAAAGCGTATTCGTTGACTATCGAAACATTTACTCGCGTCCCGTATCACTTCTTCGTAGTCCGGCGTCTCTGGGGAGCGCGCTGTGAGAGAGCGCTGCCAGCGGCGGTCTTGCTTTTCTTGCCGGTGCGCTTATCACGCAGCACCTTAGAAGCAGATCTGCCAGCCTTCTTACCAGTTTTCCTTTGTTTCGGCACTCTACACCTCCTATCTGGAGTTACTACAAAATAGTATAGTCGTTTCCCGCTTAGCTGTCAAGCCCGCGTGCGCGCGCTAGGCGCGCAGCGATGGTGGGGGAATCGTCCCTACGGAGGAGCGGCGCTAGTGAGCACCGCGTACTCTGGTGGGAAGGGCACAGCACGCTGTGCCCGTACAGAAGAATAATCTGGGTGGCGTTGGCTATCTAGCCGACACACCTTATGGTCAGCCACCTGGATAGGTGGCTGCACCCAAGATAGAGAATCGGCGCGTTTCAGCTACTGCTTCGAGAGCACGAACTTGAGTTCGACGTCGCCGGTGATGTCGCCGCCAACCTGCTTGTAGTGAAGCTCGCCGGTGCCCGCCCACTGGGTCATCGCAGAGTTTACCGTGCCCGCAATAGCGGTCTCGGCCCAGAAGGTCATAGGCCCGTCGGCGGTTTCAATGACGACGGTGCCGTTCGCCTCCAGCTTATACCGGTCCTGAGACAGGCGCAGCAGGTGGCTTTCGGCGACGTTTATGCTGAACGGGAAACTGCCGCTCATTATCGCGCCGGCGTCGAACCAGAAGCTCTGGCCGTCAACCTCGCGCTCAAACTCGTCGGCGGTGAAGCCCAGTAAGCCGGTGGGGTCGTTGATCATTACGTCCCAGACGCCGATAGTCCACTTGCCGTCCAGCGCCGAGCTCTGGATCTTGGTGGGGTCTATCTCGCCCTTGTAGGGGTTGGTCTCGATGTTAAACGCATTCGCCAGCCCCTGGCCCGCGCTGCAGGAGGCGAGCGCAAGGATTGAAAGCACTAAAGCCAGCAAAAGAAATTTCTTTGCCATTGTTCACCTCCCATGCGCAGTGTGAATATATAATTATACCCTCTAAAAGCAAGTAGCGAGTAGAGAGAAAGGCTTAGCCGGCCAGCCTTCGCTATAGCTGAGGCGGGTGAACCCGCCGGCAGCTACTGCGTGGCGGGTAAACAGCCAGGGAGAATAGCCGGGGAGTTATGCGCTGTTGATGGTGGAGTTCTCTTCGTTGCAGGGGCAGTGGTACTGCGCAAAGATGTCGCTTACAATCTCGCGCCTGCGCCTTGTTGAGGAGTGCGTGCGGTAGATTGCGATGTGCGACGCGCCTTCGCGCCTCCAGCAGTCTCTTTTGGAATGCTCGGCGATGTGGACTTCAAGGTTGGTGGTTTCGTCTACGTAGACTGTGCCGTACTCCATGCTGTGGGGCTGGAACGCAATGATGATGTACACGCATTCGATCCTGCCCAGCTTGGCGTCGAGCGGAAGGAGCTGCCCGGGGTACTTGGCGCCGGACGCCCCGACTACTGTGGTTTTCATCAGGCCTTCCATTGTTCTTCTCCCACAACCTGAGATTGTCAGGATAGCAGTATTGCCAGAGTTTGTCAAGCAGCGCAGGGAGGCGGCATCGGCCGAGCGTTTCTGATTGCGGAAACCGGCAGCCCAGGCGGATTTATGGTAGAATATATGCACGGGAGGCTACAGGACGCCTTTCATACTGACTTGCGAGGGGCGGCCGGGGATAAGTAGCTTTAGCGCCTAGAATTGGCGTGCTGGCACTGTGCAGGCTGATGCCTGACGAGATTAGCGCCGGGGGGACGTGCCGGTTCCCGAATAGTGTGCACTCCAAAAAGGGGGTGAGGCCGTGAAAGGCCGAAATACTGGTTCAGAGCGTTCTAAAATCGGGTTTAGATTCAGGCAAGGGAAACCCCATTTGCACGTCAAGTGTTCCTCATGCGACGAAGAAAACGAGTTCGCCTGGCGCGACCTCGTTGCGGGCAGCAAGCTGCGTTGCTCGTGCGGCGAGTTCCTGGCGTATCTCGATGCGCGGATGTTTGCACGCCTGCGCGATCGGCTGGAGCGCTTCTTCGGGACTATGCGAAGCCGCCCGCGGAGCCTTTACTGGAACCCGCTCGCTATGCCCTGGTTCCACCACGACCAGCACGATGAACAGCAGGAGCAGCGTGAGCAGGAAGAAGCCGCAAGGGACTGAGCCGCTGAACGCAGGCGCTCTTCTGCTATTATGTGGCTGATGGAAACGGATGCAGATTCGGGCGGCACTGACCTGCTGGACGAGTTCGCATATGTGGCGCGCGCACTTGCCGAGCACGGCTGGTGCGTGGCCAATGCGGGCAACCTCTCCCAGCTTATGCCCGACGGGACGATAATCGTCACCGGCGCTGGCACAACCATGGCGGAGGTGGCGGTGGATCCCGGGCGCGCGCTGGTGCAAATCGACGCTGAAGGCGAGAAGCTCGCAGGATACTACGAGCCTTCAAGCGAAGTCCTGGCGCACCTGCTGACGTATCAAGCCGTGCGAGAAAGCCGGCCGCATATCACCGCGCTGGTGCACACGCATTCTCCGGCGCTGCTTGTGTGGGCGTCTCTCGACCCGCGCCCGGAGCTTCCCAAAGATAAGCTGCCGGAGGGCGGCATTGCGGTGAACCCTTATTTCCCGCCGGGCACACGCGAGCTGGCCGACGCCTGCGCGGAGGCCGCCGCCGAAGGCGCAAGCCTTATAGTGTGGGAAAAACACGGCGTCATCGCCCTGGCGCGGACGCTTTCGGCGGGACTTGAGATGATAGAAGCGGCGGAGGATCTGGCGCAGGCCGCCGTCTATGCCGACGAGGCGTAGTTTGCCAACTTCGGCTGGAGCCTGAGCCTTGTTGACCAACGGGCCGTTGGCTATGCTATAATAGTCACAGACTGCTGGGGGGCGAGCAGCAAAGCTCCCTGGTGAAGTGGGGGAATATGCCATGAGAACAAGAGTATTCCTGCGGGGGACAATCATTACGCTCGTCATCTTCGCGTTCGCGCTCGTGCTGACCGCATGCGGCGGCGGCAAGCACAAGGTGCCGGGCCTGCCCGATATGAGCACCGCCCAACCGGTGGCGCAAGCGCCAACTGAGGTTTCGCTCGACGACGCCCTAGCGGAGCTCGACGCGTATCCAGCGCCTGATGGTGTTGATGCGGCGCTATTCGCGCAATTGAAGGACGAACTGGCTAAGCAGCTCAACGCCAAAGGCGTCAGCAAAATCGTCTCCACGCCACCCACCGGCGAAGCTAACCGGGTGGACGACTTAGAACTCATCGATAATGGCAACGGCTCCTATACCCTCACGTGGTCGTACAGGAACGTCGGCGATTATGACCAGGACGGCATTGTGGGTATCTCCGATATCACACCGATTGCCATCCACTACAACGAGGAAGTGCCGGAGGAGGACAAAGAGCTGCGCAACAGCATCCAGGCTGTGGTGGACGGCTCAGAAAACGGCGTTGTGGACATTGCAGACATCACGCCGATTGCGATGAACTATGGGTGCGAAATCGCGGGGTATTCCGTGCAAGAAGCTGACAACCCGGCAGGGCCTTTCACTGAATTGTTGTGGGTTCCCTTTGGAGATGATATTGACGATGGCTGGTTGCGCTTGAGCGTTTTGCTTCCGGCACCACCTAGCAACTCCTATCGTGTAGTTCCGGTGGACAGCGTAGGAGCCGGTGGTGTGGTGAGCCGAGTGGCTCAATTGGCTGTTGAGCTTGAAGGTCCACCGGACGAACCGATCAACGCTAACATTCCTGACGCTACTTTCCCTGAGCCATACGTTGATGACTTTATATTCGTTGGTGATTATTTTGCTATCTCGTATCGGGAGATACTCATTGTGTTTAAGGGTTCCACTACAGTCCAGGAGGCAAATGAAACACTTTCGCGAGTGGGAGGACAGGTTACAGGTGGACTTCCAGAAGCAGCGCTACTACTAGTGGTGGTTCCCGCTAAAGACCTGAATGAAATGATGGGCATCCTGGAGAGCTTGAATGCTGACCCAGGGGTAAAGGTCGCTATTAACGAAATGGCAAGCGCGCCGGATGTAATCCCTCCACACAACGTAACAGAGAATCTATGGACATGGGAAGTGCCAGATTACCCCAATGGTCCAGCCAATAACGGGAACTGGGGGCATAAACTAATCCGCGCGCCACAGATGTGGAATCTTGATACCTATGTGCGACGAAACCGCGCAGGCAATCAGATCTCTGCAGGTGTTATTGAAAGTGGGTTTGATGCTAGTCACATTGACTTGGGAAAACTTCAGGTTCCTGAGGGCATCCCAGTGAGCGACCACGGCACAATGGTTGCGGGTATAATCGGAGCTACGTGGGATAACAATCAGGGCGTAGAAGGTATAGACGCATGGATCGACGCAATCCAAGGCCGGGAGTGCGTGTTCTTTTGGGAGCTTAGCACCTGGGGCAGGCAGATTGAGCTAATTCTGGAACTCCTTGGGGATGACGCTTCAATTAGAGCAGTCAATAACTCGTACGGGGTATCCAGCTTGTATTCCAAATATGAGATTGACCCGGCAGCATGGAATTTCGGAGACCTCAATGGCGATAATGATAATGATGATCCTGGTGAATGGGGTCCTGTAGATTTGGATAATAATGGCGTTGATGACAAATGGGCAGAGGTTGTAGGCCATTATGGAGAGCTTTATAACGATGCGGTAAATTCCTTTATGACTGAAGTCCGCAGTGATTTCTTCCTTGTCGCCTCCGCTGGAAATGCAGGTGCGGCGTATAACGCTGTCGATAATAGCCCTATCGCCAATGCCGCGGTCCGATTTGGCGGACCTTTCTTGGCGGTTGAATCCATTGACTGGACGAATACAGCGTCAGGGTTCTCAGATATTGGCGGATCAGTTTCCGCACCTGGGCAATCGATTCGCTCAACTGAGGCAGATGACGGAACAAACTACGACGAGTCTTCAAATGTAGGGTGGTGGGTAAGGTGGCGGGATGGCCCAGGTACGGGTAATCCCACCGATAACGATTACGCCACAAATTCCGGCACATCGTTTTCGGCGCCTTACGTCACCGGTCTCATCGCCGCATTGTGGAAACTGAAGCCTGACTTAAACGTGGCGCAAATCCGAACTCTCATCACTGACCCAGACTACTCTGTGCCTACAAGTGGTGGTACGAAACCGCGCATTGATGCCTTTGCCGCGGCGATGGGCATTGATGTCCTACAAGGTAATAAGCTCTTACAGAAGTCCCTCGTCGACGTAGATGACGGCACTCTCGATGGCAACCTGCGAGTAGACCCATTCAGTGGAGATGTGATTATTACCATCACAACCCCTGCTGGCGATAGCCGCCGTGGGGACGGTCACATTACGATGCGGGATTTTCGCGCTTGGCGCGATGCCTATCTTCAAGTGAACGGTGACGACCTTCCTTGGGAGGTATCACTGGACGGCCCATCCACTCACTTTAAGAAGGACCTAAACTTTGATGGGGCAATCGGTGAAGTTGCCGTAAGTCCGCCACATCCAGTAGATATTCCAGTGCCAACGGCTTTGACCAACGTTCCTGATGAGAATGTCTACCCCCGGTATGATTTCAACGGCGACGGAGAGATCGCCTACGGCGACGAAGTATTATTCAAGGGCGAGTTCTCAACAGACCTCGAAGTGATGGTAGATGGCGACCTCTGGCAAGTAATGGAATTCGACGGCTACATTGAGAATGTCTACGCCAGTCCAACGAGTGAGGGCACTTCCCCCGGCAGTGACAACTGGGAGCCTCATCGCTACCTGCTTGCCAACCGTGACGTCGACACTAGCGCGCCAGCCGCTCTGAAGAGTCTCCCTGACTACATCCATTCTTTCGATTTTCATATCCGAATCGATTGGGACACTTTCAACCCCGATGTGGACGCCATGGAAATAACTGTGGAGTCTGAAGTTTGGCCCGACGGGATAGACAATGACGCGGATGAGGTGACCGATGAAGATTTCGAAGTGACATTCAAACGCCGCGGTGTCTTTGCGCGCGAGACAAACGGGAACCTAGTGGTTACATTGCCCCTCTGGACCGGCAAGGCTCGGATTTCCTGGCAAAGCGTTGACCACGAAGAGCCGTATCCTACTTTACCATCCGGTGAGGATGTATTCACCGACTTGCGTTTCGGGCAGGATGAAAAGTACACCATCGCGACTGCTGGTGGCGACTGGCACGCGTCGATCGTCGATAGCGGGGAGCCGGACGGTGCACAGGTGGGCTGGGGAACCTCTTTGGCGGAAGTCAATGGCTGCCCGGCCATAAGCTACTACGACGGCACATATGGTAACCTTAAATATACCCGGGCGAATGACGCCAGTGGCTCCTCCTGGAATACGTATACCGTGGATAGCGCTGGGGATGTTGGCTGGTACACCTCTCTTGCCATTGTCAATGGCAACCCCGCCATTGCCTACTACGACTACAGCAAAGGCGACCTCAAGTATGCGCGGGCAAATGATGCCGATGGTTCATCTTGGGGAATCCGGATAACAGTGGACGGTCTTGACAGCGGTGTTGGCTATGACGTCTCTCTTGCCGTAGTCAATGGCAATCCTGCTATCAGCTACTATGACTGGACTAACTACGACCTCAAGTATGTGCGGGCAAATGATGCTGTTGGCTATACCTGGGGAACGCCGGTAACCGTGGATAGCACAGGGTGGGTTGGAGAGTACACATCTCTTGCGATAGTAAACGGAAATCCCGCTATCAGCTATTATGACGAGACCTACTACAGTCTGAAGTATGTGCGGGCAAGTGATGCCGACGGCTCATCCTGGGGAAGCCCGGTAACCGTGGATAGCGCTGGACTTGTTGGCTGGTATACCTCTCTTGCCGTAGTCAATGGCAACCCCGCTATCAGCTACTATGACTGGAACAACTACAACCTGAATTACGTGCGGGCAAGTGATGACAATGGCTTTTCCTGGGGAAGCCCGGTAACCGTGGATTTCGCTGGGGATGTTGGCGAGTTTACGTCGCTTGCGATAGTTAATGGCAGCCCCGCTATCGGCTACTATGACGATACCAACCATGATCCCAAGTATGTCCGCGCGGCCGATATGGACGGGAGCGCCTGGGGAATCCCAGAGACGGTGGATAGCGTCGGGGATACCGGTTGGTGCACCTCTCTTGCCACAATCAATGGCAGGCCCGCTATCAGCTACTTTGACTATGTCAACTACGATCTCAAGTTCGCCCCCTGTTATTAGGGAGTAGCCAGGGGCCAGACCGCCTTCGCCCTTCGACAGGCTTAGGGCTATGGCGGGTAAATAGCCAGCGCAGCAATTAGGAGCGGCGCTGGTGAGCGCTTGATAGGCGCGTAAACACCGCGTACTCGGATGGGGGACCGTTGCGCGGACAATTCGTGAACTTGTGCGCCACAGGCGGATAAATCCGCCATAGGCGGATAAATCCCTATAAAACAAGGTACGGCACCCTCCTTCGTCCCGCCTAGCTGGACTTCGGCGGGCAGGCGAGATCGCACCCTTGTATATTAGTTGAGCTGGGGAGGCCGTCGCACCCTGAGGCCCATGAGCCTGCGTTGTAGATAGGCCCCCCGCCCGGATATGCCATCCCGAAGAGTATCCAAGGCTTCGA
>JAGGTK010000055.1 GCA_021163765.1 bacterium
AAGATTAGGAAGAATATTTAAAAGATAACCAATCGAAGCTTCAAGAGAGGCCTGCTGATGCACACTGTCGCTTTTGGGGTCGGGATTGGCGTTGCGCTCGGCGTGACGAAACTGCTGTTTGAGATATCGCTAGTCTGGTTCCTGCTTCCGCTTTACATCCTGCTCATCCCGATTACCGCGATATCAAGTGAAGCGTTTGTAAATATCGGATGGGACAGCGCCGGCGTCACCACCGGCCCGATCACGGTACCGCTGGTGATCGCGCTGGGCCTGGGACTTGGCAGCGCGATGAACGTCGTAGAGGGGTTCGGGATCCTGGCGATGGCGTCGGTATGTCCGATCATTGCAGTGCTAACGATGGGGCTTCTTGCCGGAAGGAGACGGGAGAAGCACAATGAAACCTCAGAAGAGGGGGAGGATACCTGAAGATGACTGCTAAAATGGGAGAGAAGGATAATGTTAACCGGCTGGAGGGGGGTATCATGACGGGCAGGCTTGACCTCGTATTCTGCATCGTCCAGAGGGGTCGGGCGGATAAGATTATCAAGAACGCTATGAAGGCGGGCGCGGGCGGCGCAACAACATGGTTCGCGCGCGGCTCCGGTATCCGCGAGAAGCTGGGGCTTCTCGGCATCGCCATCTCGCCGGAGAAGGAAGTCATGATGATAGTCACACCGCCCGAGCTGACGGAGAAGGTTTTTGCTGCGATTGTCTCCGCGGGGAAGCTTGACGTGCCCGGCCAGGGCCTGGCGTTCGTCACCGAGATTAAGCAGCTTGCAGGCATCTTCGGCGGGCCGGATGCGATAGAAGAGGAAGGCGAGCCGTCCTCGGACACGTAACGCTGCCTGGCGACAGAGGCACGCCGGTGGATGTGCGCGTTACTCAGCCACGCACGCGAGAACACTGCTCACCAGTGCGCTGTCGCCGTCGAACGTGACCTGGACGATGTAACTCCCCGGAAAGATATCCGGCAACGGGCCTTCGCTGCGCGCAAACTCCCAGTCGTAGCGCTCCTCGCTGCGGTTAACGCCGCACCATCCCTTGCTGTGCGGCACACCCAGATGGTCGCCGATGTCCTGGCGCCTGAGTGCGGTGATGCGCTTGCCTAAAAATCCAATGCGCTGGGCGGGGTCGTCGTAGCGCCGCCGCACGTAAAGGCTGATGCCCCGCCCGCGGTTGGAAAGCACGATGAGGTCGAAGCTGGTCAGGCGCGGGTCGGTGACCGGGAAGCGGCGCCCGTATTCCTCCGAATCGATGATTTCCGTGGGTGGCTCTCCACCACCCTCGTAGTAAAGATGGTCGCTGCCTTGGGAGCGCACGATGATGCCCGGCGTGCCGAACGTCGCCTGGACCTTGGCGGTGTTCCACGTTAGCACCTCACCAAAGCTGAACTCAGGTGGCTTCGCCGGTTCGCCGCCCTTGATGATGTCGCAGGATGTGAATATAGCCAGTGTGATGAGCAGGCAAACGGCTTTACAGGGCACTGCCACGCTCCCATTATAATAAGGAGCGCGCCCACCGTAGTGGACGCGCTCCTTATTCCCCAAATAAGGCTTAGATACTAGTAAAGCACAGGCCAGCCGAAGTTGAGATTGCTTCTAGGCGGAGGAGAAGTATTAGAAAAGGCAGCGAATATTGGCTTATCCTCGAACTCTATCAAGGGCACACGGTACATCATCGGGTCGAAATTAACCGCGACAAGGTGTTTCCACCATTCGATTTCATCGGCGGGCGCGCTGTTCATCGCACGGGCCAGCCAGAGCTCGTCAGCACTGCCATTATTGTAGAGAACCATCGGTTCACCGTGATACCAGATTACCGAGCTGCTCTGGCCGACGTAATCCGTGCCGCCATCCTCAAGCGTGTAGGAAACCCAGTCACCTGCCGTAGGGTAGGCGACGGTGGCCCGAGCGAACTTGAGGTCGTCATTGGTGTCGTCGTAGTAGGTAACCAAGGGGAATCTCTGTCCACCTAAAATGCCAGCACTTGAATAAGCGTTCATGGCGGTATACATACCTACATTATTTGCACCTCCGCCATCGTCAATAACATCCACGGACCAGATTGTCGGTGGCCAGGCGGCTGAAAGCGCCCATTTCAAGTTATCGTTGCTAGCGTCATAGTAGCAGATACCCACCCCGTATTCTGGTGAAATTAGATTTCCGTCCGATATAGCAGTAATCGAAGTGTACCTACCCACCGACCCACTGTTGTCAATGAGTGAGTAACTCCAGTCGCCGGTGGAGTTAGGAATTCCCGTCGCGCGCGCGACCTTGAGCGCGGTGTTGGTGGTGTCGTAATAAGCTATAACGGTGTGGCGCGTACCCATAATAAAGCCCTCGTAGAAACTCGTCATTGATGGGTAGTCTCCCACATTCCCGGTGCTGTCCACCACGTGGATTGCCCAGTCGGAAGAGCTATTGGGATACAGAGTATTCGCTCGCGCGAACTTAAGGTCACTATTAGTTGAATCGTAATAGGCGATGGCCGGGAGACCGCCCACAACAACCAAAGACGGACGCCAGCCGACATTGGTTCCTCCGGGACCGTCCCCGCCGTCGTCAACCACGTGCGTCTCCCAACAGTCCTCCGACGTGGCGGGAAGGGACGTCGCAACGCTATAAAGAAGGAGGTCATCGGTGTAATCGTAATGGGCAACGGCCGGCATGCCGCCAACGTTCGCCAGGGATGGGAAGGTGCCGACCTCATTTGTGTCTGATGAATTGGCATAATAGACACTGTACCGGTACAGGTTGACCTGGCAGGTGGCCTCGGAGATAGCTCCACCTTCGTCCTGAACTCGTACGCGCGAGATGATGACTCGCGGATTCTCCGAAACGCCGTAGTCGTAGGTGGCGTCAGGGGCGTAGGCTCCGAAGTTGCCATCGCCGTCGGGATCCCATGCGTACTGCAGAGTCGTTCCTTCCGGGTCGTAGCTGCTGGAAGCATCCAGCGTTACGTGTTCCCAGTCACCACTGATACCCCGGAAGACTGTGTCCTCGTCCGTAGTCAGAATAGCCACCGGTGGAATGTTTGACGGGTCAGCGATGACCTGCACGGCGACGGTATCAATCGCCCAGGCGCCGTCGTCGTCGGTGGCGCGGAACTTGGCGTTGAACATTCCCGCTGATGCATAGCTGTGCGCAAGCGGGCTGGGGTCGGTGGGCGATGAGTCGTCAAACGTCCCGTCTCCGTCGAAGTCCCACGCGTATTCGTCAATCGTCCCGTCGTCGTCTTCAGCGACTATCGTGAAGTTCACATCAAGCGGCGGAGGCCCGCTCGTGACATCGGCCGTCGCCAGCACCACCGGCCGGAAGTTGCCGGTGATGAACAGGCTCACCGCACTAAGCGAGAAGCCGCCGTCCGCCGTGTGAGCCCTGATTGCGGGGCGGATGACGCCAAGGTTTTCCGTATTCGCATCCCTCGTGTCGGTGGGGTCATCCGTAAAGTCCCACACCCCATCGCCGTCAAGGTCCCAGTCGTAGGTCTCGGCTCCGGTTGCGGTCAGCGTGATGGTGTCGTTGCGCAATCCCGACGCTGCGGTTGCAGAAAGCTCCGCAGGCGGTATCTCGCCCGCAAGCGGAGCCCCGGTGGCAGGATCTGACATCCCGGACTCGTTGCCTGATATATCCACCGCGCTCAGCGTCACTTCGACTTCCGATGCTGCGGGAATAACAACGCTTGTCCCGCCTTCGATGTAGTCGAGAACGGGTTCGCCGTCTGCATATATCCTGTATCCCGCCAGGTCGCCCGCCGCGACTTCGAGCCATTCCGCGAACACCCCGCCCGCAACTGGCGTGAGTATTGGAGCATCAGGAGCGGGGGGAGCCTCGGTGTCGGCCGCATCGCGCGCATTCGCGCCTATCGCCACGACGTCAAAGCTCGCGCCGTCGTATGCGACCACCGCAAGCATCAGATTGCCCAGGCCCGAAGTGTATTCGGCCTCGGGCACGTTGAAGCGCACGTGGGTTGCGGAGTATGGGCCATACCAATGCCACGTGTTTACGGAATAATCGCCCACGCCGATGTAGTATGCGCTGCCGCTGTGCACATTCACGTCTGCCGTGATTGTGCCGGGCTGGTCCGCGCCCAGCGCCAGCCGGTAGATGGCGTAGGAGAGTTCCCCACCGCCCGGCGCGCCGCTGGCGAACGATGACGCTTCGCCAAAGTCGGTTACATCGCCCGCTTCGAGATACCGCTCGATGCCGGATGCGAAGATGCTGTCGAAATTGAGATTGGAAGTTCCCTTCGGCGGCACCACATATCCGTCCGCATCCAGCTCCTCCCACGGCTGCGCTTTGTCTTCCGGCAGCCCTTCAGGCCACGTAACCTGCTGCTCCACCGCCGCAGGCGCAGCCGCCTGCTGCGCACCAACGCTCAACATCGTCGGCACCCGCCGACTCCCCTGACCGCAGGCAAGCAGCCCCAGGAGGAGAAGCGCTATGAGCACTGCTGATGCAATACGTAAATAGGTTCTCATTACATTCACCTCATTTTTAAATAATACTATCGCGTTATCCTCAGCGGGGCAGTTAAAGCTGCGCCCTAAAAACAATGTTCAGGATTACTTAAGGCAGCCCTTCCACCCGGAAGTACAGCGTATTGCTGACCAGGTCTTCTTCCGCCGTCGCGTGCACGTCGAAGTCACCGATAAGGTCGCCCGACGGGGTTACCGTGTATGGTTCGGTGTCGGTGACATCGCCAACGAACGGCGGGTCCAGATGGAGCACAACGGCGTCGGTAAACGGTTCGCCCTGCTCATCTTCCACGCCGATCTCGTAGGCGGTGTCAGCCAGCACCACGTACGGATCCTCAGGGACGCCGGTGCCGCTCACGGCTGCAGTTACGAGGTATATAACCAGGCCGCCGCCGCCGCCGGGCACGATGTGCACGGGCACGCTTTCGATGCCAGCCGCCGATTCAGCATCCAGCGGCACGACGCGGTACCATTCATAAGCAGGAGCGTCACCCAGGTCATAGCTGAAGAGCAGCCCGCCGACAGCCTCCACGGTATCCGTGTCTATGGAGGCCAGTCCTACTTCAGCGTAGCCGGTCTCCATATCCGCGGAGCCGTCAACCCGATACTCGGCCACATCCACGCCGTAGTTCATGGCAATGGGCGTGATGTCCTCAATGCCGATGGTCCCATTGCCGCTGCCGTCAATGTGTGTGGCTTCCGGGTGCGTGGCGGTATCTTCTCCGTAGTGGATGGCCATTGGCGTGATGTCCGCTATCCCGACTCTGCCGTCGAGATCGTAATCGCCAAGGCTGCGATACAGCCAGGTCAGGATGTAGTGGTCGGTGCCCCCGACATCCTCAATGTGGTAATTGAGCGGGTCCACCCGGTTGCTGTCTCCGGTTGGCGGAGTGCTGACCATGCGGTCGATTCCCTGCGCAAGCAGTGCTTCCTCAAGCGCATCCTTCAGCTCCTTGAACAGCGCAGGGTCAACGCCATCCGGCACTTCGAGAGCGTCAAGCTCGGATGAGAACGCACTACGGTCTGTGATCAGGCTGACACTAGTTCCTGTAGTTTTCGCTCCGGAACAACTGATGAGTGAAGCCGCGAATGCAGCAGTCACAAACATAAATACTACACGCAAAATGAAAGTCGAGTTTGTTCTCACTTCTTCCTCCAGAGAATGGCAGTCATTATAGCAGGTTTGACAGGATCGGCGGACTTGACATCGGCAATAGAGTGCGTATAATGCAACGTCCTGGTGCCCATAGCGGAGAGGCCACACCCGTTCCCATCCCGAACACGGCAGTTAAGCTCTCCAGCGCCGATGATACTGCGGAGGGTAACCCCGTGGGAAAGTAGGTCGGTGCCGGGGTTTTTTTTGCCCGGTCAACAGCCCTGTCCTTGTGAGATTCCCCGCCTAAATCCCCCAGCCGTCGAGGTGGGCGATGCCGAAAAGACACCATTTGCCATCTTTCCATCTGTGCTTGGTAGTGAAGAGCAAAAACCAGAACTGGTTGTCGTAAGGCTCCTTTTCATCTCGGTCATCGCCTGCGTAGAAGTACTGCACGAAGTGGTACTTGTCCTGCCAGTAGAAGGTCATATTCGCTGGCGGGTATGAGAACGCATCGAGTTCGCGGCCGTCGTTTTCCTGCATTATCTCGGATAGAGAGATCCTGTCCCGAATCCAAGGATCTTTCCAAAGCTCGCCGGCGTAAGCCGGATCGAGCACATCGTGGACTTCCCAGCGGCCTTCCCAGACGATTTCGTGCGAGCGCCCGTAGACGGGCAGCCCGGAGCCGTCCGCCGAGCCAAGGAAGTAGAGATGGCCGTCATCGAGGATCTCCGGTATCTGCTCCCAGCCGTAGTAGATGATGGGTGCGGGGTCGTCCCCCCAGGTGCCGCCGTCTATCCATAAGCCTTCCCAGGGATCGCAGAGGTTTTGCAGCGCCGCAAGGTCTCTTTCGATGATCGCCTGCTCGACCTCCTCCGTGAGCGCAAGTATCTCCGCCCTGTCCTCGTTGCTGAGAGTTCCCAGGGCGCTCGCTGGTGCCGCGACGAACAGAGGCGCTATTGCGAGCAGCGCGATAACACTGATGGTTCCTTTTCTCATACGGCCCTCCGTGACCATTCTAGCGCACCGTGATACTATGTTTGCCCGATGAGCGACACAGGTGTGCAGACTCCGCGTAGCATCCGCCGGCTGCGAGTTTTATTCTGGCTACTGGCGGTGATAATCACGCTGGCGTCGGCGGTATATCAGCGGGTCACGGGGCCCACGTATCCGCTGGAAGGCGAAATATTCATCGCAGGCCAGACGGTGCACTACGAGATTCCACGCAACGAGGAAACCACTGGCGACGCGCTGGTATCCATCGCTGTCCCGGCAACGGTTACCGGCGCAGTGTTCTGGAAGCGCTATAAGACCGATGATGCACTGACCGAGACGCCGATGGTGCGCGATGCGGAGGGCCTGTCCGCCCATCTGCCTGTCCAGCCGCCTGCGGGCAAGCTGCGATACCATCTGGTTCTGGACGACGGCGAGCACAAGGTCAAGTTACCCGAGGACGGCGCAACCGTCGTTCGTTTCAAGGACCCGGTTCCGCTCTGGGCTATAGTGCCGCACGTATTATTCATGTTCCTTGCCATGCTGCTTGCCGCGCGGACGGGGCTCGAAGCCATCCGGCCGACGGGCCAGCTCCGGTGCCACGCCTGGTGGACTTTTGGATTCCTGTTCGCCGGGGGGTTCGTATTCGGCCCGATTGTGCAGCAATACGCGTTTGGCCAGGCGTGGACGGGTTTCCCTTACGGCTGTGACCTTACTGACAACAAAGTCCTTATCGCGTTTATCGCCTACGCGGTTGCTCTAATCGTGCTGGGCGTGCGCCGGCCGATACGCGCCCGCGAGCGCTGGGCGGCGGTTATTGCGACCATCGTGATGCTGGGCATTTTCATGATTCCCCACAGCATGTACGGCTCGGAGCTTGATTACTCGAAGCTGGAATCGGGCGTGAGCGTCACCGAAGCCATCGGGCAGGGGTAGAGCCAGTTGGGCAGCTCAGCTTATTACGTCCCGGGCGCTTACAGGCCGGTCGCAGCATGTGCATGACTGGGAAGCCGCCCACAATTGGCAGCAATAGCTTCGGCCGGCGAAAAACGCGTTTCGCCTGCGGATCGCTAGAAGGCACCTGGCAGGAGTTCAGTCTTGTCACAGAGATGGTCGTTGCTCGGTTCCACAAGAATCTTCACCCAGAGGATTCGCTCGCCCGGTTCCGCCGAGATATCGGCTCCGTAAACGGGCCACCCGACTAATGGCACGGTGTGATTAGCCCGGGGAACAACTCCTTCCGACCTCCAGGGCCCAAGCGTTTGGTCACCCAGCAGCAATTCAAATTGAACTAGTTTTGTGCCGTAGAACTCCGCAATCCTCGTCAGGTCGGCGATGTCTATCACGTCGTTTATGGCACCGTCTATTACCCTAAGATAGGGGTCCCCTGCGACTTCTTCGCCGTAGTGCATCGCAATGGGCGTGATGTCGGCGATGCCCACCTTGCCGTCGCGGTTGTAGTCGCCGGGAAGGCGCGCTTCCCAAGAAACGTGCCAGCCCTCTTCAAGGGGCGTAAACTCGATATTGCGCACTACGCAAGTCATGAGTGGGACTGGGTATGTATCATCTGCGCCTTTATTATCAGCGAGAGCTGGACTTCCGACAACACTGATGGGATTTCCCTCGTCGAGTGCGGCGTACAGGCAGGCGGTCAGAAGCAGTCCGATAACCAGTGACACTCCCAATCGTTTCACCAGCATCTTTCTCGCGTCCATCATTGGCCCCCCAGGCTCAACGCCAGCTCGTAGTCGATTCTGTCAGGAATCAGCGTACTCAGTAGCGGCGAACGGTGGGTGCCGCCACCGCAGGCGGCGAGAAGTGCAGCCAACATCACGCTGAGGGCAACGCTAAACACTCCAAGGGCGGTTGCCCCCCGGACACTTTTTTGACTTACCATGATTTCCTCCTCGCTCCCCGATAATTCGGGGCTTGCTGCTTGAAACTTTAGCACAAGCTTCTCGCCCGCGCAAGCCGGCTCCGGAACTCTCTTTGCCATCCTGTCCGACGTAACGCCTTTTCGTCTTCCGGCCATTAGCTGCTTGTCCCCGCAGCAACCAGATATTTGAAACTAAATGTAAACTTCTGCGTATAGCCAATCCTGCACCGTGACCGAAGCCATCGGGCAGGGGTAGATCTGGTCGTGCACGGCGGGTCGTCGCGGGTGACCACGATACTGTTCCCGCTTCAGTCTACAAACAATCTGGCATCTCGGCGCGACCGGGCAGCTAATACGGCCAGGGCTGGAGTTGGTTGAGTTGCAGCCAGACGTCGTCCGTGAAAGTGCCATTGGCGCAGACAATCGTGACTTCCGCCGTGGTTTCGTCCGGGCCCTCCCATTGGAAATCGAAGTAGAAGTTGACTACTTTCTCGCCAGGGCTGTCCTGGCCGATTCGATGAAATCCGACAGAAGCGGATGGCGCGCTATCGTCCCTATCGGGATCGAACGAGACGTTGCTTAAAGGCAAACTGCTCTCAGACACGCCCAGGAGGAGCCGTAATTTAGTCGGTAGTTCTGAAGTGCTATCGGGAGCCAAGTAGGCGCGAGCCTTGAAAAAAGGAGACACTTTAAAAGGAGGAATTTCGTATTTTGAGGACCCGCACGAGGACGTTATGGAAGTGAGTAACACTGCTGCTAGAACCAACGTCGTTAAGCAAGCCAGCACAGGCGTTTTCCTAACGGCTATCATAGTATCCTCCTACCAGGGAAAGCTAAGACAGTTGTAATAGCTGCACTGAACAGGCATCAGATGGCCCTGCAAGTCATACTCCGAATCAAGTGGTGGATAAGTCTTCTGCGAGTTGCCCCATACGCGGTTGAAGGTCGTAATAGCCTTTTCATCGGGGAAAAGTGTAGCCCTAAGGGCGGCTAAAGCCGCAACATGAGGAGAGGCAATAGACGTTCCCCAAGGTTCTGCGATAATGTACGAGTTAAGTGACGTGGGCCAGAAGGCGGGAACCTCTTCACCGGGAGCCGCAAGGTCGCAATTCCACCTTCCATAGTTGGAGCCGTGACCAGTTTCTGGGCAATACATTAGCCAACCATTCGCGTCATATGCCCCAACGCCAAGCGTAAGATCCGGCATATGGTATGGCGTGTAGTAGCTGTTTCCTGCCGGAAAGAATGGATACCAGGTCGCATCGTTGCCAGCGGAGCATACGAACACGGTCTTCGCTCCAAGATAACGATAGATGAACTTCATGCCTAGGAAGTGTGGCGTTTCAGATCCACCGCTGAAGTTTACCGCTTTGATGCCGCTGTAGATTACGGGCGGCCTAAGCTGGTTTCCAAACCAGCTATCCCAGAGGATACCTTTCGTTGCGGCGATAATGCGGTAGGCGTTGTAAACCGATGAAGTGAAAGCGAACTTGATTCTGACCGGGAATACTTGGCAGGCCCACATGCCGCCAGCGAGGGCTTGCCCATCGTTGGTGGGTGCGGCTATGATGCTGGCAACAGCGGTTCCATGCTGCCAAAGCTCGGATTCGGGGTCGGGCTGACCGCCGCCCCACTCCCAGTCAATGTACCTTCTTCCCGCGAATGCGCCGTAGCCGGTAATACGGTTGGGGAAGCAGGCGCGCACAACTCCGGTGTCCATTACCGCCACAATGGTGTTATAGCTGCCCGTCTCGTAGTCCCAGCCTTCGGGAGCGTCCAAGTCGTAGTTATTTGCATTGTCGAAGTTCCACTGGTATGTCTCGAACAAGGGGTCATTGGGGGTGATACACCACTCGTATACCGCATCGGGATAGACCTGCCACACATCCGGATAAATCACGGGATTCGCGGTTATCTGGGCGATGGCCTCGCTGACCGATACTCCGTCGGGCAGTTTGAACAGACCGCCGTTAACCTCGCCCCAGGCAAGCACCAGCTCGTAACCGGCACCAATAAGGTTCTGCACTGTAGGATGGCTTTCGAACGCTTCATCTAGCGGCGCGATGTCAATCGGCAGGTCCTCGTCGTCCGGCTGTTCCCATGAGCCCTCGAGCGCGACAATCACGCAGTCCGAGGCAATCATCACCGTGCGCCCAAATTCGGGCTCAGTCCATTCCTCAAGCGGCGGATAATCGAACGGGTCTTCTTCCTCACCATCGCCGCCGAGGAGGTTACCTCCATCGTCGTTGTCGCTCTCACCGCCAGTGCCCGGGCCCACCGCTTCCGTGCTTCTGTCTGCCGGCGGTGCGGCATCCGTAACGGGCGCGGGCGTGTTGGTCTCAACTGACGCGACATCAGGCGAACGGTGGGTGCCGCCGCCGCAGGCGGTAAGAAGTAATGCAAACATCACGCTGAGGGCAACGCTAAACACTCCAAGGGCGGTTGCCCCCCGGATACTCATTTGGCCGGTCATGATGGCCTCCTTGCTCCCGGATATTTCGTGGTTTGCTGAGTAAAACTCTAGCAAACTATTTTCGCCCGCGCAACCCCGTATGCAAGGACTCTTTGCCATACTGTTTGGCGCAACGTCTTCTCGTATGCCGGTCGCTGGTCATTATGTTCTCGCCCCGCGGCAACCCGATACCTGACACTAACTATAAATCTCTTCAGCTATCGGCCAGGGGTAGCAGGGCAGGCTCAGTCGGGCTAAGATAGTCGCGTCTGGAAGAAACGCCAGGGGGAAATCTATGAGAACTCTCGTCGTCGCTACAGTTGTATTGATGGCTGCACTCTCGTTTGCAGCTTCTGCCGCCGAGCACGTGTATATGGGAATGCGGATGACGGTGGTAACGGATCCGCCGGGCATCCAGGTGGACGTGGTGCAGGATTCGCCGGCGGAACGCGGCGGACTGCGCAGCGGCGACATCATCATCGCTGTTGAAGGCGAGAAGCTGGAGGGCGACACCGCGGGTTTCCTTGAGCTTCTGGAAGAGGCCTTACAGGGGAAGCATGTGGGCGATCCGCTGGAACTCACGGTGTATCGTCCGGGCCCCCAGGTCAAGATATCTGTGGACGGTGCGCCGTACATCAGCGAAGATCCGCTGCGTGAAATCGTGCAACTGATTGAGGATGCGGAGCAGGGGCAGAGCGTGGCGCTTGAGTCGGTGAACGAGCCGGCCACGCTCAACCTGACAGTAATCCTGGGGGAGAGACCGGGAACGGGCGCAGGAGTTATGCCGCCCAACGAAGTGATGTTCCCAAGCCTTCCTGACGCGAAACCGCAGGTGCGCGCGCTGATGGACACGCTCATTGACGCGCTTGGCATCCGCGCGGACTGCGATGACCTCTGGCTCAGGCTGCACAACCGTGCTACGCCCGACGATGGATACCGGCTCAAGCGGGTTACGTACCTGCTGCGCGACGGTCTTAAGACCGAGGCGATGGCGCGGGATATATCGGGGCGCGTTCTCAGCAGCGCCACGCGCGGTATTGATGGATGCTCTGGCCTGGTTGACTGCGCCCGCGAACTGCTAGACCTGCCGGTGACGAAAGGCACCTACGAGCCGCTGGGCACCGGAATGCCCGCTGAGGCGCATCTTGACCAGCTCTACGAGGTGCTCGACCGGGCGGCGACGCACGTGCATGCCGCGTTCGCCGGCTTCAGCGACGAGGAGAAAGCGTTTCTCGCTTCACAGCGCGAAGAGCTTACTGACGTCTACTGCTGGATGACCTACATCCATGAGGACGACAACCGCTCGCGCATGCGCGGCAACCTCAAGCTCGTTGAGATGGCAAAGCGCATTGACTACCGGCAGCTCGTTTTGGCGCAGGCTCAGCTAGCGCGCATTGCCGACGCGAACTACCTTGCCGCGCTGCGAAAGGACCTGGTGAAGGAGTTCGCCGGCCGGCTGGATGAAGACAACCTGCTGGTGCGCGACACGCCGCTGGGCAAGCTCATCATCTCCGGCGCGGGACACACCTGGCGGCAGCGCGAATTCGCGGCGCTGGTCATAGACCTGGGCGGCGACGACTTCTACACCACGAATGCAGGCTCCGGCGTCTCGCTTCAGAATCCCGTCGGCGTGCTCATTGAGTTCGGCGGCAACGACGCCTACGAATCCACGCTGCGCTATTCGCAGGGAAGCGGCTCGATGGGCGCGGGACTTCTGATTGACCTTGACGGCGACGACGAGTATATCGGCCTTCAGTGGTGCCAGGGAACCGGTTTTTTGGGAACAGGCGTGCTCATTGACCTGCTGGGCGATGACATTTACCGCGGTGAAGAGTTCATGCAGGGCGCGGGCGTGTTCGGTTTCGGAATCAAGCTGGACGTTACAGGCAATGACCGCACGGAAGCGCAATGCAAGTCGCAGGGTTTTGGCGGGGCGCGCGCGGTGGGTCTGCACATCGATCTCGCCGGCGACGATTACTGCTACGCGAAGGGCAAGTACCCGACGAACTACGGCGACCCCGGCATCTTCGATAGCTGGTCGCAGGGCTGTGCGCAGGGGTTTCGCGGCTACGCTTCAGGAGGCATCGCAGCGATGCTCGATCTGGAGGGCGATGATTACTACGAGGCGGGCAACTTCTCGCAGGGGGGCGGCTACTACTTCGGGTTCGGCTATATGCACGATGTGAGCGGCGACGACCATTACGTCGGTTCGCGCTACAACCAGGGCTTCTGCGCGCATCAGGCTGTCGGCTGTTTCCTGGAGGACGAGGGGGACGACTGGTACCAGACGCGCCAGGCGGTCGCGCAGGGGCTGGCCTGGGACGAATGCGTGACCATGTTCGTGGAAGCGCAGGGCGATGACGTCTACGAGGGTGGCACGGGATTCTCTCAAGGCGCGTCGGCGCACAACGCGCTGTGCGTATTCTGGGACAGGGAGGGGCGCGATACGTACGTGTATCCGCCGGGACAGGCGCGCGCCGGCGGCAACAGCTACCACGGCGGGACGTCGCTATCGCTCTTTATTGACGAGGGTGGGGCGGACGACGCCTACGACTCTGAGCGCAGCGCGAACGTCCTTATCACCGGCTGGCCCGAGCATGGCATCTTCTGCGACCTGCCGGGGAGCATCGCGGACGCGCTCAATGGTAACGCGTGGAAGAATCTGTTCGTTGTGCAGGAGAGTGACTAGCCCGGCCTAGCGCACATGGTCTTGGTGTTCCCTAGCTGTGGCCTCACGACTCGTATCAGACTTGCCGATCCGGCATCTGACTTGCCAGATCCAGACGGCAGTCACGATAAACGCCAAAACATCCGAGACCGGCTGGGCCGCCCAGATGC
>JAGGTK010000058.1 GCA_021163765.1 bacterium
AGACGAGTTCCGCGAAGAATTTGCGGACCTTGCGTGCGTGCGCAACGACGGGCTTTATAAAATCGACGGCGCGACCGTGACCTGGTTCGGCTACCGCACCACGCTGGCCTTTGACTATATAGCGAAAGTGATGAGGCTGCCGTAAGGAGACTGGCTCTCACTCCGTGTCAATCTCATCAGCGAAGGCGTAAAGATAGCCGTCATCGCATCCGATATATAGCGTGCCGTCTTCTGCGAGCGCAGGGCTGGAGTCAACCTCGCGCCCCGTCTCATATCGCCATAGCACTTCACCTTCAGAGCTGATAGCTACTATCCCATTCCTATAGCCAAGGTAGGCAGTACCGTCCGCTCCGACAGCCGGTGATGATATTTGAGGGCCGTAAGCAGGATGTAAAAACTGGCATTGCCAAGAGAGAGTACCGTCTGGCAGAACTGAATGCAGGATCCCATCTCCATCATCGAAATATACGTCGCTATTGCTGCATAACGCGGTGCTGCTATAGGTTTGATAGTCGTAGGAGTACACCCACTTCAAGAGACCATCGTTTCTAAGAGCATACAGCCATCCCCACGCAAGGGCATACACTGTGCCATCGGTAGCTATAGTTGGGCTCGAATACTGTCCGCCCGTGCGGAAGCACCATATCATGGAGCCATCCTGGTCTATCGCGTATAAGTATCCGTCGCTGCTGCCTGCGTAGATGGTGCCGTCATCACCGATGGTGGGGCTGGAGAATATCCAGTCATCGGTTTTGAACTGCCACTTGATGTTCCCGTCCGGATAGAATGCGTACAGGTAGGTGTCGCTGCAACCCACGTAGATTGTTCCATCTGGCGCGATTACCGGGCTGGACACGACGGTGTATCCCAATCTGCGACGCCAATTGAGCGTACCGTCGGGATTTATGGCGTAGAAATGACTATCATCACTGCCCACATAAACCACGCCGCTAGGCGCAATGGCGGGGCTAGAGCGGACTGACCAGTCTGTCTTATACTTCCACTGTAATGTGCCATCAGGGTTAAGGGCGTATAGGTGGTAATCGTTGCTGCCTACGTAGACTGTCCCGTCAGCCGCAATTGCAGGGCTGGAGAAAACGGGCCCCATTCTGTATTTCCATTTGACACTGGCGGCCTGCGGTCCGACGAAGGGGCTCTGGCGCGTGTGCCTGGCATCGTGCCCGAACATCCGCCAGTCGCCCTGCTGACTTGCCCCATTCACGATAATAGTCACGGTTGTAGTGTCGAATAGACCGCTATTGTCTGTCACTCGCAAACCGGCCGTGTACATCCCTGTTGCGCTATACATGTAGTTGAGTGACGTCTCGCTTTCAAAGGCTTCCGCGTAAGAGCCATCGCCGTCAGGGTCCCATTCATAGGTTACGATTGAGCCATCAGGGTCGTAGCTTTGTGAAGCGTCGAAGCTGATGTTCAGAGGCGCGCTCCCTGACACGGGTGTAGCTCTCAATACAGCCACTGGTTCCTGACCTTTATAGTTTTCAGCCACAGCGCAGAGATAGCCATCTTCGGTAACGAAGTAAATGGTCCCGTCAGCGCCAATAGCGGCGCTCGATCGGATCGAAGCTCCCACATCCAAGCGCCAGAGAAGCGAGCCTTCAGGATTGAGAGCGTAGAAGTACCCGTCGTCGCTGCCGAAGTATATGGTTCCGTCAGCACCTAGAGCTACGCTGCTGTGGATCTCGAAACCTGTTTCGAACTTCCAGACAAGCGATCCATCGGCGTCTAGTGCGGTAAGAGTATAGTCATTATTGCCGATGTAGATCATACCTTCGGGTCCAACGACCGGAGCCGAATCCGTGCCGTGGCTGTACTCACCACCCAATGCGTACGTCCATTGCTGCGTGCCATCCTTCGAATAGCAGTGCAGCAAATTGGGGAATGTGCGCACGTATATGCTCCCATGCTCATCCAGCGAGGGCCCGGAACGAACCTGCTCTGTTTCTATTTGCCATTTCACAGTGCCGTCGGGGAGTATTGCATATAGATCCGCCTTATCTCCACCCGCGACTACAACACCATCCGCGAAGGCGGCTGGCGTGTTCCGCTCGAATGAAGCAGGCCCTTTCACTATCCATTTCTGAGTGCCGTCAGGATTCACCGCATGGAGGTACATTGAATATCTACCGTATGCTCCAGCATAGATCGTGCCGTCAGGGGCTATTAGCGGGCATGTATTAACACGCGTTATGCCTGGCAATACGTCGGTGACTTCGTATTCCCATTTCAGGATGCCGTCGGGGCTTAAGGCTCGTAGATAGCCGTCCTTGCAGCCAATGTACACTGTCCCGTCCAAGCCAACGGCGGGATTGCTATATCCACTCGCCATGGCGTCACATTCCCACTCAATTGCCCCATCAGGACTGATTGCGTAAATAATGCCATTCGAATTGTGTATGTATATCGTGCCGTTGGCCCCGATGACAGGAGATGAATTTGCACTTGGAAGCCACGCGGCTTCATCAATGGAGCTTTTCCAGAGCAGTGTGGGATTCTGCTGGGGGCCGATGTATGGACTCGCATGCGAGTGCTGCGCGTCGCGGCCGAACATGTACCAGTCGCCGCGTCCGGTCGCGGGCATAAACACCGCGTTGCTGGGCTCACCGGCTGCACCTGACGCATCGGTAGGTGATACCCGCACGCATTTGAACCCGACCCGGGAGACAGTGTGCGTTATCAGTAGCCTGCCGTCGGTTGTAACTGGTTCCAGCCCGATGGCCTGGATGAAGCTGAAGGCGCTATCAATTGCCTGAGCGCCCTCTATCGCGTAGCCCGCAACCTGGGTCGCCAGCGGCTGGGCAAGAACCACGATATCGGCGATGTCTACGACACCGTTACCGCTGCCGTCGATAACCGCCTGGATGGAATTGCGGTTAAAGTCGTCGGCGGGGACGGTCTCACCAAAGTGTCGCGCAAGCGGAGTGATGTCCGAGATGCCGACAACGCCATTCTGGTCGTAGTCGCCGAGGTTTTTGTAGTGCCAGGAGAGGGTGAACGTGCCGTCGCCGTTGTCGGTGATGGCAAGGTCGTTTACCCGGTTGGCTTCGCCGGTGGGGGGAGTGGAGACGAATTTGCCCTCAAACCTAGAGTCGCGACTTTCCAGTCGCGAGTGGCCCATCAAAGAATCGCGGTTAGAAAACCGCGACTCTAGTTGGGAAGATAACGCATCCTTCAATTCCGCGAACAGCGCTTCGTCCACGCCATCGGGAGCATCCAGTGCGTCGAGTTCGGTGAGAGCTTCGTCGAGGGAAATATCAGCCGCCGCCTGGATAGGCGGCGCTACCCGGTGGGCATCATCGGCGGCCTGGAGACCGCCGCTCCCGATGGGCGCGAGTTGCGGCACCAGCCGCGTCTTCTTGCCCCCGCACGCGGCAAGAGCAAGCACGGCCAACAGCACCGCAGCAATGACGCTCAGCCTGAATCGCCTTGACACATCATCCTCCCTGGACGGGCGTTCACCCCTATTCTACCCATCTCAGCGCGTGTCTGAGCGACTCCGCGTATTCGCTCAATTACTATTCTGCCTGGCTATCGGTTCGTGGCGGCAGTGGTCAGTCTCTCATACTCCTCAACAATGTGCCGGTATTTCGTGGCGACTTCGTAGAAGCCGTGCCACTGGACGTAGTCTTGGCCCATCATCGCAGCGCCCATGCGCGCGCGCCGGCCCTCGTGGTGCCACAGCTCGTAGAAGTCCATCTCGATGTCCTCGTCCCATTTGTCGTCGCCGGTGATGAGTTTCTTCTCGTAGAGCTCGTCCATCATTGCCTTGGCCGGCTGATAGTACTTCTCGTTGTAAGTTTCAATAACTTGGTCGTACTGCGCCTGCCAGCCGTCCACCCAGTTGGGGCCGTGGCAGTTCAGGCAGACAGTGTGCATTTGCTCCTGCTTTTCCTGCCAGTGATCGGTGCGCACAGAGAGTGGGCGCTCGGCTTCCCATGCCAGGCGCTCGGAAATGTTGTGCGTGGTTTCCAGCGCACCGATGCCGCTCATGTGGCAGACGGCGCAGGTCGGCGCGGAGTAGTCGCCGGGCTCCCATGCGTCGGGCGAGCTTTCCCAGTTCCACGAATCCCCTTCGGCCAGGTAGCGCTTGCCGTGCTTGGACGCGAGCCAGATTTCGTACTGCGGATGGTCGGGGCCCATATGACAGGAGCCGCAGGTCTCGGCGCGCCGCGCTTCCGCGATGTTGAACTTGTGCCGCGTGTGGCAGGCGGCGCAGTTGCCTTTGGAGCCGTCCGGATTGATGCGCCCAATGCCCTCCTGGGGATAAGTTGCGCCGGCGGGTTTGCCGTCCTTTAGCTCGATGTCGTAGCCGTGGCACTGGATGCAGCCTGCCGCGAGAGCCGCCGTGGTTCCCTTGCCTTCCCAGCGAACAGCCATATCCTCCAGCTTGGACACCGAATCGACCGCGCCCGCATGGTCGCTGGCGTTAAACTGCGCAGCCTCCACGGGGTGGCAGCGAGAGCAGTCTTTGGGCGTGACAATCGCTGCGATTCGCGTCCTGCCGCCTTTCAAGCCGGAGCACTGGAAAGCGTCGGCGTCGCTGCGCTCGGCCTGGTGGCAGTCCAGGCAGGTCACGTTCGCCCGTCCGTGCAGCGAATCCCGCCAGTCGAGCACAATCAGCGGGCTCTCCTCCTGGTGGCAGTCGATACAGTCCTTTTCGACCGCGGACAGGCCGCGCTCAATGCTTACAACCTTCACGCCGGTGCGCCCTTCACTGGAGCTCTTTGCGGCGAGTGCGTTTGCGACAAGAATCAGCACAAACACGAGCGCCAGCAGCGTCCCGGTGGCAATCAAGCTTTCAGCAATCTTTCTCATGTCAGAACCCCTTTTCCGAGTTTGGCCTAATCGTTGAACTCCTGGTTCAGCGTGCGTATCGGGTAATGCACGAGGTTCTCGTGGCAGTTAACGCACTTTCTTTCCGTCCTGCCACGGAGGTATTCGCGGTGCGCCAGGAATCCGCCGCGGCTTATGCCCGGCGGCGTAAGGTTCTGGTGGCAGGCCAGGCAGGACTGGTCCCAGACATACCTTTCCCGGTACTCCAGCTTGGCTTCCCAGTCGATATTGTCCACGTCCTTGAACAGGTGGCCGTACACATCCACCAGGCCGAGCCAGGATTTAGCTGTAAGGTAAGCCATTCCCTCCGGCGGCAGATGGCAGTCCACGCAGTCAGCGACCACGCCTTCCGGGTTGCTGTAGTGGCTGGACAGCTTCCACTGGTCTATGAAAGGCGCCATCTCGTGGCACCTTCCGCAGAACTCGTTGGTTCCGGTGACGTGCAGCGTGTATGAGAACATATGTAGTGCTAGGAAGGCCACGACTATGCCTGCGATGAATGCGAACGACCATTTACGCCAGCGCCGGCGCCAGTCAATAAACGCTCCAATGACACGCGACCGGTAGCTCATGATCGGCTCAGGTGACACCAGACTACCACAGCACACTCGCCAGCGCGCCAGTATCCCCGCAGTCTATTCTAGCGGCTTGAATCATTCATAGCCAATATCGCCCGAAAATCCTGTCGCTCGATGCGCCGCGCACTGCACGGGGTGGGAGGTTCAGTTCAGGCGAAGCGGGCTCCAGGGACGCCGGCGTTGCAGTATCAATGGCGAGGATTCCGTAGGTGTGGAAGCCGCCAGGCAGCGGCAGCTAGCCCGTCCCCTGCTGGTAGGGATTGCGGATCAGGCTGACGCGGTTCAGCGGCCAGTAGATAAACAGCGCTTCGCCAACGAGGTTAGCTTCGGGCACGAAGCCCCAGATGTGCGAATCCCGGCTGCGGTTGCGGTTGTCGCCCAAAACGAAGTACTTGCCGTCCGGGACTTTCCTCGGTGGCATATCGTAACGCGGGGCTTCCGCCGTGTAATCTTCACTGAGCGGCTCGCCGTTGACGAAGACCTGCCGGTTGTGGATCTCAACTGTTTCGCCGGGCAGCGCGATAACGCGCTTGATGTAGTCCACCCTGGGGTCGTCGGGATACCGGAAGATGATGATGTCGCCGCGCTGAGGCTCGCGCAGGTGGAAAGTGTAGGACAGCCGGTCGGCAATCAGCCGGTCGCTTTCCAGAAGCGTAGGCTCCATGCTGCCGCTGGGGATATAGAAGCTGGCGACTGCAAAACTGCGGATAATGAGCGCGAAGACGACGGCAAAGAAGAGCGTCGGGATAAGGTCGAACGCCAGGTACTGCGTGAAGTTCGCGGGCGAAAACTGCAAGGGGGCCTTCAGTCCTTCCCCCAGCAGGAATCCGCTTCGAGGAATGCGCGGCGAGTAGATGCGGAACGCTACCTCGTCATTGTCGGGCTGAAGGCTTACTTCCCGCACCGTCTGGTCGGGTGCGAAGCTTCCCGCCGTGAGACGCAGGTCGAAATGCTCGGCTGAGCCGGGTGCCAGCTTGATTCGCACTTCGCATGAGCTGCGGCCGTCGGCCCTTATGCGCTGGGAGGAGAACGATATCTCCCGGATGCGGTCGTTTCTTACACGTGCTCTGGATTTAGCCATTTCCGTCGTCAGACTCGCCGTTCTTTTAGGCGGGTGGCCTTGCCCACACGATGGCGCAGAAAGCCCAGCTTGGCCCGGCGCACTTTCGCGCGCCGCGTTATCTCAATTTTACTGACTTTACGCGAATGAATGAACCAGGTCTTTTCTACACCCACTCCGCTGGCGATCTTGCGAACGGTGAGCTTCTTGCGTGAGCCGCTGCCCTTTATGCCGATTACCGTGCCCTCAAAGATCTGCACGCGCTCGACCTTGACCTCGCCGCGCGACAACTTGCCCTTCGCGGCGATGCGGTGGATCTTCTTTGGGCCCGCCGCGGCAACTCCCTTTGGCGACTCGTAGAAGTTTATGTGCACGCGCACGGTGTCGCCCGGATGGATGTCCGGGACGGCGTCCGGCTCCTTGAGCATAATTTTTTCGTATTCCGCGACTTCAGGTTTGACCGTCATGCCCGTCTCCTTAGCGAACGGGGATTATAGCTCATTTTCCTCCGGAACGCTTGCCGTTCCCGTCCGATTTCCCGGAAATGTGGCGCTCCCATAAGTCTGGACGCCTCAGCCTCGTGAGTTGTTCAGCCTGCTGGCGCCGCCATTTCTCGATCTCCGCATGGTTTCCGGAGAGCAGCACCTCCGGCACCTCCATTCCATTAAAACTGGCGGGCCGTGTATAGTGCGGATGGTCGAGCAGCCCCGTGGAGAAGCTGTCCTGCGTGACGCTTTGCTCGTTGCCCACTACTTCGGGGATGAACCGCGCTATAGCATCCACCAGCACCATCGCAGCCAGTTCGCCGCCTGAGAGAACATAGTCGCCGATGGAGACCTCGTCGTCGGCGAACGTGTCAATCACCCGCTGGTCAATGCCCTCGTAGCGCCCGGCCAGCAGGATGAGCTGGTCGTTGCTTGCGAGATCTTCCGCGATTTCCCAGTTGAGCAGCCGTCCCGTCGGAGTGAGATGAATGAACCTGCGGCTTTCCTTCAGGGCGTCCTGTGCTTCCAGGACTTCCATCGCTTTGAATATAGGCTCGCACATCATCACCATTCCCGGCCGCCCGCCGTAGGCCACATCGTCGATGCTCTTGTGCCTGTCGGCTGTGAACTCGCGCGGGTCCACCAGCCGGTAGGACACCTTGCCGGCTTCCACAGCGCGGCGCAGGATACCCCACTTAAACACCTGCTCCACGAACTCAGGGAATATTGTGATAATCACGAACTCCACAGGGATATTGTAGCGGATGGGGGATGCGCGCTGGTCAGCCTGTGCACATCACTCCCACGGTATAATGAATCATTCCCACAGGAGAGGTGGCATATGGTTTTCAGGAGGATTCTATCTTTGTTTAGCGCGGCGGTGGTGCTCGCGTGCACTATCCCTGCGGTGTCGTATGACGCACCGGCGACAGTGCGCGCGTACCTGCAGGCGCAGCGCATCAGCGCCAGGTATAGTTTCATGGCCATGGAACTCCAGCTTGAGGTCGGCGGCTCCACCGAGACCATTGAGCTGGGGCCAGAAACTCCCGGTGTTATCTATATCGCGGCGGTAGCGCCTGAGGAGCTAACGAGTACGATTGAGCGGCTGCAGCAGACCGCTATCCCCGCTGCCCCCACCCGCTTTTTAACGCATATCACCCCGGATTACACGGTGGTTTTGGGTCTGGCGGAAATCCCCGTAGATGTAACCGTCAGGCTCACACTAGACGACACTGAAATGCTCTACAGCCCAGAGCCGATGCGCGACAAACTACGGCTCTACGCCGAGGCAACGGTCGCGACCATCCTTTCCGCACAGAACTCCTTCCAGGCTGACAACCAGCGTTACGGCACCTTTCACGACCTCACTTCCGGCCGCCATATGTATCTCGATCACCGCTTCGCCGTGGACGGCGACGAAGTAGTGATTCCGGACATCGACCTTGCGATAAGGATGTTTGACGTTAGCGAGAACCGCTACCGGGTCGAATCGCGCAACGAAGAATACGGCATAACCGTCTATCTGAACGAGACCGGCCAGATTGTGGTGCAACTCGACCCCGACTGGCCATAGCGGAAGACCAAGCTCAGCGTCTCCGCCGGCGCGTAGTCGTCGGTGAGTACCGGCCGCCCGCCGTAGGCCACATCGTCGATGCTCTTGTGCTTGTCGGCTGTGAACTCGCGCGGGTCCACCAGCTGGTAGGACACTTTGCCGGCTTCAACTGCCCGGCGCAGGATACCCCACTTGAACACCTGCTCCACGAACTCCGGGAATATTGTGATAATCACGAACTCCACAGGGATATTGTAGCGGATGGGGGACTAGCGTTCTGGGAGTGCGTCAAGGCACGCAAGATAGCAGCTGCTGCAAACACCACAATGCCCTGAGGGATTCTGGATATCAAGCGCGTGCTAGCAAGATTCGGCGGCCTTGATTGCCATTTCAGCAGCGTTTGTGAGCTGGTAGGCGATGGGGGAAGCAGTCAGCGCCGGATGAGTTCCCATGGCAAAGAGCGCTACCTCGTCGGCCGTCATCTTCTCGTGGATGCCGGCGCTAATCGTGTTGATAAGTTCGCCGGCGCACTTGGCGCCAACGACCTGTCCTCCGAGAATAATGCGAGTTCCCCTCTCGAAGACCAGTTTAACCATTAGATTCGCTGCTTCGGGCATGTTTCCCGGATGGCGATTGGGTCCTTCGGCTTGCCCTATCACAACATTGTAGCCTTTCTCCAACGCTTCTCTTACCGAGAGGCCCGCGAGCGCAAAGGCGGTGTCGGCCAGCACGGTTGACCAAACGCCGATGACGCCGTCGTTGACGCGGCTCATTCCGAATAGATTCGCGCCGGCTATACGCGCCTCCCTGGTGGCAGTAGAAGCAAGCTTGAGTTCAGAGGGTTTGCCGTCAAAGAAAGAGACTTTCTCAGCACAATCGCCGCAGGCGAAGATGTTGTCATCGCTGGTCTGCATGTAGCGATTCACCTGGATACCTTCAGTTGAGCCAAGCTCTAGTTCCGCCTTCTCTGCAAGTCGCGCATTTGGGGCGCACCCAATCCCCAGAATAACCATATCGGCCTTAAGTTCCTCACCGTTCGCGAGCTTCACCGCCTTAACCGCGCCGTTTCCCAGGAAGGCTTCCACCTTCTCGGGCGCCCTGATGTCGATCCCTTGTTCCCGTTCGATTTGCTCCGCAATCGCGCATATCTCCTCGTCGTAGCTCAGCATCAGGCAGCGCGGCAGCATCTCTACTATCGTAATCTTGATATCGCGGTTCTTCCGGCACTCATCAGCGAACTCGGCGCCAATAAAGCCGCCCCCCACAATCACTAGGTTGGATGATTCGTTAAGCCAGTCGAGCATCTTCTGCAGATGTGGGAGGTCTTTCTTCACGACGAAGACGTTCTCGAGGTCCGCGCCGGGGATCGGAGGGATCATAGGCACTGAACCAGTTGCCAGGACCAGCTTCTCGTATGCGAACTCTTCACCGTTTTCAGTTCTCAGTGTGCGTTTCGTCCGATCGATACCGGTGACTTCAGTGACGGCGAGCTCGATGCCGTTTTTTTCGAGTACCGAGTCGGGGACGATGTTTTCCTCCGGGCTGCTCAGAGTCCCGAAGATGTAAGGAATCCCGCAGGGAACCATTACCTGCTTTTCCTTCCTGATTATCAGAACGGTCTTCTTCGGATAGTGTCGTCGGCAGGTAATTGCCGCCGTCAATCCCGCAGCACTGCCTCCAACAACGATTACGTCCATCTTCTTCATGACAATTACCTCCATTGGCCGGGCTGATTCTTGTTTGCTTCGTGTTTCTTGGCGTTGAGTTGGTGTTCAAAACCTCCCGAGGATAGAACTACCACAGCGCGTGGTGCACTAAGCCCGATTAGTGCTCCGAGCACTGTTCCTCAGGACCCGATGACGACTAGAATGCCTTGTCGGGCTTCCAGACTTCCCAGACCTTGCCGGCAAGTCCGGGACCGGGCTTCAACGTCGGCTTGCCGGGCTGCCAGCCGGACGGCATGACTTCACCCGTCTTCTGGTGATGCTGATAGGCCTTAACCTGGCGTATGAGTTCGGATACGTTCCGGCCCACTGGTGGAGTCAGCACCTCCATCGCCTGAACGATGCCTTCGGGATCGATGATGAAGCGTCCTCGGACATCAACTCCAGCTTCCTGGTCGTACACTCCATAGAGGCTGCCGATGCGCCCTCCAGCATCGGTTATCATCGGGAAGGGCACACCGCCCTCCACCATTTTGGAGAGCTCCGTTTCCTGCCAGATCTTATGTGAGAAGTTACTGTCCACGCTTACTGACATAACGTTGACACCCAGTTCCTGCAATTCATTGTACTTAGCGGCGACCGCCGACAGCTCGGTCGGTCACACGTAGGTGAAGTCACCGGGATAGAAGCATAGCACCAGCCATTTGCCTTTGTGATCGGATAGCTTAACTTTCTTAAAGTCCCCATCGATGTAGGCGCTAGCCTCGAAATCGGGAGCGGGTTTGCCAACCATTAAACACATGATGTTCCTCCTAGGGTAAGGGCTTCGGCCGCGTTGCCGCAGCCGGGCACTCAGCTATAAATGCCCTGTAAATTATAGCACCAGCCTATATCGCGCTCAGGTTTCGCAAACGGGATCAGTCATTCAGATTCGCACCGGCCATAAACTCTGAGATTGGTTTTCCTTCGGCGGTACCCGCGGTGCAGCGGGGGATAGCCTCGACGATTCCCGGCAGCAGGTAGTATGGCACGCTCACTATGAGCTCATCCGGCTGCATCTTCATCATCGGGCGTGCCGTCCAGTCGGAGAAACTCACATTCATCTCGCCTGAAACCAGCGGATATGCCACCGCCATATGGCAGCCTGAGCCCATCATCTCAGTCCTGGGCGCTTTGCCGGTAAAGTAGCTGTACAGCGTGAGCAGCCGGCAGGCCTGCTCGGCATTGACGATGAAGATGGTTAAGTCCGGTTCCAGCGGCATTGCGTCCATCGGCGCGAAGACTATGTGGTCGGCAACGCCCTTTGGAGGCGGGGATGTGAGCGCCATCATCCGGTGGAACGTGGCGTAGCTGCAAGCGAGCTTCTCGCCATAAACGAGGAAGTTCATCAGCGCTTTCCCCGCTTCGCCGCTGGGAGGGTCACCGAGCCCCAGGTGCCAGGTGCCACCGGGGCATGTGGAGTTCTTAGCCGTCAATGCTATCGTCTCGCCGTGGTGCGCCTTCATCAGTGCGTTACAGACCCGGCAAGGCTCACTGCTCGCACCTTCAATATCGTCGTAGGTGTAGGTGAGGGCGATAATATGGCCTTTAAGGTCGAGAGTCTCAGTCAGTGTTTTCACGTATTCCTGCCAGATCATCCTTTCCTCCTTAGCCAGTGTGTGTTCAGGCCACAGATGTGCCAGCCTGTCATTCTTCGAATGTCACACGCGGCTTTAGGACTATCACGGTAATGTTGTCCTTGCCCCCTTCGACAAGCGCTTCACGCACCAGCGCGTCAGCAAGAGTATCGGCGGACTCGGCCTCCCCGGCGAGTTCGATGAGACGGGGCTTTCGCACCAGGTCGGACAGGCCGTCCGAACAGATGACGGTGTAAGCGTCCAGCGGCATCTCGAAACATGCGACATCGGGATTGATTTCAGGAGCGATTCCCATTCCCTGCGATATGACGTTGCGCTGGGGATGCTCAAACGCCTCATCCTCCGTTAGCGCACCCGAATCGATGAGCTGCTGGACGTAGGAATGATCGCGGGTAAGAGGCCTAAGTTCTGCCCCGTTCAAAGCGAATGCGCGTGAATCGCCCACGTGGAAGATGTAATTATTCAGTGAAACGAGCGGCACGCCTGAGCGAGGGTCACCGTGGCAGGTTGCAAACACGCCGGTTAGGGTAGTCCCCATGCCTGCCTGCTCAGCGCTTGCAGCCGCGCTCTCGTATATTTCCTCGCTTATGGCTTTCAGGTGCCTGGTGATGTACGGGAGGACTGAACGCTTGCGACTGCTCCTCGCAAGCGGCCACAGGCCCGAGTAAAAGCGCAGAAGCTCCATGCACAGCGAAGATGCAACTTCGCCCGCATTGTGACCGCCCATGCCGTCCGCCACCGCGAACAGCGAGGAGGACTCCCCTGCGCCCTCAAGCCGGCTGTTCAGAAGCAGATATGCATCCTCGTTGTTGTCGCGCTTCAGGCCCACGTCCGTTCTCGCCGTGGCTTCAAGTGCAATACGAAGGCGCAGGACGGTGCTTTCGAATTGAGACGGGGCTAAGGCAACGGCCTTTACGAAGGCCGCAATTGCGTCCAGGTTTTCCGCCAGACTGCCTGCGCCCCTCCCGCGCTCGCTGAGGATTTGCAGGAGCCACTCCGCGAGCTTTGATGTGAGCGCGAACGGCTCTGCGTCCGGCGAAAGGTCTTCGAGGTGGTAGAACTGGAGCCGGAAATCGTTCAGCCCCGAAAGCCAGCTCCGGTCTTGATTCCGCAAGTACAGGCGTTCGGGCTCGAACGCCGACACCCCAAGCCCGCGCGCACCGAATTGCCGGCACAGCTCGTACGCCTGGGCAAGCAGAGGAAGCATTTCCGTGGCTGTGAGCTGAGATGCAGCGTCACCGGCTGTGAAGTCAAAGTCGCTGGCGGTGTAGCCGAATTCCCGCAGCAACAGGTCCTCGCAGCCCGGCAGGAAATCCGGCAGTCCCGGCAGCAGGTCATCGAGGAAATCAGGCGGGCTGCCGTGCGTCCACCGAAGCTGGGTGTGGTCGCCCCGCCGGACGCGAGCGAGCTTCGCTCCGCCAGATTCCGTCAGCAATTCCTCGCTTGAAGGCGGCGCTGAAGATTGGAGGAACGGGTCGGTTCGGTCCCCCGCGCTGTTCAGAGGTTTTTCAGCCAATGATTAGAGCCAGTCCTTTCGGTAGAAGTAATACAGGAACCAGCCGGTAATCGCCAGCATAATTCCGTCCAGTATCCAGATGGTGTGAAGGGCGTGACCCATATTCGTGCCGTGCAGGTTGGGCAGGTTCATGCCATAGAAGCCGGTGATGAAGGTGATGGGGACGAAAATCGCCATAACAAGGGTCAGCACGCGCATAATCTCCTGCGAGCGCAGATTGATGACCAGGTTCTGTAGCTCC
>JAGGTK010000041.1 GCA_021163765.1 bacterium
GGCAGGCGTGCTGAAGCTTGGAGCGGAGAAATCAACCGCCGCTCCCAGGTCTTCCAGCGTCGTGATGATAAGCGCGATTGAGCCGTCCGCCGTGTCCGCGCCGCGCTCGGCGGTTACGGTGATGGTGACGTGCCGCGCGCCGCCCGTGTCCGGCGGGGCGTAAGTCACTTCGCTTCCCGTGTCGCCGCCGGCAAACGAGCCATCCGTCGCCTCCCAGGTAATGTCCGCAGACGGGTCGCTAACCTCCACCGCCAGATGCGCCCGCTCGGACGAAGCCACCTGCAGGGTCGTGCGGTCGGTTGTGACGCTCACAATCGCCAGCTCGCCTGTGGGATTGTACGCGGCGCTGGCGATACTGGAAAACTCGCCAGCCCGCTCGTAGCTGTCAAAGGCGCGCACCTTGTAACTGTAAGTCTCGCCCTGCACCAGCCCGTCGCTGTCCTTAAAGCCGGTCTGATCACCGCTTACAGTGAGCAGCAGTGCAAAATCCCCCTCTGCCGGCCCGCGCCGCCAGGCTTCGTAGCCTGCGAGGTAGTCCGATTCCACTGCGCCCCATGAAACGTCAATGCCGTCGGAGACGCCTTCAGCTTCAATCCACTCCGGTGCGGGCGGCGGCGGGGGGTAAAACGGCGAGTCTCCGGCTTCGGCGCTGGGTTCAGAACCCATCCCCGCCGTATTCACGGCAACGACGTAATACGTGTACAAGACGCCGGGCTCCAGCAGACCGGCACCGCTGCCATCCGTGTAGGACGGCTCCGGAACCGGCAGCACATAAGCCACCAGCCCAAACCCGCCCGCGCCGGCGCGCCGGTAAACGCGGTATTCCAGCAGGTCAGCCTCCGTGTTCGCCGTCCACGAAAGTTCTATTTTCCCCACGCCGATTCCCTCACCGGCGGCTGCGGTAAGGCCTGCCGGCGCCAGCGGCGCTGCGCCGCTGACTGTGGCAGGGGCGCTTGCAGCGCCCTCAACGCCTTCCGCATCGGCCGCAACCACCGTAACGCCCAGCATCACGCTCAGAGTTAGGTCGTAGCTGTAAGCCACGCGCTCGGTTCCCGGAATCTCCGGGCGCATCACCGAGAGGTCTCCCATCCCGTCCACGTTCGGCATAGGGTCTACAAAGCCCTCCACGTATATGTTGTATCCCGCGAGCACGTTCCCGTAGTTCATCGCGATACCTGTGATGTCGGCGATGTTCGCCACGAAATCCCCGCTGGAATCAACCAGCGCGGCCTGCGAGTTCCGGTCGGTCACGTACTCGCCGTAATGCATCGCGAGCGGCGTAATATCCGAAATCCCCACCGCCCCGCTGTTGTCGTAGTCGCCTGTATTGACTTCATGCCACGTTAGCGCGTATTCGTCTGCCCCGCCCGTCTCGACGAGCGTCAGGTCGTAGGGCTTGTTGGCATCACCCGTGGGCGGGGCGCTTGCAGCCCTCGCCGGGCCTGCGGTGCCGGAGGCGAAGCGTATCCGCGCCACAACGCCTTCGCCGCTCACGCCGCACGCGCTGTCCGGATGTATCATCACAATGCCCGCCGGCACTTCACCTGCTCGGTCGGTGATGGCAAGGCTGATTACCTCTCCTGCCGCTCCCAGAAAATCGCCGAACTCCACGCTCGTCGCGTGATACTTGTCCTCTGGAAACTCCAGCGTAAAGAACGCGCCCTTCAATCCCTGCGCCTCCTCCACGCTCACCACGACTTCCGGCACCGCCGCGCTCCCGGCTACCGCGGCTACCAGTCGCCCGTCTCCGGTGACTGACACGTCGGCGAGCGTGAAATCGCAGCTGGATAATTCGGGCAACGGCGCAATCTTCGCGCCGCCCCCGCCGCAGGACGCGAACACAAGTAAAAACGCAATCAGAATCAGTCTTCTCATGAGAGTTCTCCTCACGATAAAACGCAGGCCACGCGGTTTCTTCTCCGGGCGTTGAATCACCGGGATTATATCCTACCGGAAATCACGCAGTTATCGCCGCGCTATTCTAAAAAGCAGCGGGCGCAGCTATAAAGCCGCGCCCGCTTGTGATATCTGCCATAAGGCTGCTTCCGGCCGCTACGCCCCTAGAGCAGCTCCTCAATCCGCGACCGCCAATCTGCCTCGTGGCTCACTACCGCGCCGCCCCAGTAACGCACGTTCCCGTCGCGGTCAATCAGCGCCGTGCACGGCCTGCCGCCAACGCCGAACACCGAGCAATACGAGTTGAACACCGAGCTGCCGGGATCGTAATAATAGTTGGTAATATCGCTGTCGGGGCTGTATCCCTGCTGCGTCATCTCGGTTGCCATCGTGCCCAGGCTCACCGCGTAGTTTCCGAGATAGGCGAAGTTCTCGCTCGCGTAACTATGGTAGATGGGAACTGTCGAAGGAAACTCCTTCGAATGCGGGAAAGTTCAGCAGTAGTCGTCGAAGCTGAGAAGTATCACGCACTGGCTGCCCAGATAGGTCGAGAGCGCTACGCCTTGACGGCTGGACAGGCTGAACCCCGGCGCAGGGCCGAGGTTGTACATCGTAGTGGATACAACCTCAAGCGAGTTATCGCTGTCGCTGGTCGTCTCGTCGTCCGCGTTCACATTAAAGCTGACCTTGCACGCGGTGCCCGGCGGCACCCACGTAACAGCCCTTCCCGTGTTGCCGCCGGGGAACGAGCCGGCGTCGGCTGCCCACGTGATTGTGGCAGCCGGATTGGTCACGTCCGCCGTAAGCTTCGCCGTCTCCCCGAAGCCGTAAGTGGTCTGAGGCGCGCTCACGGACAGGATTTCCACTGCCACATAGGGCGAACAAAGCGACGAATCCTCGTTGCTGAAGTCGCTGCGCTGGTTGTAGGTGTCGTAAGCCTGCACACGGTACGTGTAGGTCACGCCTTCAGTAAGGCCGCTGTCCATAAATGACGCCCCGCTTGACCCGACCGTCGCAACCGCCGCAAACTCGGTCTCGCCCTCGGCTTTCCGGAACACCTCGTAGCCCTGGAGGTAGGGAGACTCTGAAGCCACCCAGTCAAGAGCGATGCAGAGCCCGTACGGGTCCGTTTCATCAGAAGCGTCAAGTGCGGTCGGTGCCGTAGGCGCTGCCGGAAAGTACGGCGCTGCGGCAGCCTCCTCGCTGGGAGCGGACTCGAACCCGTCCTCGTCCACCGCCGTCAGGTAATACGTGTACTCCACGCCCGATTCCAGCAGCGCTTCGTCGTTGTCGTCGGTATACATAAGCGGGAACGTGGTGCTGGAGATTGTGGCGACCTGCTCGTATGCAACAACCCCGTCGGTGCGATACAGCCGGTATTCTGCCAGGTCATCTTCCGTGTTTGCCGTCCAGGTCAACAGGATCCTGCCCGCGCCAATAGCCTCGCTCGCTGACGCATCCAGGTTCTGCGGCGCCGCCGGCGCGTCGCCCGTGCCGAGCTGCGCCGCGTCGCTCTCCACACCCTCGGCGCCTCCCGGGTCCGCAGGCCGCACCGTTACGTTCACCAGCCCGCCAAGTTCAAGCGAATAGCTGTAACCCACCCGCTCAGCGCCGGGCTCAGCCGGACGCGTTACGGACAGGCCACCCTCGCCAGGATGCAAAGCTCCGTCAACATACACGTTGTAGCCCGCCAGGCTCGTCCCGAAGTTCATCGCTATCCCGCTGATGTCGGCGATGTCAACCTTGTTGTTCCCGCTGCTGTCGATAAGGGCTATGGGACAGTTCATATCGGCAGGCTCGCAACTCTCGCCATAGTGCATCGCGATTGGAGTGATGTCCGCTATGGCAACCGTGCCGTTGTTGTCGTAGTCGCCGATGTTCACCTCGTGCCACAACAACCGGTATTCGCCATTGCCCATATCCACCAGCGTCAGGTCAAAGGGCTTATTGTGGTCGCCGACGGGCGCCTGGCACACGTTCTTCGCGGCGTCTGCTGAAATGGGAGGCCGAGACCCGAGCTGAGACGCCAGTGCGTCCTTAAGCTCCCGAAACAGCGCCGCGTCAACGCCCTCCGGAGCCTGAAGCGCGTCAAGCTCCGCCAGCGCTTCGTCAAGGGACTGGGATGCGGGTTCGCTTGCTGCCTGCAGGATACCGCCCCCGTCTGATAATTGAACGCTGACTGCTGACGGCTGATTACCGCCGCTTCCGCACGATACTAAAAGCACGAGAAAGCCAATAATCGCGAGCCATCTCATATAGCACCTCTGAGTGCGTTATTAAAATTATGGGATACAGGTGGCGTGCTTCCTCGCGCGCGATTCAAAAATCTACTGTTGAATTATAACACAACAGGCGGCTGTATAAGTGAGCGCGGCGGCTAGATGGCGACTGTCGTTGGCTTGCGCTGGCTGGCTATATGGACTTCGTTAACAATCCGCAGAATACCGAACTCATCAACTCTCTCCCGCACCCTCTCTGGCGAGTTGTTAACCTCGCTCAGATGCCCCAGGATGACCTTGCGCGGTGGCTGTTTCAGCGACGCAAGCAGCGATAGCGCCTGCTTGTTGCTGAGATGCCCTTTCGGGCTGAGGATTCTGCGCTTCAGCGCCGCCGGATAGCTGGATACTTCCACCAGCTCCGGCTCGTGGTTGGCTTCCAGGAACACAAGGTCCGCGCCGGCGCAAAAACCCATGTGCCGCTCATCCGCTCCGCCAAGATCGGTCAGGTAGGTGAAACGCGCCGTTCCGTCATCGAAGCCAAATCCCACTGTTTCCGGCGCGTCGTGCTCCACCGGAAACGGATGAAACATTATGCCGTCCAGCGCGTAGTCCTCGCCGGGAACGAAGCTGAACAGGCGCGACCCCAGCGCGTCACCACCCATGCACACGGAGACTCTGCGCAGCGCCATTTCCGGGACGATGAAGCGCAGCGCTGTCTTGCGAAACCATACCGGCAGGCCGCTTACGTGGTCGGTGTGGGTATGGGTGATGAGCACCGCTTCTATGTCGTCCGTGCCCAGCCCCTGCGCGGCCAGCCCTTCGGTGAGCCGCCGGTGGGAAATGCCGCTGTCAATAAGGAAATGCCTTCCGCCCAGCGTGAGCAAGGAGCAGTTGCCCTTGCTGCCACTGGCGAAGTTGACCAGTTGCGACCTGATGGCGCGAGTATATCACAGCACCGGCTGCGCCGTGTCCGCCGCGGTTAGTTATCGGATAGCGTTCCCTACCTTTAGTCCGAAGCAGAGCCAGTCTCCCTCCGAGGAATGACCACGCGGTGCACGCCCACCTTCTGAATAAAGAGCACGCCGCGAATAATCGGCTCCCCTTCGCTTCCATATATCGTCATCAGGAAAGCGGGTGAAGGCATTGCCTTGCGCCTGGAGATAAACGGCTCAACCTCCGCTAGCTGGGAATCGGTAAGCTCGAGCGGCTCCAGATAGATGTCTCCCGGCGATTTCTCCTCCGGCGGATTCACCCGGATGATGCTTCCTCGAAGCGGGTTGAAGAAAACCACGGCATTGGTATGCCACTTCCGCTCTTTCAGGGCCCAGAGCTTCTCCGCGCGGGATTCGCTGGGCGGCGATCCGGGAAACAGCAGGCCATAATCTCCGGTTGGCAATGTCCCGTAGGAACCCCACGCCTCATCGATAGATACTACCGCGAATACGAGCGGCCTAATGTGGCGGTATTTATCCTTCTCGTCCCACCAGCAGCAGCAGAACCCGTCGAGCAGCATCAGTTCAGCCGGCGACAGCTTCTCCGTCGCAACCTCCACCGGCTCGGGAACGCCCGTAAGTGGCTCAGTGTAGAGCGGCAGTATCTTCCACGCATCTTCCCTCGCTACGTACTTAGCGTCAAGGCTGTCCGCGGTGATAACAATCTCCCCGCTGTCGCCTTTAGTGACCTCCAGGGTCATCCCGCTCTTGCAGACGAACCGATCAGTTGTCGGTCGCAGGACGACCTTGCTCTGTTTGCGTTCAGCACGGTTCGCGTTCGCAGGCATACAGGCTGCAACACCAAACAGCAATAGCATTCCGCTAAAAGCCAGCGGAGATACACTGGTCCATTTGCGAAGCGGAGATTTCAACGTAAAACACTCTAGAAGGACTCAGATCCGACGTATTGATTATCGCGGCTGCGTAAAATCCAACCTGTCTTAACGGTGCCCTTGGTGCCGTATACGCGATAGAACGCGATTACCGTGTCCTCTTCAGTAAGCCCCTGATGGATACGAACCTCGTCGAATTTGGACACGTCAACGCCGAAATCGTCCTTAAGCTCTTGCAGCGTAAAGGCGTCAATATGCATATTCCCCGCCGAGAACTGCGGGTGGTTGATCTCCATCAGGTCACCGGTCACCGGGCTGGTTATCCGGTCCAGCGCATCGCTGCGTTCAACCGGAGTTCCCTCAAGGATAAGCTTGTCACAGCCTCTCCAGTGTGCGACCTCGACCAGGCGCTCCGCCTTCTTCCCTGTTGCGATATAGTAATCGAGCCAGTTCTTCGCAATCTCTTTGGACGGATGGACCTGGAACGACCAGAATCCCCTGTCTTCAATCTGAGGGTGCTTCTTCTCGAACTCTAAGCGTTCCTCAGGCGACAGCTTGTAGTAATCCTCGGCGTTTTTGTGAACCCAGCCGAAAGCCAGCATCAGCTCTTCCGTGGTCATCTCCGGAGGTATCTGGTGCTCTACTTTGGGAAAGACCTTCTCCTCGTATGGCCGCAGCTGAAAAGGATTGCCGTAACCCTTCCACTCAAATGGCCAGTCGCTTTTAACTAGCAGTATAGGGTTATCGGGGTAGCTGGGCAGTGTCTGGCTGCGGATTTCGCGGAGCCTGTTCTCCAAAGCGTCTAAGTCCTCGTTCGTCAGGTCTGCGACAGTACGTGTATTAGTATCCAAAAGAGCGTCTTCAGTCGAACTTGGTGCGGTGCATCCATAGATGATGAAAGCTATAACTAATCCGGCGAATACGCTAAACGCGCTCCGCCCTAACATTTTATTGAACCTGCTATCAGAAATCATGCTTGTTACCTCCTCAAATAAGATAAATGGGCTTTATGGCGTCGCCTGTAATTGGCTCTGTTCCTAAATGTCTGCATAGGTAAGTTTACCATCGCGGACATTCTGGGTCGACCTCGATGTAGTTATACCAGAAGTCGTTGTAGGTTTCCCAGAACACCTCGTCAGGGCAGTCAAAAAACCAACACTGGTCTGAGAGGAGATCCGTGCAATCCCCGTCAAGGTAATGCAGCCAAGTGTATGTCCCTGTGTTTTCGTAGTTCTCAACTTCCGCCCATATGGGCTCGTAGTCGTTTCCCACAAAAACGCACTTTCCGGGGTCAGGTGGGCCAAGAGTGGGGCACGTCCCGTTGCACAAGAAGGGGCCCACTATTTGAAGACTAACTGGTACTTCCCCGATGCAGTCGCCGATAATAAGGTCTGGCGGGTGAATCTTCGCATACCCGAGATACCATGTAAGAACTATGCAGCTCCCTATAAGAATCCCAACAGTCAGAGCTTTCAAAAGCCCCCTCATAGTTTCCTCCCTTGCGCTTCGCGATAAGCGCTGAAAGAACTGCGAGCTAAAACCAATCGAGTAAGAGCTTAACAAAAAAAAAGCGGCACGTCAAGTCATTAGGAAATCCCCTCCTCGCAGAGTTGCCATAGCCACGCGCCGCGCGCGGCGTCAGCGACTTTTTCGGCTACACGCACGACTCCATCCTGAAGAGCGAAGAGTCCATTCACGCGCATCGGGGCGCGGGGCGGTAAAATAATAAGGGCTTGCGTCGTGAAATGGCTTGAAGACAGGCGGCTTATGTTTCTGCCGTGGCTGCTGGTGCTGGCATACGCAGCCCTCGCCGTCGCGGGCGACTACGGCCAGTTCCAGCAGGATAAAACGCAGCAGGAGCAGGCTTTGCGCGAAGTGCGCGGCGTCCTTGCGAGAGCCGCCGACGCATGGGTGGAGCAGACGATAGAAATCATCGAGCAGTACCGCGAACCCGAAGAGCGCCTGGGCATCCGGCAGGCGCTGGACAGGCTGAACGAGGAGAATGACGAAGCCCGGGCTGCGCTAAACAGCCTGCCGCGGGCGCTGTTTTTCCCCGAAACGCTTGACCTTCTGCACACGCTGGCGGACCGCCTGGAGCGGTTTTCCGAAATCGCCGAAGGCACGTTCGCTGCGAAAACCGAGCAGATTAACACCGAGGCGCAACTGGAGGAAGCACCGCTCAGAATCCAGTACTACATCGACCGCAAACGCTACTTCTGGTCGCAGCTTGACCTGATCAACTACTACCTGGCGCAGGAAGCCCTCGCGCAGTCCGAGGAAGCGCTTTACGAGCTGCGGATACGCAAGGAGAGCGTCACCGCAAAAGTAGAGCGGTGGCAGGAGTCGTTCGACCAAGAACGGATGTTGGCCACCGACGACCTGCATTCAATTGAAGACTCGCTTCAGCGCGAAGCCAACGCCGAATACCTGGCATATCTGCAGGCGCGGCTGCGAAGCTTCACTGCTGGCGCCTCTCAGTAGCGGCTGCGGGTCGCCTACGTGCGCTCACCGGGCATCATTATCGGTGGCGGGCCTGGCTCCGCGTTGCCTTCCAGCGGCTCGGCCGGCGCATCTTCCCCCGCACTCGCTCCGCTCTCTTCCGGCACGGGCAGCGGCGCTTCGCTCAACGCAAGCTCCCTGAGCAGCGAGTAATTCCCCGCAGCGGTCTCGTAATCTTCAATGACCAGCAGCTTCCCGCCTGTGGCATCCAGGTCCATCAGCCTTACCCGCCGCGCTATGTCGTTTTGCGCCAGCACGCGGACCTTTGAGCCGTCCAGCGCCGCCGCGCAGACCGAATGCACCCGGTTCAGGCCGGTAATCTTGTAACTGCTGTAATAAAACACCGGATCCCCAGGTCGGCACAGCACGTTGAGATGCGGCGAGGCGTCGCTGAGCACATCCTTCAGGCTGTGGTTGGTGAGGTCAAAAAGCTCCAGCGTGATCTTCCCCTTCACATTGGGGACGGACGCTTCGTCTTCGCCGCTCGTTTCCGCCGGCACAAACCGGCTCAGCAGCACCCGCTTGTCGTCCACGAACTGCACCACCGGGTCCCACCTGTCCGGGGCCAGCGTGACGAAATAGGGGCAGGAATACACAAGCCTCAGCTCCGCACCCGGCTGTTCGGGCGTCCCCTGGTAAAGCGCGAAGTACGAGTTCTCATAGTCGCTGGCGTCGTAATTGCGCACCACGTCCAGCGCAACCGAGAGGTCGGGCGAAAGCAGCGGCTTATAATCAAACTCGCGCTCGTCCGCCTTAACTTCCGCATCATACAGCGACCAGCGGGTGGTCAGCCCGCGCATATAATAGCCGCCAAATGGCGTAATTCCGCTCACGTGCGCCAGCAGCAGTTTTCCACCGCGCGTAACGCTCTCCAGGAACGCTCGCCCAACCGGCACCGTCGTATCCTCGCCTGTCGTATCCAAGCGGTGCAACACGACATCAACGTCCACCGCGCCCTCGCGCCCCAGTAATCCTTCCTGCTCGGCTTCATTCCCTGCGGTTTCGGCGGTTCCCTCTTCCAGCGCATGGTAATACACGCCGCCGTCGGGCGCTTTTATAAAGCTCAGCACTGTCTTTGCGCCTTTTAGCCGGAAGACCTCGGACGCGTCCTGCGTGTCAACGAGATAGAGCTTCCCCGCCCGGTCCTCCAGCCGGACGGTGTCGTAAGCCGTTACCAGTGCCAGCACGCGGTCGGTTCCGGCGTAATACGCAGCCTGCTTCAGCGTCCGCCCGTTGGGGCTGTAAAAAAGCTCCCGGCCCCGCACGTGAAGCGATTCGTCGAGAAACGCAACCGGCGAGTATTCCTGCACCGCAGGCTCGGCGGACACGGGTGGCGGCTGCGCGGTCTCCGGCACCACTGCTGTTTCTTCGCGCGGAACCGGAACGCACGCCGCAAGCAGCAGCGCCATTGCCGCCCAGCTCGCAATCCTCACGCTCAACCGCCCAGCTCCTTGACCTTATCCATCAGCTCCGGCAGTATCTCCCCGCTTTTGCCGTGCAGCGCGAAATCCGCCGCATAGCTAAGCTCCGTCGGCTCAAGGTTTATCTCCACAACCGTTCCTCCGGCGCGGCTCGTGACGTATGGCAGCCCCGCGGCGGGATACACCTGCGCCGAAGTCCCCACGACGAGGATCAGATCCGCCGCCCCGCTCACGGTGAAGCTCTCCTCGGTAATCGCCGGGTCGAGCTGCTCGCCGAACCACACGACGTGCGGCCGCAAAATGCTGTTGCACCAGGGGCACGGCGGCGGGTATTCGGGCAGCGGCGTGTCGGGCAGATATTTCAGCTCGGCAGTGCATCCTTTCAGGCACCGCGCGTACCAGATGTTCCCGTGCAGCTCCAGTATGTTTTTGCTGCCCGCGTGCTCGTGCAGGCCGTCAATGTTTTGCGTAATCAGCGAATACGACCCGCCGCGCCCGACGACTGTTTTCTCCCATTCCGCCAGCGCGTAATGCCCCGGGTTCGGCTCGACTTCTTTTAGCTGCCCGCGCCGCCAGTCGTACCATTCCCACACTTTCTTCGGGTCGGCGAGGAATCCTTTCAGCGTGGCGAGCTGCGTAACGTCCTCGTCCCGCCAGAATCCGTCCTTGCCGCGAAACGTGGGAACGCCGCTTTCGGCCGACACTCCTGCGCCGGTCAGCACCACCGCGCGCCTGGCTTTCACCATAAGCTCGGCGACCTTAGCAATGGTCTCCGGCTCTATCATTGCACCTCCCCCAGCAGCTCGCGGCCCGCCACCCGCACTCTGCCGTCCGGCTGCAGGACGACGCGCCCGTCGGCGAACCAGTTGATGACTTCGGGGTAAAGCTCGCGCTCGGTGGCGCGCACCCTCGCCCCCAGCGTCTCCACCGTGTCGCCGTCCAGCACCGGCACGGCGCGCTGCGCGATAATCGGCCCCTTGTCGTATTCCTCATCCACGAAATGCACCGTGCAGCCGGTGACCTTGCAGCCCGCCTTCAGCACCGCTTCATGCACCCGGTCGCCGTACATCCCCTTGCCGCCGAAACACGGCAGCAGCGCCGGATGGATATTGATAATCTTCCCGTGGTAGCGCGGCGGAAACACGTACAGGCTCATAAACCCGCCAAACGCTATCAGCTCCGGCGCGAACGGGTCAATGCCACTCGTCACCACTTCTGAGAATTCCTCCGGCGTGTCGTAACTCTTTCGCGGCACGACGATTGTCGGGATACCCGCGTCCTCGGCGAACTGCACGCCCTTGGCTTTGCGGCGCGACGAGACGACGCAGGCGATTTTAGCGCGGCAGCTTCCGTCCGCGATGCGGTCGATAATGTTTTTGAGCGTGCTGCCCCCGCCGGAGATAAATACCGCCAGCTTCACTACCCTTTCCCCCACATATAAATTATATCATTGGCGGCGCATACCGCGCCTCGTGGAACCCTCAAAATCGGGACGCGCAGTCCTCCACAGGCGGACAAGTCTCCAGGCTGCGCGATTGAAATGTGGCGGCCTGCGGTATCGCCCTGAGGGGTTCACCACCGAAGGGGAGGCCGCCACTCCAACTTGCGGTGGCGCAGGCGTCCCGACTGCGAACCACCTGAATCATGGGCGAGACACCGGTGCCACCGACAGTTTCTCCCCAACCGTGGAGTCGGGGCTTTCCAGCCCCGAATTGCTCCTGCTAGAATCGATTCCACACCTGGAGTACGCCGGGCTCACTAGCCCGGCTCTTACAGTGCTTTACAGGAGTTTATGCGCCCAAGGCGCACAAGTTCACGACTTGCCCGCGCACTAAACACGCTTCTGCCATCTGTGCGCCTTCTACAACGCGCCCGGCACATCTATTGGGAATACTGGTGTCCTGTTAATTGGAAGATTGACGCTGTTCACTCTCTTGCTGGCTACGCCGCGCTCTAGCTAGGCAACCACAATCCCGTGCATCTCAAAGACCAGGGCTTTTGGCCTTTGCTCCAGATAGGCCAGGCGCTCTTCGTAGGGCATGGCCATAAGCCGGTAGTCTTCCTCCGTGAAGGCGTTCGTCTGTGGTAAGTCGGTAACGCTCTCCGTTGTTCCTGTCGTGGGAATGGGCGCTCCCACGGTCTGTTTCTGCGGGCTGTGCCTTCCTCCACAGCCAATTGCCAATAGGAGCAACGCAACAAGCGTTATCACTGCGATGTAAGTTATTTTCTTCATCTCCTCCTCCTTTGTCGAATCCTGTGGTTTATTCCGCACAATATATTCAGTTCAACGCCTAAGCCACGGCTTCGGCGTAAGTTACCAAGGAATGTTCTTTATCAACAGCACGTCACTGCTTCCGCCTCCAGTGTCTTGAGTGCCTTCTGGCGAAGTCTCAACGCCCTCTGCAGGTGTCATTTCGGCGTACAGCTCCCTTCCCGTACCACCGGCATCTTCAATGGTCCCGCCAATGGCAGTTGCTTCAGCGTCGGCCTTATCCTCCCAGACACCACCGTTAGAGTCGGAGCATCCTGCGAAGTACCCATTTCCGTCGACATCCCACCCGAAGCAGAAACCCCATGACCAGTCTGCGTTCCACACTTTGCACCAGATAGAATGGCCGTCTTGGTCAAATTTCTGGACTAAACCACGGCTTTGACCTGTGCTTGCATCTTGGCCGCGCCCAAAGAGCCCACTGTCGGGGCCAAGTTCGATTCCTCCCGCGCCATCGGTTCTCAGTGAGAAGGCCAAATCTCCGTCCGCCGCGAGTCTCAGCAGGATTCCGTAGCTCCGCTCCTCGTCCAGATTCCACTGCCCTCCGCCAATGAACAAGTCTCCGTTGCGGTCCAGAGCCGCGGACGCTGCACCCTCAAGATGCCCTGCATCCCATGTTCTTCCCCAAAGGATATTCCCTTCTGCGTCATACTTAAGGATTAAGGCATCGCCCGATACACCAGCTAAGGATTCCGTACCGCCGCATACGTAAAGGCTCCCTGTTGGGTCGGCCATAACCCCGCTCGCGCTGTCTTCATAACCTCTATCCCAGCACTTGGCCCATCTGAACTCCCCATTAACCGTGAAACTGGCAATGAGGAGGTCATGGTCGTCCGAGCCATATGGCAACGTGTATCCTACGACGTACAGATTCCCCCCGGAATCTGCTGCTAATGCGCTCGCTCGCTCGTAGTCCCCTGTTCCCCATGTTACTTGCGATAACAGCTGCCCATCCAAGTCGTAGGTGAGAAGCACAACATCGGACCGTTGCTCACCGGAGACATACGTATCACCTGCCACTATGAGTTTATCCTTTATCAACACCAGTCCAGCCGGTGAATCACTCACTTCGGTTCCCCATGTTTTGCTCCAGAGCAGATCGCCTTGAGGGCTGTACTTGAGCAAGAGCACATCGTCCGCCCCGATCCCAAAGCTGTTAGTGTAGGCCAGCACATACACGTTGCCCGCATCATCAATGCAGATATCCTCGGCTTCTTCGTCGCGGAATCCGCCCCAGGTGTGCGCCCACATGTCGCGTTCGGAGACGGTGAGGGTGAAGGGATGGGAGGCTTCGCCATAGGCGTTGGTGACAGTGAGAAAGGCGGAATACTCGCCTGCG
>JAGGTK010000051.1 GCA_021163765.1 bacterium
CAAAACTAAGTGCCCATAACAGCGCCTGCCCCCCCCCTGTCATATTTTGTCTTTCCCATTATTCGTGACCTCCTGGTTCATAATACCTCATATTACACTATGCTCTCATTATAACACAATCCAAACGCTTCCGGCAGCATAGGTCATATTCGTAAACCGTGGCGCTCTCCTAATGCTGCGCTCGCGGCGCATCCTTGATATACTGGATGCACGTGTGCAGCCAGGCCTGCGGGGGACATAATGAAAGCGATACGGTTACTTGCGATGATACTTACGGGCGTGATGCTTCTCAGCGCATACGCCTATGCCGCCGAGCCCACGCCTCCGAACCAGCCGTTCAAGGGCCCGGGCGGGCACGATTACCTGCACGGGGCGGTAAACAAGGCGCACCTGGGCGCGGGCGCGGATGCGTTCTGGCTCTACACGCCGGATGACCCGCAGCCCTCGTCAGCGCCGGTGGTCGTGCTGCTGCACGGCTGGGGCGGGATGGACCCGGTGTCGTACGGCGCGTGGATCGAGCATCTGGTGCGCAAGGGCAACATCGTCATCTACCCGCGCTACCAGGCGGACCTGACCACGCCGCCAAGCGAGATGACGGACAATGCGCTGGACGCGATAAACAGCGCGCTGGCGGTGCTGCAGGAAGGCGAGGTGAAGCCGCAGCGGGAACACCTGGCGCTCATTGGCCATTCGCTGGGCGGCGTGATTGCGGCGAACCTGGCGTGCGAGGCCGCGTCGGGCTGGATGCCCATGCCCAAGGCGGTGATGGTCGTCGCGCCGGGCGACAGCAAGAACTCCAACATAGCGGACGCGTTCGGCATCGGCAAGCACGTGCAGGGGATTATGCGCGATTACGGCGAGATACCCGAAGATACGCTGCTGCTCTGCGTCGTGTGCGAGGAAGACTTTTTAGCGGGCAGCAGCGCGGCGCGCAACATATTCTACGGCGCGAACAACGTTCCCTGGCGCAACAAGGACTACGTAATCGCCAAGAGCGACCGGCACGGCTCGCCGCAGCTCGTGGCGGGGCACTTCGCGCCGCTGGCGCCGGATGAGGATTACCGCGAGGAAAAGCGCGCGCGGCTGCGCGACCGGCTGCGCGATAGGCTGGGCAAGCGGCTGGCGGTGGCCGAGGTTATGGAAGCCGAGCCGGTGAACGCGCTGGATTACTACTGCTTCTGGAAGCTCGCGGATGCGCTGATGGCGTGCGCCTTTCGCGGTGAGCTGCGCGACTTTGCGCTGGGAGGAAGTTACGACCAGAAGAGCATGGGGCTCTGGAGCGACGGCATCCCTGTCGAGCCGCTGGAAGTTACCGACTCGCCGTAGGGGGGTGGCTTAGGCAGCCGGAGGATGGGGAGAAGTAGGATGTAGGAGGGGAAAGGCTCTCATTGAGTAGGCTAGGCGCGTCGGCGACTGGCTGGCCCAGCGATCAGGAGCGGCACTAATCAGTGCCGCGTACTCTGGGGGGAGGACAATTCGTGAGTTGCCCCTAAGGAAGAACGTTGCAGCGCCGGATTTCCCCTCGTGTGTGGTATTATCACATCCCGGTGAACGTGGTGAGCGAGGTTATCTTTCGCAATGCGGAATTATTCACCGGGGAACGATTCCTCGGACCCCACGACCTTCGCATCGCCGACGGTGTCGTCGTTGATATCGCCCATACCGACCTGCTCAAGCCTAAAGGCGTGCGTGAGGTGGACCTTACGGGTATGTGGGTGCTTCCAGCACTGTGCGACCTGCACGCGCACCTTCGCGAGCCGGGCAACCCCGAAAAGGAGACCATTGCCACCGGTCTTGCCGCGGCCGCGATGGGCGGATACGGGCTGGTTGTGAGTATGCCCAACACGAACCCGGCGTGTGACCGGGCGGAGATATGCGAGATGCAGATTGAACTGCGGCGGCAGGCGATGTCCGCGCGGGGTAACGGGGCGCTGCCGACGCTAAGGCCCGCCTGCGCGCTGACCGTGGGGCGCAAGGGTGAGCAGCCGGTAGAGTTTGAGCCGCTGCTGGCAGTAGGCTGCACGCTTTTTACCGACGACGGCGACGACGTGGAGGACGACAGCGTTTTGCGCAACGTGTTCCAGGCGCTGGACAGGGCGCCGCTGCCGCAGGACCGGATGGTGCGTGTGCTGTTCCATGCTCAGAACAGGCGGCTGATGCGCAACGGCGTAATGCACGACGGGGACGTGAGCTGGCGGATGAAGCTGCCCGGCATCTCGCGAGAAAGCGAGGACCTGGCGGTAAAACGCGCCATAGACTTCGGCCTTGAGTTCCACCGCGCGGTGCACATCATGCACGTCACCACGGCGGGGGCGGTGCAGGCCATCCGCAAGGGCAAAGAAGAATATGGGCGGGCGAATCTGGAGCACTACCTGACGTGCGAAGTCACGCCGCACCATCTCACGTTCACCCACGAGGACGTGGAGAGGCTGGGCGCGCTCGCCAAGGTGAACCCGCCGCTGCGTGAGGAAAGCGACCGGCACGAGCTGCGGAAAGGCCTGCTTGACGGCACGATTGACATAGTCGCCACCGACCATGCGCCGCATACGGCTGAGGAGAAATCGCGGCCGATGGCTGACGCACCGTTCGGAATCACGGGGCTGGAAGTCGCGCTTGCTGCCAGCATAACGGCGACCGGGGCCCACCGCGACCAGAACCGCGCGACACGGGTGCTTGGAGCGATGACCTCGGTGCCGGCGGGATTCGCGAGTGCGCCCCCTTACTGCGGGTTGCTGCGCGAGCGTGAGCCGGCAGACCTTGTCGTGTTTGACCCGGATGCAGAATGGGTCGTGGACCCGCAGGAATTCGCGGGCAAGTGCAAAGTCTCACCGTACGCGGGAATGAAACTGAAGGGGCGCGTAAGGCTTACGATGATAGGCGGCAGCGTGGCGCACGGGAGCCTGGAGGAACTGGAGCAGGTGGGGCGATGAAGAAAGCGCTGCTGATTCTGGATAACGGCGAGAGCTTCGCCGGAACGCTCGTGGGAATGCCCGGTACCACTACGGGCGAAGTCGTCTTCAACACTGCGATGACCGGCTACCAGGAGATCCTCACCGATCCCAGCTATGGCGGGCAGATTATCGTTTTCACGTTTCCGCTCATTGGAATCTACGGTGTCAACGCCGACGACGACCAGAGCCGCTCGATTTTCGCGCGCGGACTAATCGTGTCGGAGTTCAGCACGTATATGGACAACTGGCGCGCCGACCGGATGCTGCAGGACAAGCTGCTCAACTGCGAGATTACCGGCATTTCCGACGTGGACACGCGGTATCTTACGCAGGTCATCCGCACCGCAGGCGAGATGAAGGCGATTATCACCAGCGAGCTGGACGAGGCGGAGGCGAAGCGGGTGCTGGTCGAAGCGCCGGTGCTGTCGCAGGAAGACGTGGTGGAAGAAGTTGTGTCGCCCGAAGCTCACGACTGGAAAGCGCCTGACGAGCCGCGATACCGCGTGGCGGCGCTGGACTTCGGCATTAAATGGTCGATACTGGATTACCTTACCGAGCGCGGATGCGCCTGCCGCGTGTTCCCGGCAAAAGCGAGCGCCGACGAAGTGCTGGAATACGAGCCGGACGGCGTATTTATCTCTAACGGCCCGGGCGATCCGGAGAGGTTAGAGTTTAGCTTCGACACAGTGCGCGCGCTGACGGAGAAGCTGCCGGGCTTCGGCATCTGCCTGGGGCACCAGGTGCTCGCGCTCGCTTACGGTCTTGAAACCTACAAGATGAAATTCGGGCACCGGGGGGCGAACCATCCGGTGCGGGATTTGCGCACGGGCAGGGCGCATATCACGAGCCAGAACCACAGCTATGCGGTGGCGCTGCCGGAGGGAATGGACGCGAAAGCGGCGCGGGAGCCGTTCGCGCTCGAAGGCGGGCTGGTCATTGACAAGGTGCACATAAACGACGGGACGGTGGAGGGGATGCGTCACGCAGAGCTGCCGTTTTTTTCCGTGCAGTACCATCCCGAAGGTCACCCCGGCCCGGAGGACAACCTGTATCTCTTCGACCAGTTCGTGGCGATGATGGGCTAGGCACCATAGCGCGAAACGCGCCGCGGGTGTAGAATGTAGGGTGATACCAAGGGGAGTGACTTCGCATGGGGCAACCAAAGAGAAAGCGGATGTTCGGGGAGATCGCCATCGAGCTGTCATTTTGCTCGCGCGAGCAGCTTGAGCATGGCCTGCGCAAACAGTCCGGCGAGAAGGGAAACGGCTCGGAGCGTTACATCGGCTCGGTGATGCAGGAGCTGGGGCATCTTTCTGCGTGGCACGTCGACAAAATCCTTACCATTCAGAAGGAAGAAGAGCGGGGCCTTATGGACTTCGCGCCTGAGTAGGCTGCCGGATTATCCCAGTGCCACGTCCAGCACCATCATTACGGCAAAGCCGACCATCGCGCCCAGGGTGGCGATGTCGGCGTTCCCGCCCATCTGGGCTTCGGGAATGACCTCCTCGACCACGACGAATATCATTGCGCCGGCGGCAAATGCCAGCGCATAGGGCAGAAGAGGCAGCACCGCAACAACGACCGCCGCACCGATGACGCCTGCGACCGGCTCAACGATTCCGGATAGCTGCCCCCACCACAGGCTTTTTCCCGCGCTCATCCCTTCGCGTCGCAGGGGGAAGGATACTGCGGCGCCTTCGGGAAAGTTCTGGATGCCGATGCCGATTGCCAGCGCCACCGCGCCGCCGAGCGTGGCCTCCGGGATGCCAGCCGCAAGCGCGCCGAAAGCAACTCCGACCGCGAGGCCTTCGGGGATGTTGTGCAGCGTTATTGCGAGCACCAGAAGCGTGGTGCGATGCCACGAGGTCTTGACGCCTTCAGCTTCGCCGGTGGGAGCATTCAGGTGCAGGTGGGGCAGCAGGTGGTCAACGAGCCTTAAGAACACTCCGCCGAGCAGGAAGCCGATTACTGCGGGGAGCCAGACGGGTATGCCCTTGCCCTCAGACATCGCGATTGCGGGCGCGAGCAGCGACCAGAAGCTTGCGGCAATCATCACGCCCGCGGCGAAGCCCAGCATCACATCGAGCATCTTGCGGCTGGGCTCGCGGCGGATGAGCACGAGGCTTGCGCCGAGAGTCGTCAGGCCCCAGGTGAACAGTGTTGCTATAAGCGCCTGGGTGACAGGATGCAGGCTTTTCAGAGCGGCCAGCATGTAGATCAACACTATAGCATTCCAGCCTTGAAAGTCGGTTTGGATTTTGGGACGGGTTGTCTGAGCCTACTTAAAGCCGCTCAGCTCGCTCAACTTCGCGGTGTATTTCTTCACGTACGGGATGGCAAGGGCGACGCCTTTGGCGGCCAGCGCTAGCGCGCCCACGATGGCCTGCACGAAGGCGATGCGCGAAATGGTGTGCATCGTCGTTTTGTCGAACACCCCCCAGCCATGCAGGTAGCTTTTGAAGTAGGGGACCAGCACAAAGCCCCAAAGCACCATCAGGGCGGCGATGACCAGCAGAAAAATCGCCAGAAAGCGGGCGTCGCCGGGCTTCATCTGGCCGCGCCCCGGTATGATGAGTATGGCCAGATAGATACCCAGCGACAGTGCGAGGATGTACTGCTCGGTGAGCGTTATGGCGGTCATCGAGATAATGGAGCGGTAGTACACAACCAGCGGGATGAAGCCGACTGTGAGCAGCCATCCCATAATGCTGAAGTAGCGGTATAGCTTGCCCACGTCGGGCTTAGCCTTCCGCGCCAGCTTAGGTCTTCGTCTGAAGATACTCACATTATAGCAGTGGCCGCCGTCCCTGAAAATCGGGAGGCCGGTCTATCTTAGCTGTTTTAGTGAATTGACATACAAGGTATGCCCATCTATCATTTCACCAGCCCGCAGAGGTGGACACGGCACTTGCCTTGTGGGGCTGAGGTGACGTGCTTTGCGGGTTTCGAATTAGGCGTGACCCGTGGCCCGCAGGCCACCGCCCGTTTGCACCTGGGCAAGGAGAAGGTCTTGGATCCGACCTACACCTACATGGACTACAACTGGGTGGCGCTTTTCATTGTGGGGGCGTTTGTCCTGACGGCAATAATTCTAGCGCTTGCGGCTATTCTGCGCCCGCGCAGGCCGGATTTCTCCAAGCTGACCACGTACGAGTGCGGTGAGCAGACTATAGGCTCATCGTGGATCCGGTTCAATACCCGCTACTATGTAATCGCGCTGATGTTCCTGATCTTTGACGTGGATGTCGTGTTCATCTTTCCCTGGGCGGCAGCTTTCAGACTGCTTACTTTCGGCGATACGAACCTGTATTTCCAGCCTATCGGCCAGGCGGCGCTGTGGGAGATGGTCGCGTTCTTGGGGATTTTACTGGTTGCGTGGCTTTACGCCTATAAGCGGGGTGCGCTCGAATGGGTTTGATCGACGGCCACAACCTGGATGCGACCGACGACTCGGTGCCCGGAGTGGCGCTGACAAGCCTCGATTGGATCATCAACGTGGCCCGACGCAACAGCCTGTGGCCGCTGACGATGGGCCTGGCGTGCTGCGCCATTGAGATGATATGCACCAGTGCCGCGCGTTATGACATCTCGCGGTTCGGGATGGAAGTGTTCCGCCCGAGCCCGCGCCAGGCGGACGTGATGATTGTCGCGGGCACCGTCACTTATAAGATGGCCGCGCGGGTAAAACGCATCTACGAGCAGATGCCCGAGCCGAAGTACGTCATATCGATGGGTAGCTGCGCCAATTCCGGGGGGATTCACGCCGACAGCTATAGCGTCCTGCGCGGCATCGACAAGATCATCCCGGTGGACGTTTACATCCCCGGATGCCCGCCGCGGCCGGAAGCGCTGCTGCACGGGCTGATGACCTTACAAAGAAAAATCGACCGCCAGACGCTAAGGAGGAACAAGCCCAACTTTATCTTTGCGAACCGCAAGGAAGACGAAGCTTCCCCCCTGTCTCCGGAAGCGGCTGTGGAGATAGAGGCTGCACGTTTGATGGGGATTGACCTGAGCTGATGAACCAGGTGCTTGACCAGAAGGATTTCAGCGAACTCTTCAGTGAAAGCCTGAAGTTCGAATACGAGTACGACCCGGCAACCCAGATCCTGCGGCTGGATGCCGCGCATCTGCCGGAACTTTTCGCGCTTCTGGCCAACGACGAGCGCCTGGCGATGGGCTACCTGCGGGACCTGACGGCGAAGGAGCAGCCGGAAGGGGAGTTCCACGTAGTCTACAACTGGGCTTCCATTGAGCATCATCACACACTGATGGCAGTGGCGAAGGTGCCGGGGAGTTTGGATGTGCCCAGCGCAACACAGTACTGGGAAAGTGCGAACTGGATGGAGCGTGAGGCCTGGGATATGTTCGGCATCCGCTTCGCCGGCCATCCCGACCTGCGTCGCATATACCTGGAAGAGACAGTGAGCTTCTTCCCGCTGCGCAAAAGCTTTAAGGTTTCGCCGGTGCAAAACGTGCGCGACCTCGGCGGGAGTGAGCGCGAGATTGCGAAAGCCAAGGCTAAAGCCGCCAAAGAGGCGAAGGAGCCGGCGGGAGACAGGTGATGGCGCACAGGTATACACAGCCGGACCTTATGGAGTTGCGGTCGGACGACCTGGAGACTCAGGAGCTGACGCTGAACGTGGGTCCGCAGCATCCGTCGACGCACGGCGTGCTGCGCCTGGTTGCGGTAACCGACGGCGAAATCATCAAAAGCCTGGAGCCGCACATAGGTTTCCTGCACCGGGGAATGGAAAAAAACAGCGAAGGCCGCGAATACCGCCAGCTCATCCCGCTGTGGGACCGCAACGATTACCTGGCGTCTATGCATATGGACTATATGACGACCAGCGCGGTGGAGGCGTTAATGGACCTGGAGGTGCCCCGCCGAGCGGAATACATACGCGTGATTATGCTGGAGCTCCAGCGTATCGCCAGCCACCTCTTCTGGTTCGCAAGCTTCGCCCTGGATTCGGGGGCGGTCACGCCGCTGTTTTATGCGCTGAAGGAGCGCGAGAAAATAATCGACCTGTTCGAGATGGCGAGCGGTGCGCGCCTGCTCTATAACTACATACGACCGGGCGGCGTTCGGGCGGACATCACTCCCGCATTTATGGAGAAGCTGTCCAAGTTCATCCGCGAGTTCCCCCGGTACCTCGACGAGTGCGAGCAGCTTTACACCGGAAACGCGATATTCATCAACCGCGCGCGGGACGTAGGAGTTCTAACGCGCGAGGCAGCCATCAACCTGGGTGTGAGCGGGCCGGTGCTGCGCGGAAGCGGCGTGGCCTGGGACTTGCGTAAAGACGAGCCGTACAGCATTTATCCCGAATTCAAGTTCGACATACCGGTGGGCGAGCGCGGGGACGTGCTTGACCGATACGAAGTGCGCTTTTATGAGATGCGCATGGCGACCGAGATCGTGCGGCAGGCAATGGAAGGGCTGCCGGAAGGCGACTATGTGGCGAAAGTGCCGCCAAGCCCGAAGACGAAAGCGGGTGAGGTCTACGTGCGGCAGGAGGCGGCGCGGGGCGAACTAGGGTGCTACCTCGTCAGCGATGGTGGCAGGAAGCCGTGGAGATTCCACGTACGTCCCGCAAGTTACCTGAATCTCGGTGCGCTGGACACGATGTGCCGGGGATACCTGTTCGCCGACCTCATCATCATCCTGGGCAGCATTGACATCGTGCTGGGGGACGTGGACAAGTGATTATCGACAGCGCGACAATCTGGGAGGCCTGCCGCGACCTGCTTATGGCCTGGGGGCTCGGTTACTCAGCCGCGCAGGTCATCATATTGCTTCTCGCCTTCCTGGTCGTTGCGGTTTTTGCCATAATTCTCGTTCTGGCGCTGGTGCTTCTAGAGCGCAGGCTTATCGGCTGGATACAACTGCGCCCCGGCCCCAACCGAGTCGGAGGGCGCACCGGCTGGTTGCAGACGGTGGCTGATGCGCTCAAGCTGCTCTACAAGGAAGATATTGTCCCGCTGAATGCGGACCGTCCGACCTACTTCGCCGCACCTTATGCGGTATTTATGCCAGTGCTGCTGATGCTCGTCGTGCTGCCGTTCGGCGTAGCCATCATCAACGGTTCCTACAGGTATTTCGTTGTCTCCGACCTTAACATCGCGGTTCTTTACATTCTGGCGATGGGTTCGGTGGAGCTGATCGGCGTAATTATGGCGGGATGGGGGTCGGGGAATAAGTACGCGCTTATAGGCGCAATGCGCGCGGTGGCGCAGCTCATCAGCTACGAGGTGCCGCTCGTGCTGGCGCTCGTTAGTGTAGTCCTTTTCGCAGGCAGCATGTCGCTCGTGGACATCGTGCACCGGCAGAGCAGCACCTGGGCAATCTTCCCGCTGTTCCCGGCGTTCGTTATCTTCTTTATAACGGGGGTCGCCGAAACGAACCGCTGCCCGTTTGACCTGCTTGAGGCCGAAAGCGAAGTCGTGGCCGGCTTCCACACGGAGTATTCAGGAATGCGCTTCGCGCTGTTCTTTCTCGCAGAGTACCTGGCGGTGTGGGTGATGGCGGCGCTAATCGTAGTTTTCTTCTTCGGCGGCTGGAAAGGCCCGATGTTCCTTGGCGAAGGAGGATTGTGGTTCACGAGCTTCTTCTGGTTCATGGCCAAGTCGTTCTTCTTCGTCTGGTGCTTCATCTGGTTCCGCGGGACATTTCCGCGCATACGCGTTGACCAGCTAATGGTGTTCTCGTGGAAGGTGCTGCTGCCGCTGGCGGTGGTCCAGGTGATGATAGTCGGGTGGGGCATCACATACCGGAACCCGTGGTTTTCGGCGAACGTAATTCCGAGGGTAACCGTTGTGGAAGCCCACAGCGGGATGGTAGGCGGCTTTGATTATATGACGACTCCCGAAACGCTAAGGCACCTGACAACGCCCGAACTGGTGGCTTTCGGATGGAGCGTGCTGGGAGCGATTGTGGTGATCGTGCTGCTCGGCGCGATGCTCTACCGCACCATCCTGGGCTTCCGGCCCAGCCGCGAGTTCCAGCGGGAGATTGAACTGAAAAATATGCGACTGGAGGATGCGAAGGGCAGTGAGTGATATACGCCAGAACGGCCCTGAGCGCGAAGACGAAGGCTCGCAGGAACTGCTGGTGCGGTTCTGGTTCACCGAGCAGGAATCTGCGGGCTTCAAGATGTTCGCGCTATTCGCGGTGGCCTGGTTCGCTTTGGCCTTCGTGCTTGCGAAAGGCTTCGGCGCGTTTGAAAACGCGGCGGAGCTAACGCGCGAGGGCAAACTCTGGCTGATTGTCGTCACTGGCGTGCCGGTGATTCTTGCAGTATACGTGATACTGCGCTTCTTCTGGTGGGTAAGCGCGTATCTGGCACGCGTGGCCGGATGGGCCGAGGCGGGCAAGAAAATCCCCGCGTTCGCCCGATGGTTCTGGTTTCTCGTGCCAGTCGTAGGCGCTTATCTCTACGTTGACCCGCTGGACAACTTCGGGCGACTTATCGCCCAGGTTGACCTTGTGGCGCGGCTGGAGCAATACGGCATACCTGCGTTCAACCCAATGCTGGTGCTTTTCCGCCTGAGCATTCTGTTTTTCCTGGTGCTCCTGCTGTGGAACTACATCAAGCAGGGGATCATTATCGCGTGGGACTGGTTGAAGGAGACGTGGGGATTTGCCGTGTCAATACCGCAGGGGCTGGCGGTGACGCTCGTCTGTTTCCTGCGGCCGAACGTGTGCGTTGAATATCCTGAGCACCGGGACGAGCTGCCGGAGAATTTCCGTGGCCGGCACGTGCTCGTGGCGGACGAGCGTGGAATGCACAAGTGCACCGCTTGCCGCGCGTGTGAGCGCGTGTGCCCCGACCGGCTCATCCTCATATCGGCTGTGCGCAATCCCGAAACTAAGAAAAGCGAGCTGACGGGCTTCCTGCTGGACAACTCCCGGTGCTGTTTCTGCGGGCTATGCGAGGATGCATGCCCGACCGGTGCCATCAAGCACACCCCGGAGTACGAGTACTCCTGCTACGAGAGGAACGATATGGTGCTGGACCTCTTCGCCGAATACTTCGAGCGAACCGCTGAGTTGCGGGCGAAGTTTGGGGGTGCGCGTGTCAGCTGACACCATCATCATTATCTACTGGTGGCTGTTCACGGCAGCGGTGGTGC
>JAGGTK010000010.1 GCA_021163765.1 bacterium
GCGTACTCAAGGCTCCACGATGCTTCCCAGGAACAGCAGTGCGCCGGTTATTTATCCGGCGGTGGTTACTGAGGGAGCGGCAGAGTTACGGAAACCGAACTGGGCGTTTCTGAGGAGACGCGTTCGCGGTAACCGAGAATCTCTATCCCAATGACGCGCCCCTCGGCATCGAGGTCCAGCTGCACGCCCTCGGCCACCTCGCGGGTGCTGGCGGCCTCGGCATCGCAAAGGTAGATGTACAGCGCATCTACCGCCGGATCGTAAGTTATTCTCATTGACGCTCTCCTATCCAGTATACCGTAATCACGGTAATCTCACCCTCTACCGCCGTGTAGATAACACGCAGCTTGCGGGACGCGAGTAGTTGTAAGCTCAGCCGCCTGGATAGGCGGCTGCACCCAGGGGTGGTTGGCAAGACGGCGGGGCACAGGTCCCCGCACTACAGGGGAATTACGGCTCCACGATGCATCCCAGGAAGAGCAGCGCGCCGGTATCGTTGTCGCGGATGGCGAGGACGAACGGGCGGTCGACGATCATCTCAAAGGGCTCCGGCCCGTCTTCCATCGGCGCGGCGGTCAGGCTCATCTCCACCGACGTCACCGCAGCGGCTTCGGTGCCGTACTCGTCTAGGTCAATGTAGGTCTTGTGCCTGACTGCGCTGATGAAGATATTCAGGTCGGTTTGAGCCATCAGCGAAAAATCCGCGCTCTGGCCGTCAAACGCAACGCCCATCCCCAGCGCTGTCAGCGCGCTGTTCAGCTCCGCGCCGTACTCCACTTTGAAGCGCGGCAGTGCCAGCAGTCCCTCGCGGTAGGAAAACTTAGCCATCCACCGCTCCCAGTTTTCGCGCGTAAGCGCCGACTGGAACGCTGCAAGGCCGGTGGTTTCGGCCGGCAGGAAGACGTACATACTCAGGCGCCTGGAGCCGTAGGGCAGGCTGACCGCCTGGAAGCTGTCGGTCTCCAGGTAGCGGAAGTCGTGGAACAGGCGCATCCGCTGCACGCGCTTCGTCTCGCCGGTGAGCAGATGGAAGTCCGCTTCGCGCGTGGCTTCGGGGTCGAACGGCTCGGTCCATGCGGCCTTGAAGTAGATTGCGTTGAGCAAAAACATTATCGCCATCGGGTCAATGGGGTCGTCCACGATGCCGGAAATCTTGCCCTGCGTCCTGTTGGAGACCCAGGTGTTGATGTACGGCGCGGCCTTGGGGCTGGCGAAGTCCAGCGCGGTCACTTCGGCGTCGTAATGGCTGCGGTTGGCGCGGATGAAGCCCGGCAGGAACTGCACTCCCAGGCGCGCCCAGAGCGAGTTGGCGATGGATAGCTCGACGTCCTCATCGGCGTTCAGCAGCTCGTTCATCAGCCCGGCGCTTGCGGCATTGACCTCGTCGAGCGTCATCTCGGACAGCGAAAGCGCGCGCGCCATCGCGTCTTTGGTCTCGCCATCCGCGCCGTTCAGCGTCATCGCCAGCGCGAACGCGATGCTGGAGGGCGAGATGAAGACGTTTTTTGTGGGGGCGGAGCTGGTGAGCTTGCCGAAGAGCTTGAAGCCGAAGTCGTTGTTGGCTGCGACAATCCGCCCGTCGAGTCCGCCCGCAGCAGTTGCTGACGCTGCATTGGGGGCTGTGAGAAGCGCGACTGCAACGATGATTATCGCCAGAACTGCATTTCGCATCATTGTATCCTCCTGTTGGCGGCTACCTCGCGCTCACTTTGCGGCCGAGCGTGAAGACGAACAGGCCGAAGAACAGCAGGCCGGACAGGGCCTCCACCGCAGCGACGAAATGCGACAGGAATCCCACCGGCAGCACGTCGCCGTAGCCTACCGTGGTGAAGGTGATGATGGAGAAGTAAAGTGCGGCAAGCAGCCCGTCCACAGCCGCGCCGATGCTATGGAATCCACCGTAGCTGACCACGTTTGTGTGGCCGGCGGCGGTCAGTGTGAAGCCGGAGATGGGATAAAAGAGCGCACAGGCAAGCATTACCGCAACCGCCCACCAGATAAGGCGCCAGGGATTCTCGCCGTACATAAACAGCGCGTTGAAAACCGAATAGCCCACGTATTCCATCCGCTTCTGCACGCCGTGCCAGCCCTTGTAGCTGCCCTGCCGCAGATGGTGCCAGAGCAGCAGCTTCTCCATCCGCTTTTCCTTGCAGGCAGCCCAGCTTGCGTTGCGGTATTTGCCAGCGTTTATGAAATTGTTCTTGAGGGTGAGGTAGACTTCGTGTGCCTGCTCGAAGTGGGTGAAAATGCCTGGCGTGGATTCATTCCGCGCGTGCTCCTCCATCGCCTTCACTTCGTTGTGGACCATGTACTTCCCGTTGGGCTGGAGGAACTGCTCGCGGTCCACAATCGCGTCGGTCAGGCGCACCTGTGACAGGTCAACCGAGTTCAGGTGCTTGACCGTGCAGAGGTCAAAGCCGCGCAGGTCCACGCGTTGAAGCTTTGCGTTCTCCAGCGAGACGAACTCGATGATTGCGTCCCGCAGGTGGGTGTTGCGGAGATTCGCGCCGTCCAGGAAGGCTGAGTAGAGGTTCGCGTTCTCGAGGTGGATGCGGTAGAGGTTGGAGTATTCCAGGTGGGTGCGGTAGAAGTCCACATCGCGCAGGTCGAGGAAGCCGTCGCGCATATACCTCAGGCCCATCCCGCGCAGTGACGAGAAATCCACGCCGCGCAGGTCGCGCCCGGTTGTTATCTCGTCGGTGTAGGGAACGGTTTCCAGGTGGCGCTCCCAGTCCTTCTCGCCGTCCTGCAGCGCGCGCAGCGCTTCTATAAGCGCCGGACGGATGATGCCCGAGGACGGGTCCAGCATCCAGCGCTCTTTCAGCTTCTCAATTTTCTCCGGTGAATCGTCCATCACCTATAATCTCTCTGACCCGGAAGGGGTGTGAGAATGCCCAACGAAGTTTTCTGGATAATCCTGCTGCTGGTGGATTTCTGCGCCGCGCTGCTGGTGTACCGGTGGCTCGGCAGAGAGGGCCTTTTAATCCTCATCGTACTGCACATTATAGTTTGCAACCTTCAGGTGGTAAAGCAGGTGGAGCTTTTCGGCCTGCAGGCGACGCTGGGCAATATCTCATACGGTGTTACTTTCTGGTGCACCGACCTGCTGGCGGAGAAGTACGGGAAGCGCGAAGCCGCGCGCGGAGTGCTCATTGGATTTGTCGCGCTGGTGGTGTTCACCGTCCTGATGCAGCTCGCGCTGCTCTTTTCTCCGGGCCCGGAAGACTGGGCGAACCCGCACCTGCAGGGGATATTCGGCTTCATACCCCGGCTGGTGGTGGCAAGCCTGCTGGCATATCTAATATCGCAGTTCCACGACGTGTGGTTCTTCCACTACCTGCGCACGCTTACGCGCGGCAGGCACCTGTGGCTGCGCAATAACCTGTCGACGATGGTCTCGCAGCTCCTGGATACGCTCGTTTTTTGCAGCGTGGCGTTCATCGGAATCTTCACGCTGCCCGTGCTTGTTCAGATATATCTAACGACCTGGCTGATAAAGGTGCTGGTGGCGGCGCTGGACACGCCGTTTATCTACCTGGCCGCGCGATGGCACCGTTCTGAAGGTGAATCCGCAGGCTAGTTCCTGCTATACTTTGCGCTGTGGGAGCAATGTTCACGAAATGGGATTTTCCGGTGAGGGCGCTTTCCCTCGCGGTGGCGGTGCTATTGCTGGCTGGCTCCTCGTGCCAGCAGCAGGACGCGGAAGACTCTGCTGAAACACCTGTTGCGGAGCCGGAAATCACCTGTTCGCCTATTGCTGACGACGAGTCTTTCGGGCTTAATGTGAAACTGGGCGACCCTTTCATTCCGGAGAAGCTCTGCGAGAGGCTTAAGGATTCGCCATTCCCTGTGCAGCCAAGCCTGGAGGACTCAAGTGACAAGCTGGTGCCCGGCACCACCGGCGATGGCACTATCTTCTTTTTGCTGGAGCCTAACCCGTGGGATCCGAATACCGTTGGAACGCTGACCTTAGGGGCTGACTTGCAGACAGCGTTCTCTCTTGGGATGATTACCGAAGACAGGTATGTCGAGCTGGTGGACGAAGTCAAGAAACTGGCTGGCGAACTGGACGAGAGCGCATCCTACATCGCCAGATATGCCGCTGCTGAAGCCCATCTGGCGTCGCAGCGCAATCCGGAGATTGCGACCCAGGCGGGTGTGACGATGAGCCCGACGCGAAAGGACATCACGGAAGCCTACGGCGAGCCCGACGAGACCATCTTTGAATACGGGGACACGGTGCTGATTTATCGCGGCGAGAAGACGGCGCTGGCCTTCCGCCTGAGCGCTGATGTGGGGCGCATGGTGCTTGTATTTCCGGCGGAGTATGACTACATAGAGTACAGGGACGCAATGATGCCGCAGCCCCGTGAAGCAGGGGAACCTGCAGAGGAGTAGGGCGGCGTTTGGCGGCTGGAAGAGAACTCCGCAAGTAACACCGGGAATTTCCAACTTGTGATACAATTCCCAGCGCCCGGTCTACTTCTATGGAGAATTTCGCCGATAGCTTAATGCTGGCTCTCATCGGTATGGGAGTCGTATTCGCTTTTCTGGCCCTTTTGGTCGCGCTGATCTGCGCGATGGGGGCCGGAGTGGCAAGGTTCGCCCCTCCCGTTCTTGAGGAGCCGGAGGATGATGTCGCTGCCATATCCGCTGCTCTGGCCGCTTATTTTGCCCATCAGCGTACTCAACATGGAGGCAAGCCGTAATGTCGAACCCGCTGAGAATTACCGACCTGATTCTGCGCGACGCGCACCAGTCGCTCATCGCGACTCGTATGCGGACGGAACATATGCTGCCCGCTGCAGAGCTGCTGGATTCCCAGCCTTACTGGAGCCTGGAGATGTGGGGCGGAGCCACGTTTGACTCCTGCATCCGGTTTTGCGGTGAGGATCCCTGGGAGCGGCTGCGCCAGCTGCGAAAGGCGCTGCCCAACCAGAAGATGCAGATGCTGCTTCGGGGGCAGAACATCCTGGGCTACCGGCACTATGCCGACGACATCGTGGACAAGTTTGTGGAACGCGCGGTGGTGAACGGCATCGACGTGTTCAGGATTTTCGACGCGCTGAATGACATACGCAACCTTCAGCAGGCCTTCCGGTCGGTGAAGAAGTACGGGGGTCACGCGCAGGGCACGCTGTCCTATACCACCAGCCCGGTGCACACTCTGGAGTTCTGGCGGCAGATGGGCAAGGAACTGGCGGCGATGGGCGCGGACAGCATCTGCATCAAGGACATGGCAGGGCTGCTGGAGCCGAAAAACACCCGTCCGCTGATTCGTGCGATCAAGGAGGCCGGCTTGCCGGTGCAGCTCCACTGCCACTATACGAGCGGCCTTGCCAGCATCTGTTACTGGGAGGCGATTGACGAAGGCGTGGACGGCGTGGACACCGACATAAGCAGTTTCTCCACCGGCACCGCCCATCCGCCGACGGAGACGATATACTCGCTGGTGCGGGGCACCGACCGCGATCCCGGCTTCGATCTGAAGACGCTGGATAAAATAGCGGTTCACTTCCGTGAGGTGAGAATGAAGCACTACGCGGACTTTGAGAGCGCGTTCAGCGGGGTTAACCCGAGCGTGCTGGTGTTCCAGATACCCGGCGGGATGATCAGCAACCTCGCCAACCAGCTCAAGGAGCAGAAAGCGCTTGACCGTTTTGAAGAGGTGGTCGCGGAAGTGCCGCGCGTGCGCGAGGACTACGGGTATCCGCCGCTGGTGACTCCCACGAGCCAGATTGTCGGCACACAGGCGGTATTCAACGTCCTGTCCGGCGAGCGTTACAAGATGGTCACCGAGGAGTCCAAGAACTACCTCATGGGCAAGTACGGGAAGCCGCCGGGAGAGGTGAACGAAGAGGTACGGAAGAAGGTAATTGGAGACGCGGAACACATTACCCATCGGCCGGCGGACATTCTTGAGCCCGAATGGGATAGGCTCAGCGAGAAGTACAAGGACATCGCCGAGAGCGAGGAGGATGTCCTGACGCTCGCGCTGTTCCCGCAGGCGGGGCGCGAGTTCCTCGAAAAGCGCAAGGCAGGCACGCTGGCTCCGGTTCTGCCGAAGAAGAAGGAGGAGCCCAAGCCCGCGCCCGCCGCAGCACCTGCTGCTCCGGCGGCGCTCGAAACTATGAGCTTCAGAGTCACCGTGAACCAGCGGCCGTACGACGTCGTTGTCGAGCCGTCCGGCGCGCCGGTGGCGGTTAACCCGGCACCGCCTCAGCAGACACAGGTGCCTGCTCCGGCAGCAGCACCGCCGCCGCCACCGCCGGCAGCCGCAGTAGCGGGAGCGGAAATTAATGCCCCGGTGCTGGGCAAGGTGCTGCACCTCATAAAGAAGGTGGGCGACCCCGTATCCGAGGGTGAAGCCGTGCTCGTGCTTGAGGCAATGAAGATGGAGAACGACGTTGTTTCGCCCTTGAACGGAAAAGTCCTGGAAATCCTCGTGAGCGAAGGCCAGGAAGTCAATCCGGGCGACGTGCTCGCCAAGGTGGGCTAACGCGATGCCTTACGCGCTAATACTGTTGCAGTCAAACGAGGGCTTCGGCACGCTGTTTGGCCGCTACATTGGAACGCTGGGCATCGTTAATATCGGGCTGCCCGAGATTGCGATGATCCTTCTCGGGCTCCTGCTGGTCTGGCTGGGCATATTCAAGCGCTACGAGCCTCTGCTGCTAATTCCGATTGGCATTGGAGTTGTGCTGACCAACGCGCCGCTCGCGGGGCTGTATGACCCGCAGGCGCATACCGGCGTGCTGTATATCATCCACGCTGCCGGCATAGAGACGCTCATCTTCCCGCTGCTCATCTTTCTGGGGATAGGCGCTTTGACGGATTTCGGACCGCTCATCGCCAACCCGAAGATGGCGCTCCTGGGAGCGGCGGCTCAACTGGGTATTTTCATAACGGTCATAGGCGCGGTCTTGATCGGGTTCAGCCTGCGCGAAGCGGGCGCTATCGGCGTCATCGGCGGGGCGGACGGCCCGACGAGCATCTACACCGCGCAGATCCTTGCCCCGCACCTGCTGGGCCCGATAGCCATCGCCGCCTACTCGTATATGGCGATGGTGCCGATAATCCAGCCGCCCATTATCAGGCTTCTTACCTCAAAGAAAGAGCGTTCGGTGCGGATGGAGCAGCTCCGTCCGGTGGGCCGATACGAGAAGATACTGTTCCCGGTAAGCGTCCTGCTTCTGTGCATCCTGCTGGCGCCAAGCTCGGTGCCGCTCATCGGAATGATGATGTTTGGCAACCTGATGCGCGAATGCGGAGTGGTGGAGCGGCTGTCGAAGACCGCCCAGAACGAGCTTATAAATATCGTGACTATATTCCTGGGGCTGGCGGTCGGCGCGACGCTGACCGCGGATACGTTCTTCCGCTGGGGCACCATCGGCATATTCGCCCTGGGCATATTCGCGTTCGCCATTAGCACAACGGGCGGCCTGCTGCTGGGCAAGCTGATGGCGCACTTCTCCCGCAGCCCGCTCAACCCGATGATAGGCGCGGCGGGCGTCTCCGCAGTGCCGATGGCTGCGCGCGTGGTGCAGAAGATGGGGCAGGACGAGGATCCGGAAAACCACCTGATAATGCACGCGATGGGGCCAAACGTTGCCGGCGTCATTGGAAGCGCGGTCGCAGCCGGCGTGCTCATCAGCCTGCTCAGGTAGCCATCAGCACAGCGGGGGATGCAGCAATCGGGTTCTCCCGGGTATTTCGTCGAAGTAACTTGAGCCTAGTCGAGCACATACACGACCACGTCGCGGCGGCCGAACTGGTAACATTCCTCTACCGTGGCGTAGCACAAATCTATGCGGTTGCCCTTGATTGCGCCGCCGACATCGCCCGCCAGCGCGTAGCCGTAGCCTTCAATATAGAGCCGCGTGCCCAGCGGGATCACCTTCGGGTCTACCGCAACCACGCCGTAGCCCGCCTTGAGGCCGGACGAAGTGTAGCCGGTGGCCCAGGGGCCGTTGCTGTGGGGGCCCGGCTCGTAGGCGGTGGCTTCCATCGTCAGCTTGCGCTTGTAGCGCAGCGGCGGCTTCCACTCCCGCGACGCGAGCCTCCGAAGCCTCAGTATCTCTTCGACCGAAGGCGTGTATTCCCGTCCCACCATTCGGTAGAGAAGGATGACCCTCGGCTTGGGCTGGCGGACGACCTCGCTATGGCGGCGCTCGCCCACGAGCTCGCCCGAAAGGTAAAAGTACGTTGCAGTATTCCGCTTTTGCCCGGGAACTCCGGGCGATTCGACTTCGATCCGCGCGTCCTTTTGCGTTGGCAGCAGGCGGTAGCTGAGCGGCGAAGGGATGCTCTCAAGTTCCGAAACCCTCGCGACCGCCAGGCGCGGCAGCCGCAGCGTTCCCGGTGGAGGGGCTGACAGCGCCAGGCGCTGCTCGGAGATGTATTCAGCGGGGAGCGAGAGGTTCAGCTCGGCGAAAAAGCCGGCAAGCGTCGCAGCCTTGGTGGGGTGGACGAAGGTGTCGTTTTCCAGGACTACGGTGACTGATGAAGCGCCGGCTGCGGAAAGCGAAAGCGCCAGAAGCGCGACGGCCAGCCAGAGGGCTGCAACGTGCAGTTTGCGCCTAAATCCCATAAGCCTCCCGGTATGTCCCCCGGCAACTCCGCTGCGATGGCAAAGCCCTCCCCCGGCCGCAGGAAGTTAGGGGCATTATACCAAAATCAGCGCATGCCCCGTATTCGCGACAATAAAGCGAACACGATGATTGGACGGCTCACGCCATTCCTCCCGGGCAGCGCGGAAGAAGCGCGCTTGCGCTATTATATCACCGGCCCGCGGACCGTTTTTCGCCCTTCTCCTGTAGGGATTTATGCGCCTGTGGAGCATTTATGCGCCTCTAAAGCACTCGTTCGTCTATGGCACACAATTTCCTTCGGGTCTGCCTTCGGCTCTGTCCTCGACTCTGAGGCTCGGACTCGAAGAGAGCCCTAGGATTGAAGACACTAACTGCCCTCCTCATCTAGGGCGATGGCCCGGCGGAACACCATTGCTGAAACTGCAGCTCAATAATACACCGCGTATCTGAGCTGGTAGGTGTCATGCGCGCGATCGCTGAAGTAATAGCTGATGGCGGGATGCCCGTTGACCTCCGCCATTGACATGTAGGTGGCGCCACCGAAATCTTCGGATTCGGGGAGCTGAACGGTCATGGGGCTGTGCCAGATGATTCCGTCGGGATCAGCCGCTTGCACATACCTGAGAGCGTATCTATTCGTTGAAATGTTAACACAATATGAAATCGCGGGACATCCATGGACGGTTGCCAGAGTGGGCCATCCAGCATCCTCTAATTCGCTCCCCACTATCAGCGGAGTTCCCCAGGCGCTTCCGCCGGGATCGAGTGCCCTCACAAAGCATAGGCTTCCATATTCCTCAGAGGATGCGTAGCTAATCGCTGGCTTGCCGTTGATTTCGGCAAGGGAGCTTTTCCCACCAGACATATATCCCAGGGAAACGGGTGAACTCCAGGTGCTTCCCTCGGCGTCAACGGCTCTAACGTACTTGAGAAGAAAATCGTCCCAGGGATCATAGTAGCTTATGGCCGGTCCTCCACTTATTAACGCCATCGAGAACTCGTGTGTACCATATACACCGGCCACAAGGATTGGGCTTCCCCAGCTATCGCCGTTGGCGTCAAGCGCCCGTACATAGATTAGGCCGTCAGGATCACGCCCCTCGTACGCTATAGCCGGCTTCTCGTGGACCACTACGAGAGACAGGCCATATTCGGAAAATTCACCAACACGAGCGTCAGCAAGCACAAGGGGGCTTCCCCAGCTATCTCCATTAGCGTCATCCGCTCGCACGTACTTCAGCTTATGGTCTTCCCAACTATAGTAGGCGATAGCAGGATGCCCGTTTACGACCGCTAGAAAGGTGTACGGGCCGACCTTATTTTCATCACCATCATCCACGATTACCGGTTCCCCCCAGGTCATCCCCAGCGCGTCGGTCGCCCGCACGTACACGAGTTCTTCCAGGCTAGGGTTAATGTAGCTGACAGCCGGACACCCGTTCACCACTTCTATGTCGGTATAATGGCTGCAAGTATCATCAACCGCTACAAAAATGTGCCAGTCACCAACCGTAACCGTGGCGCCCGCGATATCCGCCCCGTTATGCTCGTCGGTCACCCGCACCTGCGGGGCGTAGGTCTGGGCGATGTCGTACGCGTGCTCCGCAGTGGGAACGTTCCCCGAATCGTGGTCGTAAATCCCATCGCCCTCCCAATCCCACTCGTATTTCGCAATCGGCCCGTCAATATCGCTTGAGCCGCTCGCGTCAAAGCTCACATCAAGCGGCGCATCGCCCTCGGTAGGCTCGGCGATTAGCTGCGCCACTGGCGGATGATTGGGGATGATTACCATATTGGATAGCTCGCCCGGCGTTTCGCTTGTGTCCATCGGCGCGACCGCGATATACGTGCGCGGCTCCTCGGCAAGCTCCATGCTGAACGATTTCCGGTCGTCGCCTTCCGCGAGCGCTATCGGCGCCGCGCCAACCTCCGAAGTATCTTCAATGCTTTCGGGATATGACGAAGCGCTGCGGATGGAATACGCCGCGCAGCACGTCCCGTAGTTCATCGCAATGGGCGTGATGTCTGCGATGTCCACGATGCCGTTTCCTGAGCCGTCCACCACAGCCTGGATGCTGTTGCGCAGCTCTTTGTCCTCCTCCGGCACTTCCTCGTTGTAGTGGATGGCGAGCGGCGTTATGTCGGAGATGCCAACCGTTCCGTTCTGGTCGTAATCGCCGAGATTGCGATAGCGCCACTCAAGCGTGTACGTCGCGTCGAAGTGGTCGGTGAGCGCGAGATCGCTTACCCGGTCGCCCGGCGGCGTGGAAACAAACCTGATACCTTCGCTGTAGGGCGGCCATTTATGGCCGCCGCCATCCATACCGGTTGCAGAACGGCGGGGATAAATCCCCGCCCTACAGGAATCATTCAGCGCTTCCTCCAGCGCATCCTTCAACTCCCCCCA
>JAGGTK010000063.1 GCA_021163765.1 bacterium
TTACGAGGATGCGCTGGAAGCAACCCGGGCAGCCGTTGAAGAGGGTATTGTCGTCGGCGGGGGCGTGGCGCTGCTTCGCGCAGCCGACGTCATCGAAAAGGCCAAGGATATCGTGGAGACCGATGAGAAGATCGGCGCGGCCATTGTGCGGCGCGCACTCCAGGAGCCTTGCCGTATGATTGTGAACAATGCCGGACAGGAAGGCGGCATCGTTGTCGAGCGAATCCTCTCTAAGAAGGATAAGCACTACGGCTACAACGCTTCGAGCCAGGAGTATGAGGACCTGGTGAAGGCGGGCATTATTGACCCGGTCAAAGTGACCCGCAGCGCCTTACAGAACGCTGCTTCCATCGCCAGCATGCTGCTGACTACCGAAGCCTTGGTGGCTGAGAAGCCCGAAGAAGAGAAGAAGGCTCCGCCGATGCCCGGTGGCGGCGGCGGCATGGGCATGGACTACTAGGGCCGCCTACCGATTGACTTCCAAGTGGGGATACCGCGAAGGTGTCCCCACTTTGGTTTAAACGCGGAGTTCGGGTAGACTGTTGCGCGAATTCCGCGGAACCAGATGCCGCCGTGCAGGATTCTGACAGACAAACTCCAAATCCTGATGCGCACACAGCGCTGGAGCCCGGCTACTGGCTATGGGTTCCGCAGGCTTTCGCAGCACTCCGCCACCGCAATTACCGGCTCTACTGGCTGGGCCAGATTGTCAGCTTAGTCGGCACATGGATGCAGCGGACGGCGCAGGGCTGGCTTGTCACCGACCTGTTGCTGGAGATTGTCGCTAAGTCTCAGGTTGCGTCGGTTACCAACTGGTATGTTGCGCTGGTTTCGGCGATGGGCACACTGCCGGTGCTTCTCATAGGGCCGTTTTCGGGCGTGCTCGCAGACTACTTTGACAAGCGCCGGGTGCTGATAGTCACGCAGAGCCTGATGGCGGTGCAAGCCTTCGCACTGGCGATCTTCGCCTACACCGGCCTTATCAGCATTGGCTGGCTGATGGCCCTAGCCCTGATGCTGGGAGTGGTCTGGGCATTTGACATACCCGCACGGCAGGGGATGGCGATAGAACTCGTCGGCCGCAAGGACCTGCCCAACGCTATCGCGCTGAGTTCGGGCGTGTTTAACACCGCGCGGATCATCGGGCCGGCTGTCACGGGCATCATTCTGGCGCTGCATTTTAGTGTTGCCGATGCGTTTCTAGTGAATGCGGTATCCTTCCTCGCTGTAATTGGGGCGCTCTTGCTTATGCGCGGCGACTTTTCCGCCCGCGCCGGCAGGGACGGCAAGAGAGAGCCTTACTTGCAGCGGCTGTCCGCGGGCATCTCGTTTCTTCTGCGCGCTCGCGGAATCCGGCGCATCGTGTTCATGGTTGGCGTACTGGGGTTTCTGGCTTCCCCCTTCATGCCGCTGCTGCCTGCGATTGCGCGCTACCGGTTGGGCGCCGGGCCGCCGCAGTTCGGGTTCCTGGTCACCTGCGTCGGTATCGGCGCGGTTATCGCCGCCGTCACGCTGGCATCAATCAGCGCGCGCGGCCTGCAGCATCTTACGCTGCGCATTGGCTATGCGCTGTTTCTCGGCAGCATCATTGCGCTCACGCAGATTACTTCGCTCACAGCCGCGTACTTCGTGCTGGCTGTCTGCGGCTTCGGGATGAACTGGACGTTCGCCAACTCCAATACGATTGTCCAGCTTACCGTGCCGGACGAGCTGCGCGGCCGCGTGATGGGCACATATTCAGTCGTCTTCATCGGCATGTTCCCGCTGGGAACGCTGACGATGGGCTGGGCGTCGAAGGCCTACGGGGTGGACAAGGCGCTGTTCACCGGCGCGATTATCGCAGCGATTGTGGCGATAGTGCTGTTTGTCCGGTATCCGCATAGGAATGCGCAGCGCTAGCCGCTCAGAGTGTTAGGGGAACAGCCGTCAAAGGAGAGTAACGACGACGAGCGCGCAGCAGGTAAGTAGCAGCGTTACTTGAACATTGTGCTCAAAATAGATACAATTGTTCTCGATATGAGAACAACTCTTCCTAACACGGGCGGAGGCTTTCTCAAGGCGCTGTTTGGCTCGAAATTGCGAGTGCGGCTGCTAACGCACCTGTTCCGGCATTCACAGGATGCGCTTTATATAAGAGAGCTTGCGCGGGCTATATCAGCTCCAGTGGGCGCGCTGGCGCGGGAACTCAGGCGGCTGGAGAATGCCGGGCTGCTAATATCCAAGAGCGTTGGACACCGGAGGTTTTACAGGATCAGATCAGATGCGCCCGGAATTGCGGAAATGCGTCGGCTTTTCACTCTCATGGATGATGCGCTGCAGCAACTTGCGGATGGGCTGTCCGGGATTCCAGGAATAGAATTAGCGTTGATTTTTGGCTCGCACGCCAGCGGTGCGGCTCGGGCAGACAGCGATATCGACGTTTTGGTCATCGGCGATGTGTCAGAGCGCGATATCGCACCTGTCGTTGCAGCAATTGAGCAGCATATCGGTAGGGAAGTGAATTACCATCTCCTGACCCGAAAGGAGGCAAAAGCGGAACTGGAACAGGGCAGCGGCTTCTTGTCCGCTGTACTTGAAGGCCCGGTGGTCTTATTGAAGGGCAGCGAGAATGACGAACTACTCAGAGCTTCTTGAAAGCGGTGTCATCGCAAGAGCGCGACGCGATTCAGCTCAGGCCGCACATCTGTTGGCAGCAGGCAAGAGCGATCTTGCTGCTGCGATTGAGCTTGTGTCGGTCAGTCCCAAATGGTCGCTTAACGCGTCGTATAACGCGATGCACGTTGGCGGTCGAGCGTTGATGATTGCAGAGGGCTACCGGCCCGCATCGAAGGCGCACCACATGGCCGTAGTGCAATTCCTGCGCCTCGCATTCGAGACGTCTGATGCCGTCCATAGCAGCGTGCTTGAAGCGCTCGATAGGTTGCGGCGGAGAAGGAACAGGAGTACTTACGGTGTGGACCCTGAAGTCTATCGAACCGAAGCTCTCTCCGCCATTGAAACAGCCAGGGAGCTTTTATCTCTTGTTGCTGGAAAGCTGGGAGAACTTAAGGACGAGGGCTAATCTACCTACGACACTAGGCTCGCGACGCCGATAGAGATGAACAGCACGCCGATAATCAGGCGGATAAAGCCGAGAACCTGCAGCCGGTCTTCTTCGTTACGGAAGAATTCGTAGCTTGGCCACTGCCAGCGCTTCCACCTTTCGCTGCGCGCCTTGCGCCCCGTAAGTATCCAGTGCACCACGACAACAATAAACAGCAGCGTGAACGTGACGTAGAGCAGCAGCTCCTCGGGCGGCTTGGCAAGCCCTCTTGGAGCTTCCCCACCGTATTGCCGGAAGCCCCATACGACAAAGCTCCAGAAAAAAAGCGTGAGAGCAGCCAGCGTGTAGAGCGTCACCTGCACGAAGTAGACTGCCTTTGGCGGGATGAGCTTCATTTTTGTTGCGCGCGGCCGCGTGTGATTCCACATTGACCACGCGCGGACGAACTTGCCCTGCTCCTCGCTTAGCTCCGGCGGCTCGCCCGTGCGCTCCGGAAGACCTTCAGCCGGTTTTTCCTGCGGGCTGGACACCTGGGGCTATTTTACGCGCTCCGCGCGCACAATGCTACTGTCACCCAGACAGACGGCGTCAGTGCAGAAGGGGATTCACTGGAAGAAGTGCAAGCAGCACAATGACATCTGCTATCAGGTAATCGCGGTTCAGCCGTATCAGTGGCCGTGCTCGTTCTTCTTCCTTATCCGTTCCCATTCAACAATCCCGCTTCTTCGCAGCCAGCGCCAGACCAGCCAGAGGATGAGCCAGACGACGAAAAGAGCAGGGATCCAGAAGATTGCGTTGACGATGAAGTAGATGAGCCCGTGCAGGAACCCGCGCACACTGTATTTTAGGTTCATCCACGCTTGCGAGAATACCTGGCCGAAGTCCCAGGTGAAGCTGACGGTAGCCGGCGGCGGCGGAGCTTCGGTGACCAGCGAAATATCCATCGTCGCCATTGCGCTGCGGTCTTTCAGGTAATTCATCCGGCCGACTACCTGGTTAATCTGGGACTGCTTATTGGAAAGCTCGCGCTCGACTTCCAGAAGCTCTGATAGTTTTCCCCGGCCTGCAAGCATCTCCTTTAGCCGCGCCTCCGAGATGCGCAAAGCCTCCAGCCGCGCCTTGAGGTCGAAGTATTCCTCGGTCACCTCGTCACCGGTCAGGCGTGACGAAATCACCTCGCCCAGCTTCTTCACTTCCTCGGCGAACTGGATGACCTTCACCGCCGGCACGCGTGCCGTAATGCTTACGCTTTGCGAGGTTTCGTAGTTGTACTCCTGCATATTGCTCATGTAGCCCTGGTACTGCTCGATGAGCTTCAGGACGTTATCCGCGGCTTCTTTGAGCCTGGTGACCTTCACTTCCAGGTCGCCGTTGTAGACAATCATCGGCTTTTCGCCGGTCGCCGAAAGCTCCTGTGCCTGCGCCGGCTGCCCCCAGACGCCGCTTGTCTGCGCTGTCCCAAGCGGGCTGGGTGTGCGCGCTTCCTTCATCTCCATTGGCGCCTCGGCGTAGTCCATTTCGTATGAAACGCCTTTGTCGGCCCCCCCCTTGATGTCCATGCCCGGTTGTAGAACCAGGCCGCCTTTCTCGTGTGAGCGGCATGAAGACAGCATTGGAAGGATACCTGTGGCAAGCAGCAGAATGAGGAATCCGAAGCCAAGCTGAAGGAGTACGGTTTTCAGTCTCACCGCGAGTCTGCCATAGTGAGTCTCGCGCTCGTTACTGTTGTGTTCGTCCATTCTGCTCCCTTCCATGGTTCTGAATACTCGTTAGACTATACCAGACGCATAGTGTTCATTCAGCGCCCGGTACCATCGGCGCAAACCACCCGCCGAATGCGCCTATGTCCGACGGTGTCGCGTCAGCGTTGAGATAGCCTTCAAAGCCAGCCCCGATGCACGGCGAATCCTTCTGCAGCCGGTATCCGCCCCCGATACGCTCAAATAGGTCGTCGGGAATGCTCTCGAAGCGCGTATTCTCCGGCGTCGCATCGTCCGGCAGATTAAGCTTACCAGTAATGAACAATGGGTCTACGCTGATATTGCCGAACGAGCCTGTGGGATCGGTCACTTCCAGGTAGTCGCCCTCCTCGTTTCCCCACACGCAGTTGCTGAGCAGCCGGTAATTCCCCGCCCGGCAGTTCATCCATACGCCCACGCGCGGCGCCACCCATTGCTTGCGCCATCCGTTGCCAAACGAGATGTTATTGACGAGCTTCATCTGCGCATCGGGCGACCAGCCGGCGAAGCCGACGTTGCCCATCCGTACGACCGTGTTGTTTACCGCATCCATGCGCGAATCGCCGGTGGCGATGATACCCCAGCCCAGGCAGTCGGTGACGATGCAGTTTTCCACGCTTACCATGCTCTCGCCGAAGCTGCCGATTCCCTTCCAGTATCCGGCGATTATGTTTCGGCAGAGCTGCGCGGTCGCGTCCCAGGTAACGCCGATTCCCGCGCCGCGCCCGCCGTAGATGAAGTTGTCATTGATGACCGCGCTTGCACCACGGTAGAGGGCGATGCCGTCCCACGTGTTGTTGACGATAGCGTTGTGGTGGATATGCGCGAAGCCGCCATCGCGCACGAACACGCCGCCTACGCCTACGATATTCTCCTCGATGTACTGCGTGTTGTCGCGGAGCTGGCAGTGGTCAATCTCGGCAAAGCTTCGCCGCACGACCACCGCAGCGTCGCAGGCGTCGCCGCTCTCGTCACGGATGCCGCCGGTGATGGTCAGGTTGCTGACGCGCACTCGCGGGCAGTCCACGATGTAAACGCCGTAGCCGGCGTTCGTTACCAGGATTGTTTCGCCGGGGCTTGAGCCGATTATTTCCAGCGACTTGCCTTCGACGATGAAACCCGCGCGGAAGGGCACGGGCGTCGCCGGCTCCAGCGCGTTTCCAGCGATGGGCTCGGTGAAGTCGCGCGGCTGCGCTTCGTAGCGGCCCGGCAGGACGATAATGGTTGCGCCGTCGGGGGCTGCGCTAACGGCGGCCTGCAGATCCCTGAACGGGTTTTCGGCCGTGCCGGCTCCGGCGGCACCGTCCCCGATGTCGTCTACGAAAACGTGCTGTGCCCGCGCTGGTATCACCAGTGCAAGTGTGATAGAGAGTGCTGCAAGCGCGATAAATGCTTTTCGCATACCTTCCCCCTAAAAGATGCTGCCATTATACTGCCTCGGCAGCCGTGCTATAATCGGGCGAAGCCTACACTACAGGTAAGGAGGGGTATATGTCGACCTCTGGTATCTCAAAAATTGGCGTGCTCGGCATTGGCACGATGGGCTCTGGTATCGCCCAGGTTTCCGCGCAGTCCGGTTTCGAGACCATCGTGGCGGATGTCAGCGATGAAGTTCTCGAAAAGGGAATGGCGCGCATCCACAAGAGCCTGGACAAGCTCGTCGCGTCCTACGAAAAGACCGAGGGCAAGCGCGGTATCACGAAGGAGCATCGTGACGAGGCCGCGGGACGCCTGAAGTCGAGCGCCAAGATGGACGATCTGCTCGACCGGGACATCATCATCGAAGCGGTGTTTGAGGACTACGACGTCAAGGCCAAGCTCATCAAAGAGCTGGACGGAAAGGGCTTTGACGGGCTGTTCGCCTCCAACACAAGCTCTATCTCCATCACCCGCCTGGCAAACAACTACCACGATCCCGCGCGTTTTATGGGCATGCACTTTATGAACCCGGTGCCCATCCAGAAGGGCGTGGAGATTATCCGCGGCCTGCTCACCGGCGACGAGATGTACAGCACGATTGTCGCGCTCTGCGGCGATATGGGCAAGACGCCCATCCCGGCGGAGGACAAGGCAGGCTTTGGCATCAACCGGATGTTCATCCCGTTCGTGAATGAAGCCGCGCGCGTTGTTGAAGAGGGCATTATGAGCGTCGAGGACGCCGACAAGACGACGCTGTGCCTGGGCCACCGGATGGGTCCCATCTCCACGATGGACTTTGTGGGGCTGGATATCATCGTGGATGTCTGCAACGTTCTGGAGGCGGAATTCGGCTCGCCCTACAAGGCGACCGCGCTGCTCAAGCGGCTGGTCGAAGCGGGCTACCTCGGGATGAAGACCGGCAAGGGCTTCTACATCTACGAGAAGGGCAAAGACCCGGTGGTTAACCCCGCCGTCGCCCGCTACCGGATTAAGTAGCGGGGAAGGGCGATAACGGTTTTCAACCGAGCCGTAAGTGGCGCGTGATTCTGCGCCCGGGCGATTATTCGCGCTACAGCAGGTTTCTCACCAGCATGACAAAACCGGTCGTCAGAATGACGCCGGTGAAGTTGAGCCATAAACCGACTCGCACCATCGTGTCCATCCTGATGTGCCCCGAGCCGAATACTATCGCGTTAGGAGGAGTCGCCACCGGTAGCATAAAGGCGAAGCTGGCGCTCAAGGTTGCAGGCAGCAGCACAAGCATCGGGTGGATGCCCAGGGGCGCTGCCAGCGGCCCGATGACCGGCAGAAGAGCGCTGGTGGTTGCGGTGTTGGACGTAATCTCTGTTAGGAAGGTCATCAGCAGCGCAATGCCTGCGATAACGAACACCAGTGGCAGCGCATGCGTGAAGCCAAGCTGCTGCCCAATGAACTTGTCAAGACCGGTATGCGTGATGCCGAATGCCAGCGCGAAGCCTCCGCCAAACAGCAAGACGATGTTCCAGGGCAGGCGGCGTCCCTCCTCCCATGTGAGCAGGAATACTCCCTTGCTCCAGTCCACCGGCATGATAAAGCACAGAAGCGCCATCCCCATGGCCACTGTTGAGTCGTGGAAAAGCGCCGGCCACGGGGTAAGCCCGGCCCATCCGGGGATGGTGAAAGCGCCCATATCAAGGTCGGCGCGGAAGATCCACAGGAGCGCAGTGATGACGAAAACGCTAAGCATCATCCATTCGCCGCGCGACAGCCGACCCAATCGTGCGAGTTCCTTGCGCACGAAGCCTGTGCCGGTTTCGCCCTGCTCTTGGCGCGGAAGCGGAATGAGCCTTTGCAGCATTACCCACAAAATGAATAGAAACACCAGTGAAAACGGCAGAACCAGCCCCATCCACTTGGCGAAACTTATGCTGACAGCGCCGGGAAACGCAGTCTCCAGGTAGCCCTTCAGGATGATGTTTGGCGGTGTGCCAATGAGCGTGGCTATCCCGCCAAGAGACGCTGCGTACGCGATGCCCAGCATCAGTGATTCGTGTAGCGGGCTTCCTACGGAGTTTTGCTGGCCTTCCCGCCGCAGATGCATCAGCACGCCTAATCCGATGGGCAGCATCATCAGCGTGGTCGCTGTGTTGGAAATCCACATGGAGAGGAACCAGGTTACGAGCATGAAGGCCAGAAGCAGGCGCGCCGGCTGCCCGCCGATTAGGGCAAGGATGCGCAGGGCGAACCTGCGGTGCAGCCCCCATCGTTCCAGTCCGAATGCGAGCAGGAAGCCGCCCACGAACAGGAAGATGTTCTTGTTGGCGTAATTAACCGAAGTAGACTGGGCATCTGCGAGGCCGAGCAGCGGGAACAGCAGCAGCGGCATCAGCGCAGTCGCGGCCAGCGGGATTGCCTCGGTTATCCACCAGACTGCCATCAGTCCGGCAACAGCCAGCCTCCTTTGCGCCTCTTGGCCGATGTCGCCGAAGGGCGGAACAAGGTAGATGAGCAAGAAAAGCAGAGGTCCCAGTATGAGGCCTATGCGTTTCTTACGGCTAAAAGCCTTTCCCCCGGAAGCGGTCACGGCTAAGTATAATATCACTTCAATCTGGAGGCCATACGCATCAGCCCCAGGCGTGTCTAACCGCACTACATCCCCTGAGGTCCGTATGAAGAGAACGGTAAGTGAGGAAGCGATTCGGCTGCGCGTCGCGCGGCTTAAGTCCGTTACTTCTGTAGCATCTCTCGTGTGAGCCTTTTGCTCTCGTCGACCGCTGGCTGGTTAAAGGGGTTTACATCAAGCATCACGCCGAGAAGCCCAACAACCACTTCGTAGAAGAACAAAAACTCGCCCGCCGCCTGCGGAGTCAGGCGCGGGAATGTGATGGTGTAGTTTGGACGCACCCGTTCCGTTAGCGAATCCCGCGTTCCCGCGAGCTGAGCAAGGACGATGTCGTTGACGCGCCTGCCGCTCAAGTAGCTGAAGCTCTCCAGGCCTTTGCGCGGTTCGCCTAGCGTGCTCGCTGATGCTGATGGCTCCGTAACCTGGACCAGCGCGGCTACCTTGTCTGCCGGGCCCTCAAGCAGCAATTGAAGCAGGCCATGCTGGTCTCTGGGGCCGAGAGCAGCGATGGGCGTCAATCCCCTGGGCACATCCTTACCAGAAAGCGATAGCCGCTTACCCAGCGATTCCGCGAAAAGCTGCTGCCACCAGCGCCCCAGGCCGCACATCCGCTCGCAGTAGGGCATAAAGACCATCTGCGATACGCCGCAGTGAGTGGCGAGAGCGTAGAGGTTCAATGCCAGCAGAAGCGCGGGATTCTCGTAGTACTCTGGCCGCAGGAAAGCGTCTCGCACGCTGAGCGCCCCTTCCATGACCGCTTCAACGTCCACGCCCAGGAACGCCAGCGGGAAGAATCCCACAGGGCTGAGCAC
>JAGGTK010000005.1 GCA_021163765.1 bacterium
GGCTCCATCCCCCAATCCCTCATCGCTAACCCCTGTAAGCGCGCGCGAATCTTCTCTTTCCGACAACCAACACTTGCCCGCCACACCGAAGGTGCCGGCGGGACCGGCCACCAACAACCGCCCCGCGCCCGCGCCGCGCAAAAAGCGCCGCCGCACCCTTTACACCCGCGGTTGCGGGCATCGCGCGGCGCCAATGGCACCTACGTGAACTTAAGCGCCCGTCGCAATGCGTGAATGCGGGCCGCTGGGCGCATGAAGGGGGCGCCCCCCTGCTCGGTGATGGCCTTAGGTGAGGCAGGCAAACGCCAGCCCGCCCGTGTGATACACTCACAAAGATGCTACGGGAGGAGGTAATCGAGCGGCTGCGCGCCGTCGGCATTCATCCCGACAAGAAGCTGGGGCAGTATTTCCTCGTTGATGACACGGCGCTGGCGACCATCGTCCGCGAAGCGGACCTGGGCGCGGGCGACACGGTGCTGGAAATCGGCGCGGGGCTGGGCACGCTGACGGAGGCGCTCTGCCGGCGCGCGGGGCGCGTAATCGCCTACGAGCCGGACGGGCAACTGTGCAGCTTCCTGCACGAGCGCCTGGGCGGGCGGTTTGACAACCTCGAGCTGCGCGAAAAGTACATCAACCGCTACGAGCTGGATGAAATCTTCGCCGAGTTTCCGGAAAACCTGAAAATCGTCTCCAATCTGCCGTACGGCATCACGAGCGAGGTCATCGTGTCGGCTGTCGGCGTCATCCGGCAGCTTGCGGACGTGCTGCTGATGCTGCAGCACGAAGTGGTGAAGCGGCTTACCGCCCACCCGGGCAACAAGAGCTACGGCTCGCTGACGGTCTACACGCAGACGTTCGCCTACGCTGAAGAGCTAATGTTCGTGCCGCGCGAGGCGTTCATACCGGTGCCGAATGTGGATTCGCAGATAGCGCGCCTGCGCGCCCTGTCGCGCCAGCCTCCAGTCGCGGATACGCACAAGTATTTCCGGCTGGTGCAGGGGGCTTTCCACCACCGGCGGAAGACAATCTCCAACGCGCTTACGCGCACATTCCCGGAGCTGGGGCGCACGGAAATCCTGCGCCGGCTCACGCGCGCCGATATCCTGCCCGACCGCAGGGGGGACACGCTCACCCGCGACGAGTTCATCACTCTTGCAGCCATGCTCGGCTAGCCGGCTTCCCGCATCTTCCCGCCCGGCGCGCAGCCAGGCAAGGCAACAGGCGGGCTTTCGCCCGCCCATAAAAGGAGGATAAGATGAGAAGACAGCCTTGCAGCGGCTCCTCTCTCGCTAAAATTATACCGCATCGGCGGTGCTTCCGGGGATTTCGCCGCCACACTCCAACAGCAATATGCGCAGACATTGGGCCGGCGATGATATAATCGTTGCAGGTATTTCGGGGGCAAACCTTATGAGGAATCCGCTTGCCGTAAGTCTGTTTTTGCTGCTGCTTCTCCCCTGCGCGCTGCTGGCCCAGGGAAACGAACCCGCGAGCGGCAACACTGAGGTCAAAGCGACCTATAACGTCACGCAGCTCGGCGTCGTTGAAGTGCTGGAAAGCTGGAAGAACATGAAGATGGATTCCGGCACCTACCACTACTTCTCGGCGACGCGCGAGAGCGGCATCATCCCTGTGCGCGTGGAGGGAGCGGCGTTCGCGGTGAACTTCGCCACCCGCTCCTACCTGAAGCACGAAGAGGGCAAGGTCTACTTCGTCACGCCGGACTTCTATTACGAAGATTCGGCGCTGGACGTACGGATCACGCTCCACGTGCCGGATAACCTGGCGTATGTCAGTGCGAACGTGGAGCCGGAGAGCATGGACGCGGGCACGATTGAATGGCGGCTGGATGATGTCGTGCACCAGGTGCTGGTCGTTGAGTTCACCCAGACCAAGCCGTTTGCGCCGCCCGACTACCCGACCGGCCCGCTCTTCCAGGTGGATCCCGCCACCCTCCCGGAGCTCAGCGCGGAGGATATCCCCCGTTCACCAGACGAAGCGCTGAAGGAGTTTGAGACCATCATCAAGATGGTGTCCGCACAGGAAAACGTGGATCCCGACATGGCGCGCGTGCTGCGCCGCTCGCTTTCGAAGTTCTATTACCTGTTTGCAGTGTACGGCCTGGTGCGGGACTACGTTCCGGAAGGCGTGGAGGAAACCGAAGAAGAGTAGAACCCTCACAGCCTTGCGCCTGGATTCGCCGTGGAGGTGGTTGGCATGAGGAAATGGAGACGGATTTTTGCCGCATTTGCGCTTGCGGCGGCACTGGCGCTTTCATCCTGCTCGGGCTTTGCCGCGACCCTCTGGGCAGGCAGCTTTCGCAGTACAAGCTATTACACCTACCGAGCTCCTTACGCCTACATTGAAGGACACAGCTTTTACGTGTACCGCGAGGCGGTGCGCTGCTACGTCATATACCGCGGGGCGACCTATTACATAACCATTTACGATGACTGCCGAGTTTACGCGCCGCGCGCTTTAATAATCCTGCTGCGCTGAGAATGACGCGAACCGGCCTGTGCTAGAATCCAGCGTCTTATGGCGCTCCTCCTCGTCATCTGCGAAATCATCCTGACCATTGCGGTAATTTTATTTGCCGCGGAGCTTTTCACCAACGCCATAGAGTGGGTTGGCCGCAGGTATGAGCTTTCGCAGGGCATGGTCGGCAGCGTGCTGGCTGCGGTTGGCACAGCGCTTCCGGAGACGCTGGTTGCGATTGTGGCAATCGTTCTCGGCACTACAGGCGAGATTTCCGGCGGCCACGCGATTGGCACCGGTGCAATCCTCGGCGCGCCGTTTATGCTGGCGACGCTCGCCTTCCTGATGACCGGCCTGGCCTTCTACGCCTCGCGCGCGCTAAAATGGCGCACCGCGCCGTTTTCAGTGGATATGAACGTCGCGGGCAAGGACCTGACGTACTTTTTCTGGGCCTATCTGCTGGCGATAGGCTTGGGGCTTATTAGGCACTACTCGCCGGCCCACGACTCCACAATGCGCTATGTCGACTGGACATTCGCGGCGCTGCTCATCCTGATTTATATCGTCTACGTGAAACTGCTCGCCAATACCGGCGAGACGATGTCGCACTGGAAGATCTCCCGGCTGCATTTCCAGCCGAACGCTGAGAAAAGCCCGCTGCGGCGCTTTATATTCCTTCAGCTTCTTGTGGCGCTTGCGCTGATGTTCGTCGGCAGCCAGTTTTTCGTAAAGGAAGTGCAGCACCTCGCCGACATGTTCCACTGGCCGCCGCTGATTCTCGCGCTCCTGCTGGTTCCGGTGGCGACGGAGCTGCCGGAGAAGTTCAACTCCGTGCTGTGGGTCAGCCGGGGCCGGGATACGCTCGCGATGGGCAACATAAGCGGCGCGATGGTGCTGCAGGCGACGTTTCCCGTCAGCATAGGGCTGCTGTTCACAGAATGGAGCTTCCCGCTGGTGTCGTTCGAGACGGTTTCAGCCGGGCTGGCGTTGCTCTCGGCGCTCGTGCTGGTAATCGGCTGGAAGCGCACCGGCAGGCTCCATCCCGCGCTGCTGCTGACCGGAGGCGCGCTGTATCTGGCATACATACTGTTCGTTGTGCTCTATTCGCACGCGCCGCACGGGTAACCGGCTGCAGCCAGCTGACGAAGTTAGAAGCCCTTCAGAAGTACGCCGGTCGGTTCAGCTCGCTTCCCGCTTCGCCTGCTGCTTCGCCTGCCGCGCTTCAAGTATGCCGAGCTGGAAGCGTTTGGCCGCCAGGTAGGATTTCAGAAGGTAGTCGTCCAGCTCCAGGATGTGCGGCTCGCCCGGCGCGCTCCTGCCGGAAAGGAACCGCTTCATCGCCGCCTCGCGGCTGTTCTCGAGCATCACATTCCCGTCGTAGCCCATCGTGCCGAGCATCCGCGCCAGGCGGTCGAAATTGAAGGTTCCCGTGTACGGTATCAGGTGCAGGTCGCGGCTCCCCAGGTTGTCGGACAGGTGCAGCGTCTTGATTAGCTTAACGTTGCGCTCGATGAAGTAAAACGGGTCAGGATTGCCCATGCTGATGTGGCACGAATCCAGGCACAGGCAGACCGAGTTGCCTTCGTAAGCCTCGAGCACCATCTCCAGGACGCGGTGGTAGGAGAGCGGGAACGGCAGGTTCTCCAGGCAGAAGAGCACGTCGCGCTCGGCGGCGTAATCGCCGAGAATCTTCAGCGAATCCAGCGCGATGGGGACGCGCCACTCCATCTCGCTTTCGGTCATCTTTTCCTTGTTGCACATATGAACCGTGACCGCGCGCCCGTTCATCTCCTGCACCGCGTCTATGGCCAGCTTGCAGGTCTCTATGGTCGCCGTGCGCGCGTGCTCGTTGTCCGTGGAAAGGTCAAGGTGCAGGTCAATGGGCGTGTGTATGTAGTCAACGTAAAGCCCCAGCTTGGCGCACTGCTCCATAACCTCGGCCACTCGCTTTTTTTCGAGGTAGGGGAAATGGGTTATCTTATGTCCGAAAGCTATAGCGTCGAATCCCGCGTCGCGTATGCGCTTGAGCAGCATATCAAGCGGATAGGTGTAGTCCACCAGCGTTGAGATGCCGATTCTCGGTGTCTTCAAGCCTTCCACCAGTCCCCAAATTGTATACCCGATACGCCTAAAATCAAAGCGGGTGGGGGATTGGTTGTTGTCGGTTGCTGGCTTTTAGCGGCTTATGCGCCTGTGGCGCACAGATTCACGAATCGCCCTTCCCCGCCGGGTAGCGCCGGGTGGCCCGCTCCGCAGAAAACGGCCAAAACGGTGCGCCCGGCTTATTCCGCGCGCATTGCTACGATTGGATCCAGGCGCGCGGCCTGGCGTGCCGGCAGCGCCCCTGCCAGAATGCCCACGACCACGTTGACCGTCACCGCCACATAAATCGCGGCGGCAGTAATCACCGGCGGCGGGAACTCGTCGGGCAGCGGAAGCTGCCTCATTATTCCGGTCAGCAGCAGCCCGACGGTCAGGCCTACGAAGCCCGCGATGAGCGTTATCAGGAGCGCTTCCAGAACGAACTGAAGCAGTATGCTGCCCGGCGTCGCGCCCAGCGCCTTGCGCAGGCCAATCTCGCGCGTGCGCTCCTGGACGCTGATGAGCATCACGTTCATCACGCCGACCGCGCCGATGGCGAGCGTGATCAGCCCGATAGAGTAGAACAGCGCGAAGAACATTAAAAATATCTTTGCCGCTTCCTCCCGCCATTCGGAAAAGTCGCGCAGCCGGATCGCATTTTCGTCATCCGGGCTAAAGCCGTGCCTTGCCGCCAGCAATCTTCTTACCATCACCGAGCCCTTGTCGAAATTGGTGACGTTATCCAGCGTGGCGTAGATGGTGAGAGCGCCCGCTTTGCCTTCGCCCACGCGCCCGAACAGTCCCTCGTAGACGCTGAGTGGCACGTAAACGCTCCAGTCGCTGCTGGTGCGCTGCCGGTCGACCTGGCCTATAACGTCAAATACCGTTCCGGAAGCGGTAAGCTGCTCCCCCACTGCGTCTGCGCCCTCCCCCCAGAAATGCTCGGCCACCCTATGGCCCACGACGGCGACCTTGCTTGCGGTGTCGTAATCCACAGAGTTGAAGAAACGCCCGTGCAGCGTTTCTATCTCCATTTGCTCTTTGATGTCCGGCGTCGAGGCTACGAACCGGAACCTGCGCTCCTTGTCGCCCACGCTCATCTGCGCCCAGTTCTCCACGCGCGGAACCGCACGCACCACGTACGGGCAGTTGTCCACTATGTATGCCGCGTCCGCAATGTCATGCGTGAGCGGCATCAGCGTGCCTTCCAGGTCGTAATACCTCTGGTAATCCAGAACCAGCATGTTCACGCCGAAGCTGTTCATCTGGCGGATGTTCTGCACTCTGAAGCCGGAGACCATCGCGATGAGATAAACCACGGTGGCGATTCCCCATGCGATGCCGAACATGGTCAGCGCGGCCCTGCCCCGGTGGGCCATCAAGTTGCTAAAGACCAGTTTCAGCAGGTCAGAAAACAAAACCATTATTCAGCCCTCAACGCAACGATGGGATCAACCGTCGCCGCCTGCCGCGCAGGATAGGTTCCGGCAAGTATCCCCACGAGCAGGTTCACCGCGATCGCCGCGTACACTGAAGTCATCGTGACCACCGGCGTGGGGAAACCCTCAACTTCCCCCATCGTGCCGCGCAGCATCCCCACTGCAGACAGCCCCAGCGCTATCCCGACAGCGCCGCCGATAGTGGTCAGGATGAGCGCTTCGAGCAGGAATTGGGCGAGCACCGACCGGCGGGGAGCTCCCAGCGCTTTGCGAAGGCCTATCTCCCGCGTGCGCTCGCGCACGCTGACAAGAAGTATGTTCATTACGCCAACCGCGCCGATGGCCAGGGTCATCACGCCCACGAAATAGAAAACGACGAACATCGCCAGGAACATCGCCTGGCCGCGCTCCCGCCAGCGCGCGAAGTCCTCAAAGCGGATCGCATCCTCATCATCGGGGTCGAAGCCGTGGCGCGCGGCGAGCATCCGCCTGATTTCGACCACGGTCTGGTTGTACAGCTTCGGGTCTTTCATCTCGACCATTATGCTGAAGTTCCCGCGCTGGCCCACCAGCCCCAAACTCGTTTCGTAGGTTTGCAGGGGCATCAGCACGCGCCACCGCATGCGCCCGGCATCTTCCGGCGTAATGCCGACAACAGTGAAGTTGGTGCCGGATATGCCCAGGATCTCGCCCACTGGAACGGCGTCCTCGCCCCACAGGCCTTTGGCGACCTCATTGCCTATAACGACAACCTTGCTCGCCTGGTCATAGTCCACAGTCGAGAGGAAACGCCCGTGCTCCACCTTGAGGTCGCGCAGCTCGCGCAGCGGCGGCGTCATACCGACAACACCGTACCAGTCGCCTTCGGCCGACCCGGAATGAGATGCGCCAGTAATCGCCTCCATCTGCCGCCATTCTTCCTGCTCGACTCCTGCCCGGCGCACGTTCGCGCTGTAAGCAACGATGAAGTCCGCATCTTCAGCGTCGGCCACAAGGGGATAGCGCGTGCCAGCCACCTCGTAGGAGTCCGAGTAGCGCAATTGCACTTTATCTATGCCCATACCGAGCCACATTTCGTCGTTTTGCGCCTTGAAGCCGCCCACTATGGAAACGAGGATGATTACCGCCGCGATGCCCCAGACTATCCCGAACATTGTAAGGAAGGTGCGCGCGCGCTGGCTCAGCAGACTCGCCGTTGCCAGTTTGAGGAGTTCAAGCATCGGTGCCTGCTAACGCCGCCTCATCCCTTGACCACGATCCTGCGGCCCCTGCGTTCAGGGGGACCACTTTCAGTCTCGCTGAAATCGCCCATAACTCTGTCGCCCTCGTTGAGGCCGGATTTAATCTCCACAAAGCGGCCGTCGGAGATGCCCGTCTCGACAACGATTTCTTCCGTAGCGCCGTTACCGGTCACCTTTTTGGCTATTTTCTCCTCACCCCGGCTGGAGATTGCAACAACCGGCAGGGAAAGCACATTTTCTGCTTTAGCCACGCTTATCTTCCCTCTCGCCGTGCTGCCCAGGCGGGGCTCGCCGACGTCTTCCGCAAGCTCCATCTCCATGGGGAACATCACAACGCCGTTCTGGTTGGGCCGGCCAAAGTGCGAAATGCGGGTAATCTTCCCAGGCACCTTGCGATCCTTGATGAACGACAGGTCAAACTCCACATCCATACCCTCGTTGAGTACGCCTATCAGGTCTTCGCCAATCTCGCACTGGACGAGGATCGCGGTGGTGTCGCCCACAATCATAATCACGTTTCCCTCGCGCCCCTGGATGGACGGCACAACTGTGTCGCCGGGATCCAGCTCGACCGCCAGCACCTTGCCGTCCACTTCGCTGCGAATGGTCGCGTTCTGGAGGTCTTCCTGTGCCAGATCGAGCTGGAGCTTGGACTGCTTCAGCGTGGCCTCCGCAATGGCAAGGTCTTCGGGAGACGCGCTGGTGCGGGCGAATTCCAGGCGCTGCTTGATATCCTCGTACGCAGCCTGAGCGCGGTCGAGCCGCCCCTTGGCGTCCTCCAGCTCCTGGTCGGAGGAGTAGCCCTTGTCGTAAAGCGTCTGTATGCGGTTCAGGTTCTCGCGGGCAAGCTCCAGCTCCACCTCGCGGTTCTTAACATCAGCTTCCAGGCTCGACACCTGCTCCCTTGTGCCACCCTTCTTTTGCTTCTCGTACTGCGCAAGCGCCAGGTTATACCTGGCCTGGGACAGCTTGAGCGCCTTGCGCAGGTCAACCTCGTCTATCCGCGCAAGCACCATGCCGCGGGTGACGGTGTCGCCTTCCTTAACCGGCACTTCCTTGAGTATCCCGCCGACCTTCGCCTTCACGTCAATCTGGCTCTTTGCCTCCAGGGAGCCGGTGACGGTTTCCTCGCGGACGATGTCCCGGCGCTCGACCGTGTATTCCATCTCCGCGGCTGTGCTCGGCCCGTCCATGTTAGCGCGCACGCCGTAGAAGAACGCCGCAACCACTATCACCGCCGTTATGAGCCACCACTTATTGCGGTAAAGCCATCGGAAAATTCGCATGCGCACTCCCGGTATATTAACCTACGCAAAGTTAGATGCACGATACGGGGCTTTGGTTCGATTGCGCTGCCCAGAACTTTAGCACGCAATGCGCGGAGAGGCTAGTGCGGAAACTGGAACGGAACTGGTCGGAGGCTAGGCTTCGACTACGGCACAGATAACTTTCTTGCCCTTTCGGCCGAACCGCACAACACCATCACGGAGCGCGAACAGGGTGAAATCCCGTCCCTGGCCCACGCCCTCGCCGGGATAGACCCGGTTGCCCACCTGTCGGACGATTATATTGCCGCCCGCGACTCTCTGGCCGCCGTATACCTTCACGCCCCGGCGCTGGCCGTTGGAGTCACGGCCGTTGCGGCTGCTTCCAAGTCCCTTCTTGTGTGCCATAATGCGCCTCTCAGGCCTTTATCTTCTCCACCTTCACGACGGTCTGCTCGTCGCGGTGGCCCCAGGAACGCTTCCAGCCCGATTTGGGCCGGTACTTGAACCCGCGGATCTTGGGCCCCCGCTGCTGGCCCACGACCACGAGCTTCACCGCGGCGCCTTTGACGTCAGGCGTGCCGATCTTCAGCTTCTTGCCGCCGACGAGCAGCACCCGGTCGGGCTTGACTTCGGCACCATCCTCCGCTTTGTAGCGCGGGATGATGAACCGGTCGCCCTCTTCCACCCGGTACTGCTTTCCCTTGATTTCGATTACCGCGTACATAGTCGTTCCTTTAGGCGGTGGGTAAGTTTAGGAACCCTTTACCCCTTTGTCAAGGCTTGGGATATCTGTAGCCTTCTAGGGCGTGCGTTTCCTGCGCCACGCGGAGATGGAACTGTAGATACTCTATTGGGATGTCAAGGGTTCGGGAGTTAGATGGGGGAACAGGAGAGAGCCGTTGAAGGTGGTTTTGGTTTTGAACATTCCCCAGA
>JAGGTK010000006.1 GCA_021163765.1 bacterium
AAGCCCTTCGCAGCGTCCAGCAGAAGCGTTGCGATGCCCGCCGCCGCGCCAAAGTTGCGCCACACGTTCGCCATCCCGATGTTGCCGGAGCCAAGCTCGCGGATATCGGCGCGGAAGAACACGCGTGCGACGATATAGCCAAACGGTATCGCCCCCGCGATGAACGATCCTAAAAGCAGCAGCCAGTAATGCTCCACCACCTGCGATTATCGCCTGTATGCAGGCGGCTTTCAAGTTGGGGTGGAGAGCAGGCTGGATAGCGACATCTTCCCGTGCAACCGGATGCGGATGGTGACGGTGCGCGTGCTGTCGCCGCCGTGGGACCGCCAGCAGCCCCGCTACCACAGCGACATGCCGGATTACACGATTGAGAAGATCGCGGAGCTAAGAGATGTTGTGAAGCGGGTGGAGGGGGAGTGAGACCGACCGCATAGTAACTACTGGCTTTGCAGGAACTTCGGTCCGTTGAAGTGAATCATGTGATCCGGTATCGCGGCGATCCAAACTTCAGTTTCCCAAGCAATATCGGCAACGTGCTTCTTGAATTCAACTATGTCGGGAAAGGCAGTTATATAGATACGCTCGAATGAGCATTCTGAAAATACGCCTTCAAGTTCATGTAATCGCTTAGGCGAAACTGGACCATGTGATGTGACAGCTTCAACAACGAAAAGACGACAACTGCCTTTGTCAAGCAGGAGTACGTCTGGGAGCTTGTCGTGCTCACCGACCGGCACAGATAGCTTTTTCAGCTCTAGCTGGGCGACATACAATGTCTTTTGTGCAGTATCTCCTATATACAGGAGTTCACCGCCGGGGGCAAACCGAGGTGCGAAGTCCTCAACAATGCGTGCCTGTAAAAGGCTGTGCGCTCCCGGTGACAGCACCAGTTTCTGGCCATCTGGAGCGGTTAGCGGGACCATTCTAACTTGTCTCTTTTTTCGATAGACATCAACGAGCGCAGGTTGGCTGCTGAGGAATGAGTCAACAGCCTTGGCGTAGCTGCCAGAATCATATGCTTGGAGAACCTTTACGACTGGCTCAGTGAGAGCATAATGTGCTTTCGGGCTGTTCGTTGGTAAGTTAGGATTATCTGGGTTGTATTCTGCTATACCCGCCTGCACAAATTGGTGCAATACCTTTCGGCGCACAGTCTCGCGCGTATTGGGCGCGTATTTATGACCGTATTCCTCTGAGATAAACGCCATTATGCCTTTTGTTACAGTTTTGCTAATCCTTCTGGCGTCAATCCACGAAGCATTCGGTCCTAAGTCACCAAGCGCGAGCAATACCAGACCAGCCATTTCATTCTGTTGTGCTGGCGGAAGGCCAAGTGCTTTCAAAATCTCCTGTGCGGCCTTGATTCTGCTTACTCTACTCATACTCTCTTGATTCCTCCATTCTTAAAATACCTTTGGGGGGACTGAGTGTCTCCTGTAGTATCTCGGTAGCGACAGTGCGTTCCCATCTGATGTCCTTCTTCAGCCAGAGACTCCCGAGACGCTTGATGTCATCGGGACTCGGCAACGGTAGCGATCTCAATTCTGTCGCGCTCACCTGAGTATTGCCGTTGAGTATTCGGAAATAACGATCCAAGATTGGGCTGTTAAGTAGCAACGCCAATCCGCTTGCCTCCTCGATACTCATTTCCCCGCCGTAGCGGTATATGTAGTTTAAGTGATTCTCTAGTCCTATGTACGTGAGCGATGGGAACTGATCGGGAGACAATACTGAAGCTACTATCCTTGATGGGATTTCCTTTGGACTGAACCTGCGTACCAGTATGCAGGTTGCGAGTGGTACTAGTAATTCGCGGCTTCCTTCGCATACGGCAATAGCCTCAGGTTTCATTCGGGTATTCTTTGAGGGCCACGTTATCCGCATTGGGCCAACGTGATGTGACCACAACAATGGAACGGCCTTTCCGCTTTCGCAGGCGTCAAGTGAGCTGAGATGGTGCTTTGCGCGGAAGGGAACAACAGGACCAGTCGACACCCTCAGTCCCAAGCTGCCCAGCCTACGGGGCCATGAATCAACGTAGTCTAGAAGCCTCTCGTCTCCGTGACTAGTGGGTAGACGGAGGGGGCGAATCGGTGACGTTGTGTCAAGAATCTTGTCTAAGGATATTTTTCTGAATCGAGACTTCTCCAGGTCCCTCATGCCAACACTGGAACTGACGGAAGCTAAGTAACTGATGGCGGGGTCCCGAGGTGTCTTCACAGTCTTGAGGATTACGCTCTCCTGGAGGACATTATCTGATGTAAATGTCTCTGTACGGGAATCAAAAACGTGAATATGTGCTGGCTGAACCATACGAAAAAACTCCCTGCGGAATCGAGCAAAATAGTGACCTGAACAGAAGCTTCGAGGAGTTATAAATACCATTTGCCCGCTAGGCTTTAACAAGTATGCTGATAGCATCATGAACAGCGCATAGGTGTTGGATACGCCCGCTCCGACGTTCTTCGCAATCGCTGCCCTTGAGTCGCTGTTGCGCAGTTTTATATATGGAGGATTGCAGATGATTACGTCGAAAAGGGCGTTGGTCGAGTCCTCTAGGTCTGGATGAAAGGCAAGTTCGGCCCTCGCCGCAGTAACGAAATCGTCCTCACGTATGTCGAACTCTAGAGTAACATTCCTGCTGGAACAGAACTTGCTCGCTTGTTCTAATGCCAGCCTTGCGAGTTCGACCATGCGTTTGTCTACGTCGTAGCCTACGACTTGGATTTTCCTGCACGCTTTTGATGCTGCTAATCTTTCTATGAGCGCGCAGGTCAGTACCGCGGTACCGCATCCAGGATCAAGGATTCTTATGCTGGGACGTATATCGACCAGGAGCGCCATAAACTTCGCTACTGGGAGCGGTGTGAAGAATTGACCGATACATTTCCTGTGATCCCTGTCCACCTGATCAGATGCCCAAGTGGACAGCCTGGCAGCCAGCATGGCGGGCGGTCCACCCTCTGCTGGCTTGGGAAGTGCGGCTACTTCCAGTGACCTGCTGGTAAGGTCCGTGTCGGCTTGACTGCTAGAACTCCCGTCCATCAGAAGTGATTATACTATCATCAAGCTAGCGCTTGATTATGCTTTGTGCCACGTCGTCTTACGTTGCGGTTCTCGTTCGTGATTCCTATCCCAGTTCCTGGGTTGCCCAATTTCCTCCTTAACAAGTGATAAGTCTATTCTAGCGCGATAAGCCTATCTGGTCAACCTACTATTATTAGGTTTGTCGATTTCTCGAAGCCTGTATTACTCTCACCCCAGCAAGAACTCGGTGCGGTCCTGGTAGTGGGCGGCGCGGCCGAGAAATACGGTTTCCATGAGCGTAAGGCGCGTGATGCGCGTTGACGCCTTTACTTTCGGCAGGCCTACAGACTCTGCGCCCTTCATCTTCCACCGCCCGAAAAGCATCTCGTTGGCGCGCCGGTCGACAGCGACCTGCTGGCGCAGCGGCTTTGCCAGTGTAAGGTGCGCGTTGAACGGGCGCGGGCGCTCGTCGGGGAATTCCTTCAATATCACGTCAGCGATCTTCAGCAGCTCGGGCGCCTCGCCGTGCAGGTAAACCACGCGCGGCTTGGTCGGGGTGCCGAAGAAGCCGTAGCCGCTGAAGGTTATGTCCAGTATGGGCACGTGCTCTAAAATCGTCCGCAGGCGCGGGATAGTGCGCTCGACCAGCTTGCCCGGCGGCATCTCGCCAAAGAACTTCACCGTCAGGTGGAAGTTCTCAGGTGGTATCCAGTGCATCCCCCTGAGCCGTTCCTTCAGCGCGTCCTGGTAAGTCGTTATTGTCCGCTTGAAGTCGTCGCTGAACGGCACTGCGAGAAAAACCCTGGGCCTGTCTGCTGCGAAGTCAGTGTGTTCGGCGTATGGCATAGGTGACCACCTGCATAATTCTACCATTCCTGCGCCTTCGGGAGTTTAGGTATGCTAAAATGAAATGGTTTGTGATAGCCGCCCGTTGGCGGCCAATCCACCTCTGAGGAGACCCAAAATGAGCGAACTGCTGATTTACATAAACGGCGAACTGAAGCCCAAGAGCGAAGCGGTTGTATCCGTTTTCGACCACGGGCTGCTTTACGGAGACGGCGTATTTGAGGGCATCCGCTCATACGGGGACGAAGTTTTCAAGCTGGATGAGCACCTGGAGCGCCTGAACCGCAGCGCGCACTTCCTGCACATTGAAATCGGCATGACGCTGGACGAGCTGCGGGACGCGGTGCTGCAAACGCTCAAGGCGAACAACCTATACGACGGGGGATATATCCGGCTGGTGGTCACGCGCGGGGTGGGCGACTTAGGCATCAACCCCAAGAAGTGCACGCACGGCGCGACGGTGTTTATCATCACCGACCAGATACAGCTCTACCCGCCGGAGTTTTACGAAAAGGGCATCCGTACGATAATCTGCTCCACGCGCAAGCACAGCCCGCAGTGCCTTAACCCGCAGGTGAAGGCGACGCAGTATATCAACAACATAATGGCAGTCATCGAGGCGAACAACTCAGGCGTGCTGGAAGCGATAATGCTGAACCTGGACGGGTTCATCACCGAGGGCAGCGCGGACAATATCTTCATCGCCACCAACAAGCACATCATCACGCCGCCGGTTTACCTGGGCGCGCTGGAGGGCATCACGCGCAATGCGGTGATGGAGATTGCGACGGAGATCGGATATACGGTCGAGGAAAGCAGCTTCACCAACTTCTCGCTTTACGAGGCCGACGAGTGCTGGTTCACCGGCACTGCGGCGGAGCTGATACCGGTCATCGAAGTTGACTCCCGCAAAATCGGCACGGGCGCGCCGGGCCCGGTATTCAAGGAACTGCGCGAGAAATTCGGCGAATACGTGAAAAAGCACGGCACGAAAATCCCCCGGTAAGCGGCTTTTGGGGGCGCGGGAAATTTTGGGCTGCCGAGAGCGCTGGTTAGCCGGTAAAACAATGCGGCATGCTCGCGAGCCTCGACCGCCATCTGCCTGCCGGGAGGGGGTAGGGTTGAATGTCCGCTATCGCTAGATGTCGCAAGTTGATGTTGTTGGCACAATCTTGAGCTTCACGAGTTTTTGACAGGAATCCTCAGATAGTAGCGATCCGGTATCGGTACTTCCGGGTCCTCATCTTGTACCAAATACCATTCATAGTTATTCCACGAAACGTCTATGTAGTGTGTCACGTTCTCTGAGCCGCCGGAATTCCAATCGACATTATTAACGAGACGTACTTTTACTTCGTTAACTGGACTAACTAAGGGATCGTACTCCTTCAATTCCAGTTTGAGATTGAACAAGTCACCTAACTCCAGGCTGGAGTCTCGATTCGCGTAACGATCGAAAGGAAGCCCTGACCCGACCGGTGCCGAGTACTTTTCGCCTGGTGGGAAAAACGGAACTATGGCAAGCTGAGTGAACTTACTGTTTGCTGGTGGGTTAGGGGAATCTTCTCCTAGGATTGTGTAGCCGTCATCAGGATCGTTAGCGGAAAGGTCGAGCTTCGGACAAAGTAAGGTCCATGCATCGACATTATGCCCGTTGAATAGAGCCCAAAAGCCATCTGCGTTGTCAGGATCGTCGCTCCAGAACGGGGTCCCTCCAATTGCACCGCCATTGATTCCATCGAATTCGAGAGTCGCTACACCGTCGTATTGAACCAACGCGCTCTCCAACTCCCAGAGGGGGAATCCGTTGTCCACAGCGATGACCCGTACGTAGACAATCCAATCATGACCAATATCAAACTGCGGAGGCTCAGCTACAAGCCAGATCTTATTTTTGTGCACAAGCACCGTGAATTCGTATACATCCGAACCGAAGTCATTGCTCACCGTCACCGAGCAGAACATGAGTCCCGCTTGATGGAATGTCCACTTTGGATTTTCTTCAGTTGGCATTTGAACGCTGCCAAAGAACCACAGGTACTCATATGGTGGGCTTCCGTACTCCGCAAGCTCGGCGCAGTACGTATCCTCATAACGCGCGACAGCTTCTTCAGGTGTAACTTCCACGACAACCGGCGGTCTGCCTATGCTCAGTTGGAATGCAAACGTGTCGCTGCCAGCTACGTTTGTAACGGTCACGCTGGCGTTATAGCTACCAGGTGCGCCGAGAGTAACTTGAGGTGATTCATCCTCGCTAGTATTCGGCGTAGCTCCACCACCAAAGTCCCAGTCATACGTCACATTCTCGCGAGTTCCGGTCCACTCCACAGTAAACTGCACATTCTCACCATCTGCGCCTTTGGTGGGACTCACGGACTGTATACACGGCGCGGATGTTAATTCAAGTGTCCATTCGAATACCTCTGTGGCGAAGCCATTGTTTACCGTTAGTGAAGCGTTGTAGTTGCCCTCTTCACCGAGGGTCACCGTACCGTGAGGGCCCTCCACTACGTTTGGCTCTGCGCCTCCCCCGAAGTTCCAGAGGAATGTTGTTTCTGGAGGTCGGATTTGCACCATACAGAAAAGCTCCACCTCGTCGCCGGGGATTCCGCTCATAGGGCTGACCGACGTGATCTGTGGCGAGAGATCCACGGGATCGCTCATTAGAGATTCCATCCTCTGGTCATCTCCATTTACCGGGACAACAGTCAGATACCTCCTGCCTCTACTTGATATCTCGGTATCAAACCATGCCCTGAGGTCCCAGATACCGTTATTATCCAGGTCCCAGCCCAGGATGTCCTCGAACGGTACGAACTCAGCCGGGTCGAACTCAGTGAATGGCCCCTCCGGTTCGTTTGAGCCGTAAACCGCGTAGCCGGACATGGTGTTTCCGTATGCAAGTGGAATTACTTCGATGTCCCATCCTCCGTTTCCTTCTGCATCGCCTATAAGATCCGCTCCCATGGGATAGTTGTTCTGGTCGAAGAAAACGAACCGGCTGGCGTCGATAACTTCATCAATCGACTGCCAGGTTCCGGCCTCCTTGCTCTCGCCGTAGTGTATCGCGACAGGGGTTATATCCTCAATGCCCACGATGCCACCCTGGTCATAATCGCCAGCGTTGCGATAGGACCATTTCAGCTTCACGGGATTGCATTGCCACGACGACCGCTTCAGGTCATTGACCTTGTTGCATTCCACGAGGTCGTCCAGGTCCAAGTCCGATGATGTCTTCGACCCCCGCCGATTGATGACAGCCTTACGCACTTTCGCGCGCATCCGCTCAAAGAGCGCGCGGTCAACCTCTGGTGGGGGTACATAAGCGTCGATCTCAGCAAGCACCTCTTCAAGGCTCCTGGCTGACGAAGCCTTGCCTGAAGGTGTTGCCGAAATGCCAGTCCCGGTTTGTTGACTGCGCTTGCCACACGCTCCGCATAGTAGCGCAAGCGCTGCCAACACACCCACCAGCACAATTATCCTAATAGCTCTAATCTTTGCACCTCAATAAATTTTAGATATTAATATCCTAAAAATCTGCGCTTTCCGGTATCCCTACCATAACAGCGCTATATAGCTGTTTGAAGTATCCCTTTCGCTCACAGTGAGCACGACGGTGCCGTCTGTACTGACACCCGTAAGCCAACCCACCCAGGACGACGTGTTCCCCTCGGGCGGGAAGGGCACGCTTACATTCCAAGTTTCCGAGTCTCGCCAGGGCACGTGCACTTCGTAAACAGAATCTCCGTTCTCGGCGATATCAACCGTATAGCCCAACACAGGTTGGCCAGTTTTCAGGAAGCTCACACCGATTGATTCGAAGTACCCAAGCCCTCTACTTTTGAAGACCTGGTCAACGTCCTGTAGGATCCAACCTTCATCTTTCTCTTCGGCTATTGTCGTATATCTGTCAACTGAGACAGTCCGGCTGAGTGCTACCAGCAGCGCTCCGTTTGGAGAAACCGCTAATTCCGGCGAAGTGCAGCGTCCCTCCGCAGCTTCCGTTAACTCCCAGCCGGTGGCTTGCCTTCGCGCAATCCATACGCCGTCCGGTATCTCGTCGTTGTCGTAGGCGATAGCAGTGTAGTCATTTCTGTCAACCACGATACTGGGCCATCTTGGGTCCTGGTTCTCAGCGGGTAGCGTCTCAACAACCCATTCGCTTGCATTGCGCTCCGCTACTTTTAGTTTAAACGGGTCGCCCAGAATCCCCCAGCACACAACGGGCGAACCGTCCTGATGGAAGGCAAGGTCAACGCCCGCCACCCAGCCCGCGTACTCTATCTCCTCTTGATACCACTGAGCACCGCTGCGCCACGTGTAGACGACCGTGCCCGACATAGTACCGCCTACAGTGCCCGCTGCAGCAGGCTCACGGGTTACTGGATTATAGAGGAGTTCTCGGTAAAAACCTACAGGAACCGATTGCTCTTGCCATGCCACTCCGTCGTATTCGCAGTAGAGCATGTCATCATTGATAGAGACCATGAGAGCAGGTTTGCCATCCGGCGTCACAGAATTCACCCGGACTTCCTCGTATGGTTTTGGGATAAGGTGCCACCAGGCGGAGATGTTCAGATTGAAGTCGTGGGTGGTCATGCCGAAAGGATTAGTGACTGTGAGGGAGGCGGGGTAGGTCACTGTAGGCTCCTGCAGCGTGCCGCCGCGCGAAAGCGTGACGGTCGCTGATGGCTGATCGCTGACGCCTGACGACTGATTGGGCGATGCGCCGCCGCCGAAATCCCAGTAGTAGGTGAACGGGCCGTCGCCGGTGACTTCGGCAGAGAACGTGACCTCGGTGCCGCTGTCGCCCTCGGTGGGGCTTACCGAAATAATTTCCGGTGGCTCGCCCGGCTCGGCTGTGACCGTCAGCGTGAAATGCTTCACCGCGCCGCCATCTGCGTTCTCCACCGAAAGCTGCGCGTCGTAAGTATCCACTGCGCCCAGCGTCACCGTGGGCGACGCTTCGGTGCTTTCATTAGGAGTTGCGCCTCCGCCGAAGTTCCATTCGTATTCAAACGGCGGCTCGCCGGAGATAACTGCGCTGAATGTGACCTCGGTTCCGGTCACGCCGCCCAGCGGATTGACGCTCAGGATGCGCACGGGCGGCGGCGGAGCGGCGCTGACCTCAGTCGTGTTGCTTGCATCGCCGGGATTTCCTTCATCGTCCACCGACACGATGCGCCAGTAAAGATACTCCGGCTCCTCGCCCAGAGAT
>JAGGTK010000097.1 GCA_021163765.1 bacterium
TCGAAGCCTTGGATACTCTTCGGGATGGCATATCCGGGCGGGGGGCCTATCTACAGCGCAGGCTCATGGGCCTCAGGGTGCGACGGCCTCCCCAGCTCAACTAATATACAAGGGTGAGGACACGTGTATCGCGCCGAGAATTATCGCGTGTTTCAAAACGGTGGCATACAAGTTGCCGCCCTACGGCTCCCCACAAGAGTACGCCGGGCTTGTCCGCCCCACCGAAGGTGCAGGCGGGCTCACCAGCCCGGCTCTTCTTCTGTAGGGCGCGGGTTTACCCCCACCGTCTTGCTTCCGGTATGGATCGCGGCGGCCATAAATGGCCACCCTACAGATTTCTTTTCTGACGACCGACCGCTGAAAGCTACTCGTCCCGCTACCCCAGCCGCTTCTGGAAGCGGGTGGCGGCGAGGACGACCATTCCCACGGTGAACAAGGTCAGCACGATAATATCCGGCAGCAGGGCGAAAGAACCCGTGCCCCGTATGACCAGCCCGCGCACGATGTTGAGCGCGTACGTCATCGGCAGCAAATACGTAAACGGGTAGATAATTGCGGGCATCGACTCGCGGGGGAACATAAAGCCCGAAAGCAGGATCGACGGGATGATGACCAGGATGGACATCATCACCGCCTGCAACTGGTTGCGCGCGATGGTGGAGATGAAGAGCCCCAGCGCAAGCGACGCAGCGACCCACAGCAGCAGCAGCACGACGAGCAGCGGCAGGCTCCCGCGCAGCGGCACCTGGAAGAGGTACACCATCACGAGCAGCACGCCCGTGCCTTCCAGCACGCCCAGCCAGAACATCGGCACGAGCTTGCCGATCATCAGCCCCAGGCGCGAAATCGGCGTGGCGATGAGCTGCTCCAGCGTCCCTTCGACGCGCTCGCGCACCACCGAAAGCGCGGTGAGCAATAGAAGCGGCATATGCAAAATCAGCACCAGAATCGCCGGCACGAAGAACACCGATGACCGAAGCTGCGGGTTGAACAGGACGCGCGTCCGGACCGCGACTCCCGCGCGTTGCGCGCCGACGATTCCCGCCTGCGTGATGTAGCGCTGCGAGAGCTCCTGCGAAACTCCGCTCACCGTGCTCATTACGTAATTGGCTGTCGTTGAATCGCTGCCGTCCACCAGCACCTGCACCGTACGCGACTGGTCATCGCCGGCGTCGGGCGCAAATCCCGGCGGGATGAGGAACGCAGCCTTCGCGTCGCCGTCCACAATCGCCTGGTACGCCTCGTCGTAGGAGAGCTTCGCCCCCTGCAGGATGAATACGCCGCTGTTGCCGAGCCCGCTCACGAACTCGCGGCTGCTTTCATTAAGCGCGAGGTCAACCACCACCGCGGTGACGTTTTTCACCTCGGTGGAGATGGCGTAGCCGAGGATAATGAGCTGGATGACCGGGATGAGTATGGCGATGGCGATGGTCACGCGGTCGCGCCGAAGCTGCAGCAGCTCCTTCAATGCAACTGCCCTGAGGACACTATACATCCCGCTCCCTCTCGCCGGTGAGCGCGACGAACACGTCCGAGAGCGTCGGGCGCGCCGGGGTAACCGACACTTCCTCGCCCAGCAGCTTGCTGAAGCTCCGCGTAAGCTCGCCGTCGCCCAGAGCCGCCTGCACCTGCAGGTGCACGTTGTTGCCGAACACCGTCCCGCCCAGCACTCCGGGCTGCGCCAGGATGCGGTGGAGCTGCCGTGCCGCGCCGGGATACAAGAACTCCACCCAGCGAGTGCCTTCAGGCGTCACGACCGGCAGCGCAACCAGCTCTTCCGTCGTTCCGAGCGCGAGCACGTGCGCGAAGTAGATGTAGCCCAGCCGGTTGCAGCGCTCCGCCTCGTCCATATAGTGCGTCGTGATGAAAAGCGTCTTGCCCTCGCCCGCAAGCTGCAGCAGTATCTCCCACATCTCCGCGCGCGAGACCGGGTCGATGCCCGACGTCGGCTCGTCTAGAAATATCACCGGCGGGTCGTGCAGTATCGCGCAGGCTAGCGACAGCCGCTGCTTCCAGCCGCCGGACAGCGTCCCCGCAAGCTGGCGCTGGAACTGCGCCAGGCTTAAGCGCTCCATAATGTCGGCGATTTGCGCGCGCAGGGATTCGCCGAACACCCCGTAAAGGCTGCCGTAGAGCTGCATGTTCTCGCGCACGGTGAGGTCCGGGTACAGCGAGAACCGCTGCGGCATATAGCCGATGTGCCGCTTGACCTGGTCGGGCTGGCGGGCGCAGTCGTATCCCAGCACGCTCGCCGAGCCGCTGCTCGGCGCGAGCATCCCGCAAAGCACCCGTATCAGCGTGGACTTGCCGCTGCCGTTCGGGCCCATAAAGCCGAAAATGTCGCCCGCCGAAACCTTAAACGAGACGTCCTTCAGCGCGGTGATGGGCCCGAAGGTCTTGGTGACTTCGTTTATGGAGATTGTCGTCCCGGCGCTCATGGCGCAACGAGAACGCTTCCCGTCATCCCCGCACGCAGCTCCACCGGCGGCGCAAGGGGCTTGAGCTTCACCCGGTACACCTGGCTCACTCGCTCTTCCGGCGTGGACACGTTGCGCGGCGTGAACTCCGCCTGCCGGCTGATGAAGAAGACCTCGGCTTCGAAGGGCTTGCCGCGAAAGGCGTCCAGCACCACGCGCAGTTTCGTGCCGATGTCCACCGCACCCAGCTTCGAGCCCGGCACGAACGTGTCAATCCACACGTCTTGCGTGCTCACAAACGCCACCAGCGCCTGGCCCGGCGCTGCCGTTTCGCCGGGATCCAGCAGGTGCTCCTCGACGACTCCACCCGTCGGTGCGGTGATAGTAAGGTCGGCGATGTCCAGGTCAAGCGCCGCGATTTGCGCGTCGGCCTGCCGCGCAGCCGCTTCCGCGGCCGCAAGGGCGTTAGCCGTCGCCCCGGCGACAAGCTGGTCAAGCACGGCTTTACGCGCCGCCACCGCTTCCGCCGCGGCGTCAATCTCCTCCGGCCGCAGGCCGCGCGTCAGCTTGTCGAGCTGCGACTGCGCGGCCGCAACCTGCGAGCGCAGCGAGTCCCGCTCGGCTAAAGCGGCATCAAGCGTGCTTGCGGCAACCACGCCTTCGTCAAACAGGTTCTGTGTCCTGGCCGCATTCTTCTCCGCCGCATCCAGCCCCGCCAGCAGCGCGTCGCGGCTGGATGCCGCAGCCTTAATGTCCTCGTCGCGGAATCCCGCAAGCGCAAGCTCGTGCTGCGCTTCGGCGGCTCCAAGCTCGGCCCGCGCCCGCCTCAGTTCCTCCGGCGTTGCGCCGTTCTTTAGGTCTTCATAATGCGCCCATGCGGCTTCCGCGCCCGCTGCCAGCACCTTGCGCTGCGCCAGCAGCACCGAATCGTCAAGCCGGGCCAGCGTCGCGCCCTCCGCCGCCTCTTCGCCTTCCAGCACGGCAATTTCCGCGACTGTTCCGCCGACCCGGCTGCCCAGCCGGTACTGGCGCGCGCGTACAATGCCCGAAAGCTCCACCGGACGCGGCGTGCAGGATGCGAAACCAAGCGCGATTGCGGTGAGCAGTATGCAGCGAAAGTAGAGCCGTCTCCCCATATCCGTTGTGGTCAATCCCAAAGCGGATTATAGCAGAGCGTCGGCGCTTGCGGGGAGGGCGGTTAACGCCCCCCTGCGCGGAGAAAGCGAATTTCGCGGCGGTGCAGAGGCGTTACAATAACCTCATTCCCGCACTGCTGGCTAGCGGACGAACCGCTTCCCCCGCGCAGGTGATGGGGGTTGATTCAGTTCCGGTGGGAGCAAGCCTGAAGCATTGGCAGGGCTGGGACCCGACTTCCACAATACCGGCCTTGGCGCGAACGCCACGGCTTTTGTGTCGCCAACTGCCGCAATTGTCCTGGAAGACATCCTGACTCCTTCCCGGAACCTGTCCCTAAAGTATACCGTGAGATTCTCCAGTCTGCATTATCCCCTGCAAGGTGGCGACAATCAGCCGTGTCGCGGGCCCGTGGAGGGCTTGCGCGCCCGGGCCTTATGAAACCGTTACCGCAACTGTGAAGTATTACACCGGCGGGTAAACATTTTGGCCGCCGTCCCGAGGCGTCCAAAGAAGAGCGGCGGTGCTAATCCATACGCCGCAGGCAACGGCAAGGGCAGGTGATACATTGAGCGTTATGCTAGAATACGGGTCTTACCCGGTTGTGATGCGAAATGGACGCAGGCGAAAACGGTAAACGCTTCTATCTGACCACGCCAATCTACTACGTAAACGCGCTGCCGCACCTGGGCACGGCGTATACCACGGTCATTGCCGACATCATTGCGCGGTTTAAGCGGATGCAGGGCTATGACGCGCTGCTGGTCACGGGCAGCGACGAGAACAGCCAGAAGATTGTGCTCGCGGCGGAAGAAGCCGGCAAGGATCCGCTGAAGTTCTGCGACGAGATGGTGCAGCACTACCGCGACGCGTGGCAGATGCTGGACATCGGCCCTTACGAGTACGTGCGCACCACCGAGGAGCGCCACCGCAAGCTCGTGCAGTTTTTCTTCCAGCGCGTGCGCGATGCCGGATACATATACAAGGGCGAGTACTCCGGCTATTACTGCACGCCCTGCGAGACCTTCTACACGGAAAAGGAGCTGCTGGAAGGCGGGCTCTGCCCCAAGTGCGAGCGGGCGACGCACGAGGTCTCGGAGGAGGCGTACTTCTTTAAGCTCAGCGCCTTTCAGGACTACTTTGAAGAGCTGCTGCGCCCCGACCGGAAGTTCGTCATTCCCGATTTCAGGCTAAACGAGATGCGCGCCCGGGTCGAGGAAGGCCTGGGCGACGTCTGCATAAGCCGCTCCAGCCTCCAGTGGGGCATTCCGCTGCCGTGGGACGACTCGCACGTCTTCTACGTGTGGGTTGACGCGCTGCTGGCGTACGTCACCGGATCGGGCTTTGACTTTGAGCACCCGGAGAAACCGCACTACTGGCCGGCGCAACTGAACCTGATGGCCAAGGACATCCCGTGGTTCCACGCAATCATCTTTCCGGCGTTGCTGCGCGCCTACAGCGAGACGTGCGAAGAAGACGCGCGGCTGAAACTCGACCACGTCGAGCAGATGATGGTGCACGGATACTGGCTTTACGGCGAAGGCAAGATGAGCAAGAGCCGGGGCACGGCCATCAGCCCGCGCGAAGTCGTGGAGCTGGTGCGCTCCGACGGGCTGAGGTACTTTTTCGCGCGCGAAGTCCCGCTGGGGCTGGACGGCACCATCTCCCTGGAGGCCATAGTCAACCGCTACAACTACGACCTGGGCAACGACCTGGGCAATTTGCTCAACCGGCTGCTGACGATGACCGACAGGTACTTCGGCGGCGTCGTGCCGGAGACGCCCGTATACCGCGAAAGCGACAACGACCTCCTGCAGACGGTTGCGCAGCACCGCGATAAAGCCCTGGAGCATATGGAACGGTACGAGTTGAGCCGCGCGCTTGAGGAGGCTTTCGGCATCGTCCGGGAGTGCAACCGCTTTATCGACAGCCGCAAGCCCTGGGTGCTCGGGAAGAATCCCGATCGGGCGGAAGAATTCACCGGCGCATTCTGCGCGCTGTTTGACGCCGTGAGAACCGCGGCGATTCTGCTCGCACCCGTGATGCCTGCCGCAATGCAGGAGCTGTGGGAGCAGATCGGCCTGCAGGGGCGCCTTGAAGAGGTGGAGATTGGTGATGCGGCTAAAGCCTACCCTGGCGGCAACAGGGTTGGCAAGGCTCATCCGCTCTTTCCGCGAATTGAACTTAATGAGGAAACAACCGCGCGGGCCGCGCCGGCATAGGCCGCAGCGCCTGCCGCGGTGGAGGAGAATCATATGGCCGAAAACGTGATTGAGTTTGGTGACTTCCAGAAGGTTGAAATCATCGTGGCCAAGATCCTGAGTGCCGAGCCGGTGGCTGGCGCTGACAAGCTTATCAAGATGCAGATGGACGATGGGCGCGGCGGGCGGCAGACCGTAGCAGGCATTGCTCCCTGGATCAAGCCGGAAGACCTGGTCGGCCTTTACGTGCCGATAGTCGCCAATTTGAAACCCGCCAAGCTCCGGGGGGAGCTTTCCGAGGGGATGATGCTGGCGGCCCAGGACAGCGAGGGAAACCTGAGCCTGGTGGTAATGCAGAAGGAGATTGCGCCCGGCTCCAAGGTGGTCTAGGGCGCATTCGCTTGCAAGCCCTCAGGGATTCCCGTATCATATGGCCTCAAGGTGCAACGGGGCCTATTCCAGGACGCCCACGAAGCCGCACCGGAGCGGCCGGAACCAGCTGACTTGGAACCGCAAACCGAACAGCCGGATGAAGAGGCACAGGACGCTGCTGGAGCCCCTCCAGGGCTGGCGCCCCTTGGCGACGAGGAGCCGATGGAGGTGGCTGACCTGACGGAGCCCGAACCTGAGCCTGAACCGGCGACGAAGGCGGAAGCGGAACAGGCCAAACCCCGGGCACAACCTAAGGAGACGTGGATGGTAACTGATTTCTATAGTGAAGACCTTCAGGCCAAGATCAAGGTCGTTGGCGTGGGCGGCGGCGGCTGCAACGCCCTTGACCGGATGATCGAAAGCGGCCTGTCCGGCGTGGATTTCGTCGCGGTAAACACCGACTACCAGGCGCTTGAGCGCTCCAAGGCGCTGCACAAGCTGCAAATCGGCGCCAAGCTTACGCGCGGCCTGGGTAGCGGTTCCAATCCCGATATCGGGCGGAAAGCGGCTGAGGAAAGCCGCCAGGACATCTCCGACCTGACGGCCGGCGCCGACCTGGTCTTTGTCACCTGCGGAAAAGGCGGCGGCACCGGCACGGGCGCAGCCCCGCTGATCGCCAACGTGGCAAAGGAAGCGGGCGCGCTCACTGTGGGCATCGTCACGCGGCCGTTCGCGTTTGAAGGGCGGAGGCGGCAGCGCGTGGCGAACGAGGGTATCGAAAACCTGCGCGCAAGCGTCGACTCGCTCATCGTTATCCCCAACGATAAGCTTCTGGGGCTTGCGACCGACACCACGGGGTTGCAGGAAGCGTTTCTAATGGCTGACGAAATACTCAGGCAGGCGGTAACCGGCATCAGCGAGCTTATACTCAAGCCGGGCCTGGTCAATATGGACTTCGCCGACGTGCAGATGGTGATGCAGGATTCCGGCACCGCGCTCATCGGCCTGGGCTCGGCCAAGGGCGAGAACCGCGCGCGCGTCGCCATCGAAGAGGCGATTATGAGCCCGCTGCTGGAAAGCAGCATTGATGGCGCGACCGGCGTGCTGATTAACTTCACCGGCGGCGAAGACCTGACCTTGCAGGAGGTCAACGAGGCTGCAACTCTTGTCTCCGAGCGCGTCGACCAGGACGCCAATATCATCTTCGGCGCGATAATCGAGCCGGAACGCACCGAGGAAGTGCACGTTATGGTCCTCGCCACCGGCTTCTCCGGCGAGCCGAGGCTGCACACCGCCGCGCGCAGGGAGGCTGTCCGCGAGCGTCCCCTTGCCGAATTCCGCCCGCGGGAAGACAGCCACGCAACTGAGGATTTTGCCGAACCGGTGCCTGCAAGCGAGGATACCGAAGACCTGGATGTCCCAACATTCTTGCGCAAGCTGAAGAAGTGAGCCACGACTACTCCGGCGAGCGGTACATCCAGCCGGTAGGGCGGCTTCCCGAAAAGGACACGCGGCTGCGCATCGCGCTCATATACCCCGACACCTATTTCACTGGAATGAGCAACCTCAGCGTGCAGGCGGTTTACGGCCTGCTGAGCGAACGCACGCCTTACGCCCCCGACCTTTACTTCTACCAGAGCGATTTCGGGCTTTACCGCCACCGAGATATGGTGCGGAAACATCCGCAGGTGCGCCTGCGCGATTACGACATAGTCGCGTTCTCCATCCCCTACGAGATCCAGTACATAAACGTCCATCGCATTTTAGCGGCGCACGGAATCGGGTTGACGCCTGAAGAGCGCGCGGGCACGCCCGTCGTCATCGCCGGCGGCATTCCCGTGACCGCCAACCCGCTGCCGCTGGGCGGGCTGATAGACCTTGCGTTCATCGGCGAAGCCGAAGGCGCATTCCCCCCGTTTTTAGACGACGTGCTGCATACGCTGCCGAAGCTTAAGTCACCCCGGGGCGCCGATGCCCGCAACGGGCTGCTCGCACGGTGGCACGGGAGGCCCGGCTTCTGGTTTGCGCAAACCGGCGGCGACCTGCCGCGCCACACGCTTGCCGACCTCGGCGCGCACGATACGGTCAGCCGCATCATCACGCCGCGCACCGTTTTCTCAAACCGCATGCTGTTGCAGACCGCGCGCGGATGCGCTGCCCGCTGTAAATTCTGCCTGGCGGGACACACCACCGCGCCCCTGCGTCTGCTGTCCAGGGAAGCAATCGCCGGGCGGGCAGCCCTGGCCCGCGATGTTACTAACCGCATAGGCATCATCGCATCCGCACCAGCGGACCATCCCGACATCGCCGACATCACAACCAAGCTCGTTGACGACGGCTTCAGCATCTCGTTTTCATCGCTCAGGCTTTCATCGCTCACCGACGAAATGGTGCAGTGCCTGCTGCGAAGCGGACAGCGCACGGTCACCATCGCGCCCGAAGTGCTGGACGAAAGCTACCGCAAGGTAATCGGCAAGCCGTTTCCCGCGAACGCCGAGGTTCTTGCGCGCACCCGCGCTTTCCTCCAGGCCGGCGTGCCGCGCATCAAGTATTACTTCATGCTCGGCTTCAGCTTTGAAGATGACGGCTACATCGCGCGGCTCGCGCGGTGGCTGGAGCAGCTTGACGCAGTCGCGCAGGAGCTTCGCCCGAAAGGCGAGCCTCCGTTGACGTTCGCGTTCAGCTTCTTCGTGCCCAAGCCGCAGACGCCTTTTGCGCTTGAGCCGATGCCCGCCCGCGCGGAATTGCAGCACCGGCGCAAGCTGCTCAAGGCGAGCTTCAGGGGGCGCTCACGGCTAAAATTCGAAAGCCCGGCGTGGAGCCTGCTGCAGGAACGCCTGTCGCGGGGCGCGCGCCCCGCGACAGGCGTTCCTGCAGCCGGCTCCACGCCGGGCTTTCGA
>JAGGTK010000036.1 GCA_021163765.1 bacterium
CTCGTACATATAATTCAGCAGCAGCTTTTCGGTGATGCTTCGCAAGCCGCGCGCGCCGGTTCCCAGGTTCTTCGAAAGCTGGGCGATGCGCTTGAGCGCGCCGCGCGTGAACTTCAGCTCCACGCCGTCTTCGCGGAACATATACTGGTATTGCTTGACCAGCGCGTTGGCGGGCTTGTAGAGGATGTCAACCAGCGCCTGCTCGTCAAGCTCTTCCAGCGCCGCAACGACGGGCAGCCGGCCCACCAGTTCGGGGATGAGCCCGTATTTTATTAAGTCGTCCGGCTCCACGTGCTGCAGCGTTTCGTATCGGCCATGCTTCTCCTTCTTGCCGGCAACGTCCTTGCCGGAGCGGAAGCCGATGGTGCGCTGCCCCAGGCGGCGCTCGATTACCTCTTCCAGCCCGTCGAAGGTGCCGCCGCAGATAAACAGTATGTTGTTGGTGCAGATTTGCAAAAATTCGTCCTGGGGATGCTTGCGGCCGCCATGCGGTGGCACATTGGCTACCGTGCCCTCCAGGATTTTGAGCAGCGCCTGCTGCACGCCCTCGCCGGAGACGTCGCGCGTGATGGACGGGTTCTCGCTCTTGCGGGAGATCTTGTCCAGCTCGTCAATGTAGATGATGCCCCGCTCGGTGCGGGCCAGCACTTCTGCGGGATTGGCGTTCGGCGCCTGGTTCTGCGCAACCTGGAACAGCCGGAGCAGGATGTTTTCCACGTCCTCGCCCACGTATCCGGCCTCGGTAAGCGTGGTGGCGTCGGCGATGGCGAAGGGAACGTCCAGAATGTTCGCGATTTTCTGCGCCAGCAGGGTTTTGCCCACGCCGGTCGGCCCGATGAGCAGGATGTTGCTCTTTTGCAGCTCTATATTGGGCGTCGTCAGGGAATTAACCCGCTTGTAGTGGTTGTAGACCGCTACGGCGATGACCTTCTTGGCCAGGCTCTGCTTGACGACGTGCTCGTCGAGGTACTTGACGACCTCCTGCGGGGTGGGCACTTCGCCCAGCGCGATTTTGGGAGCCGTCTGGAACTTGGGGCCGTCGAGAAGCTCCTTGCAGATGTTTACGCATTCCTCGCAGATGTAGATGCCCGGGCCCTTAATCATCCGGACGTTGCGCGAGGACTGCTCTTCGCCGCAGAAGCTGCACCGGGGGTTGCCCGAATACTTCCCGCTTTCCTCACCGGAGCCGGCCATAGATTGGTAATTATACCATTCGGGCTCAGGCGGGACCTAAGCAGCCTGGTGCGTGAGGTTGGTCCCTGCTAAACAGCCAAAGCGGGTGACTGTCATTCGGAACGCGGCTAGCCCAGCTTGCGCCAGACCAGGACAGCCTTGCCAATGATCTCCACGTCCTTGGGGTAGTTGAGGACTGCGGGGTGGTACTTCCTGTTTGCGGAGTGCAGCACCACTTTGTCGCCCTCAAGGTAAACGGTCTTGACAGATGCCTTCTTACCGCGCCGAGCCACCAGCGCGGTGTCCCCGCTCTTTACCTTGGCTTTGGGCGATACCACGACCACATCCCCTTCAAGTATCCCCGCGTCGATCATTGAGTCGTCTGAAGCCACGAGAGCAAACGCGTCGGGATGGTATTTAAGTTCGCTTTCGGGCAGCTTCACCGTTTTGAGAGCCTTCTTCTTTCTTCTTACCGCCGGCAGCAAAATCCCCGCCGGCGCAGCGTCAAACACTGGTACGGCTCTCAGCTTGGTTTGGCGTCCGCGCGGAGGTTTCCTGCCAGCCTCCGCCTGGGCGATCTCGCCGACCCGGCGCCTGAGTTGCTCGACCTCCTTGCGGAGGCTCACAACCTTCTCAACTGTGACCTGATTGCCCGAAAGCGAGTCCTCGGTGAGCCCGGTCACGACCAGAAGATGATCGAGCGGGCAGTCCAGCAGTTCGCTCATCCTCTTCAGGACTTCGGGCGAAGCTCGGCGCTCACCGTGCTCCATCCGTGACACATAGCTGGGATGGAGGCCCAGTTCTTCTCCAAGGCTGACCTGGCTCATCCCCATCTTCAGCCGCAGGTTGCGGATCAGTTTCCCGAATTCAACGTACGGGAGCTGCGCGGAGTCGGCCGCTCTGGTTTTAGATAATCGTCGTTTTCTCTTCATTATTCCCTTCCTTATAATCGTAGGGACGCTCAAGCGTCCGACATCAGTATTGTGTCACGTTTTCCCGCACATCGCAAGTGGTTGTCGCACTTGTCGGCGCCCTGCACTCTGATGAATTCCTGACCGGCCGTTAACCGTAGAATCCGCTCGACGGGCGCGATATGCCCAATTGCGTGCTATGGCACCTAATCACGTGAGGGATTCAGCCGCCATTTCAACGGCAAGGGCGGCAAGCCAAACTGGTATAATTAGCGTCCTGGGCAATCCTTCACTTCGCAATGGGGAACAATCAGGTAAAAGTTCTTGTGATTGAAGGTGGCGCGGAAACCGCGCGCCTGCTCCAGGATTGGTCGGGCGGGTCAGGAGAGCAGAAGTATCTGACTGAACATGCAAGCAGCCTGGCACAGGGGCTTGAGCGGCTTGATGAAGGCGGCATAGGCATAGCGATTCTTAGCCTTTCACTGCCTGACAGCCAGGGGCTGGAAGCATTCACCTGGGTCAGGCGCCAGGCGCCCTCGGTGCCCATCATAGTGCTGGCAGAGGATTACGACGCGGACCTGGCGGCGGAGGTGATGGCTGAGGGTGCTCAGGACTTCCTGGTCAGCCGGCAGCTTGACGGCAGGCTGCTTTCGCTGGTTATCCGGTATGCAATGGAGCGGCATCAGCTCCTGGATGAACTTGAACGGCAGAAAGCGGAATCGCTGGCTAAAATCGAAGAGCGGCTGGTAAAGCAAAACGAGGTGATAATGCAACTCACCTCAAGCGAAACTCGGGCGCGCGGAGACCTGGATACAAGGATAAGGGAAATAACTGAAGCCAGCGCCAGGACGCTCCAGGTCGACCGGGTAAGCGTATGGCTTTACAACGACGACCGTACAAAGATCCGCTGCTTTGACCTCTACGAGATGGACAGGGACAAGCACACCAGCGGTTACGAGATGAGCAGAGAGGACTATCCGGCGTTTTTCGTCTCACTGGAGAAGCGTCACACCGTCGCAGCCCCTGTGACCTATGCCGGTCCCGCGACGAAAGAGCGCTCTCAGTCGCATATCTCTCCTCTGGGCATTGTGTCCGCGGGGGATGCTGACGGCGGAGCCGCTGGCGGGCACGCTGGAGTCGTATGCCACGAGCAGGTTGGCTCCGCCCGCAGGTGGACGACGCAGGAGCAGGCGTTTATCGGTTCCGTGACCGAGCTGATCTCGCTGGCGTTTGAAGAGTCGCGGCGCAAACAGGCCGAGGAGCAGTTGCGGAAGCTGTCCGGCGCGGTGGAGCACAGCCCAGCTTCAATCGTAATCGCCAACACGGACGGCAAGATAGAGTACGTCAATCCCAAGTTCACCGAAGTAACCGGCTATACGCTGGAAGAAGTCCGGGGCAAGCCCTTCATCCTGAAGTCAGGGAAGCGCCCCGAAGAGTTCTACCGGCGCATGTGGCACGACCTGAAGATGGGAAAAACTTGGCGGGGCGAACTTATAAACAAGAAAAAGAGCGGCGAGCTTTTCTGGGAGTTCACCTCGATTTCCCCCATTAAGGGGTCTCGGGGCGTCGCGACGCACTACGTTGCGGTGAAGGAGGACGTCACCGAGCGCAAGCGCAAAGACGACTATATGCGGCGGGCGGTTGTGGTCTTCGAAAGCACCAGCGAGGGCATTATCACGATGGATGCCGATGGCACCATCCTCGACGTAAACGCCGCCTTCTCCCGGATAACCGGTTACAGCAAGCAGGAAGTCGTCGGGGAAACCGCCAGGATTTTGATGTCCGACCGCCACTCCCCCCAGACCTACGGGAAGATGTGGAAAGACGTTAAGGACTCGGGGCACTGGTGGGGTGAGGTCTGGGGCCGGCGCAAGAACAACGAGCTTTTCCGCGTATGGATGACCATCAGGGCGGTAAAGAACGACGAAGGCGAGATTACGCACTACATCGGAGTGCTTTCCGATATCACGAAGGTCAAAGAGAGCGAGGAGGAGCGCGAGCGCCTGGCGCACTACGATATCCTCACCGAACTCCCGAATCGCATCCTGCTTCGTGAGCGTTTGCAGCAGGCGCTGCGCCAGGCCGAGCGCGAGCGGGGATCCGTGGCGGTGCTCTTTTTAAACTTCGACGGGTTCAAGAACATCAACGCCCGCTGGGGGCATCAGGTTGGTGACGAGATACTCGTGCAGGCGGCGAAGCGGCTGGCCGATTGCGTGGGTGAGAACGACACCGTGGCGCGGTCGGGCGGGGACGAGTTTGTGGCCGTTTTATCCGGGGTCGGGAGCACGGAGGGCAGCGCGCGCATTGCCCAGAAGATGATAGATTCGGCCACCAGGCCCTTCCCTGTCGGAGACGAGGAAGCTTTTCTCACAGCCAGCATCGGCATCACTATGTATCCATTCGATGGCGATGACGTTGACAGCCTGCTGAAAAACGCCGATGTGGCGATGCATCAGTCGCGGGCCCAGGGCGAGAACGCCTACGGCTTCTACTCCAGGGGTCTCTACGAAAAGACCGTCGAGCGGATGTCTCTGGAGTCCGACCTGCGGCGCGCCGTGGATAGGGGGGAGTTGCTGCTGCACTACCAGCCGCAGATATCCCTGGAAAACGGTGCGATTGTGGGGCTTGAAGCGCTTGTTCGCTGGCAGCACCCTCAGCGCGGAATGGTCGGTCCCGATCAGTTCATACCAATGGCGGAGGAGACGGGTCTCATCATGCCGATTGGCGAGTGGGTTCTGCGCGAGGCGTGCCGGCAGAGCAAGGAGTGGCACCAAATGGGCGTCCCGCACAAGCGCATCTCGGTGAACATCTCAGGGAACCAGTTCAAGCAACAGGACGTGGTCCAGGTTGTCACGCGGGCGCTGGTGGCCGCAAGCGACCCGCGCTACCTGTGCCTTGAGCTTACGGAAAGCGGCATAGTCCAGGACCCGGATCTGGCCATCGCAACACTCGGCCAGCTAAAAGACCTCGGGCTGCACCTTTCCATCGACGATTTTGGCACAGGATACTCCTCGCTGGGCTACCTGAAGCGATTCCCGGTGGACGAGCTTAAGGTTCCCCAGTGGTTCATCCGCGAAGTCCTGACCGACTCCGGCGATGCGGCCATCGTGGCCGGTACTATCGTGCTGGCTCGCAGCCTGGGGCTGAGTGTGGTCGTCGAAGGGGTCGAGAACGAGGGCCAGTTCGCCTTCGTGCGCAACAAGGGCGCAAACGTGGTTCAGGGCTTCCTCTTCAGCCGCCCCCTGCCGCCGGATGAAACGGAGAAGTTCCTGCTTAAGGGCAAGCTCGACCTGCCGGGAGCCTGAGCGTAGCCGCGCAACGCCACTGAACGGATGTCACCGTTCACGCTTGACACGCCACAGGATGTAGAGGATACTCAGAAGTAGTGCGTTGGATGGGTCGCGTGTGACAGGCTTGCGGCGCTCTTCGCTGCCATGTGGAAGGGGACGACAAAAAGCAGCATTTGCCTTGCCGGGCTGCTCTTGCTGCTAATGTGTTTCAGCCTTCCCTCCCGCGCTGACACGCTGGTCAAAGTCGGCGTATATCAGAATGCGCCCAAGGTTTTTATAGACAATGACGGTGTGCTCAAGGGCATTTTCCCAGACATACTAGAAGACATCGCAGCCAAAGAGAATTGGCGCATCGAATACGTTCAGGGCACGTGGACGGAGTGTCTGGCGCGGCTGGAGAAGGGCGAAATCGACCTGATGCTGGATGTTGCGTATTCCGAAGAGCGAGCGCAGCGATTCGATTTCACTGAAGAAACCGTCCTTAGCAACTGGTCTCGAGTGTATGTCCTGAGAGGCTCGAGGATTGAATCTATCCTTGACCTTCAAAGCAAGGATGTTGCCCTGCTGAAGGGTAGTATTCAGGCAAGTACCATCAAATCACTTCTGACCCAGTTTGGCATAACCGCTAACATCGTTGAGGCAGACACTTACCCCGAGGTGCTTGAGTTAGTTGAGAGCAAGGCTGTGGACGCAGGGGTTATCACTCGTCTCTACGGCCTGGAATATGCCCAGAACTACAACGTAGACGCAACCCCAATTGTGGTTTGTCCAGCAGAGCTCCGTTTCGCACTGCCGAAGGGGAAAAGGCTGTACCTCGCCAGCACAATAGACGGTCATCTCAAGAGAATGAAACTGGATGCGGATTCTGCGTACGAACGGGCTTTAGGCAAATGGCTTGGTCCCGGATTCGGCGATGAGCGAGAGATCCCGAAGTGGATATGGCGGCTCTTGATCGGGGGTGCAGGGATACTAGTCCTGGTGTTTGTGCTGAATCTGCTGCTGAAAGCACAGGTAAGAGCTAGGACGTTCGAGCTAACAGAGGAGCGCCAGAGGCTACTCCAGGAAATCTCCGTTCGCAAGCAGGCGGAGGGAATGCTGCGGACGGCTGAAAGGGCGCTCAGAACTATCAGTGCGTGTAACCAGGCCGTGATTAGGGCGACGGAAGAATCGGCTCTCTTGTATGAGATTTGCCAGCTTATCGTGGATATCGGAGGGTATCGTCTCGCTTGGGTCGGCTTCGCCGAGCAGGACGAAGGGAAGACGGTGCGTCCGGTGGCGCAGGCGGGATACGAAGAAGGATATCTTGAGACGCTGAACATCACCTGGGCGGACACAGAGCGAGGTCGCGGCCCCACGGGTACCGCAATCCGCACAGGCGAGCCAACCATCGTAAGGGACATCCAGAGTGATCCTGCTTTTGCCCCTTGGCGCGATGATGCGACAAAGCGCGGGTATGCGTCTTCAATTGCCCTTCCTCTCATCTTCAACGGAAAGACCATTGGTGCTTTGAGCATCTACGCAGCCAGGCCGGATGCCTTTGAAGAGGGCGAAGTGAAGCTGCTGACTGAGCTTGCCGATGACCTGGCGTACGGCGTTGTCTCGCTACGAGTCCGGGAGGAGCGCAAGCGGGCGGTGGATGCGTTGACGGAAAGCGAAGAGCGCTTCAAGGCCATAAGCGTGTCCGCTCAGGATGCCGTCATCACGATGGACAATAACGGCAGGATCTCATACTGGAATCCTACTGCGGAAACGATTTTCGGCTACACGAGCGAAGAAACCATTGGACAAGAGATGCACCTCTTACTTGCTCCACAGAGATACCACGAGGCTTATCTGAGCGGGTTCGCTACATTCAGAGAAACTGGGAGTGGACCGCTCATTGGAAAGACCACGGAACTCGTAGCGGTTAGAAAAGACGGGACGGAGTTCCCAATTGAGCTGTCGCTCTCCGCCATCAAGCTTGAGGGTACGTGGAGCGCTGTGGGGATAGTACGCGACATCACCGAGCGCAAGCAGGCGGAGGAGGCTCTGCGGAAAAGCGAGGAAAGCGTCCGTTTGATGGTCTCGGAGGTGAAGGATTACGCGATTATAATGCTGGATCCCAAAGGAATCATCTCAAGCTGGAACGAAGGTGCCCAGCGCATTAAGGGATACATCTCAGAAGAGATAGTCGGCAAACACTTCTCCTGCTTATACCCCAAAGAAGATGTCGAGGCTGGCAAGCCAGATGAAGAACTCAAGGTTGCAGCCCACGAGGGACGGTTTGAGGCCGAGGGATGGCGGGTGCGTAAAGACGGCTCACGATTCATAGCAAACGTAGTGATCACGGCACTTCGGGATGATGCTGGGAAGCTGGTGGGATTCTCCAATATCACGCGTGACATCACCGAGCGCAAGCAGGCGGAGGAGGAGCTGAAGAAGCACCGCGAGCGCCTGGAGGAACTGGTTGATGAGCGAACACATGAGCTGGTAGAGAGAACAGCAGAGCTGGTGCAAGCCAACATCCGGCTGTTGGAAGCCGACCGTCTCAAATCCGTTTTCCTCGCCGATATGAGCCATGAGCTGCGGACGCCACTCAATTCCATAATCGGCTTCACCGGCATACTCCTGATGGGCATAGCTGGCGACCTGAGCGAAGAGCAGAAAAAGCAGCTCACAATGGTGAAAAACAGCGCCGCGCACCTTCTGAGCCTGATTAATGACCTCCTGGATATATCGAGGATAGAAGCAGGAAAGGTAGAAGTTTCGCTTGAGGAATTCGGACTCGATGCGGTTGTAAGCGAGGTGGCTGATTCCTTCTTATCTGCAGTGAGCGAGAAGGGCCTGGAGCTTCTCATAGATGTTGCTGAAGGTGTTACGCTCTTCAGCGACAGAAGGCGTTTGAAGCAGATACTGATGAATCTGGTTAGCAATGCTGTCAAGTTTACCGAGCACGGTAGCGTAAGGATTACTGGCAAAGTCATTACTGGCAGAGGTTTAGAGATGCGCGTTACCGACACTGGCATTGGAATCAAGAGGGAGGACATGAGCAAACTATTCCTGCCCTTCCAGCAAGTCGACGCGTCTTTGACAAAGAAGCATGAGGGAACCGGGCTGGGGCTGCACCTCACAAAGAAGCTGGTTACTCTTCTGGGGGGCGAAATCTGGGCAGCGAGCGAGCACGGGAAGGGAAGCGAGTTCGTCTTTGTTATACCGCTGAAATATCGGGAGGAGCCAATAGATGAAGAAGATTCTCGTGATTGAAGACAACGAGGCGAATATTTATCTGTTGAGATTTATGCTGCAGAAGTGCGGGTACGAAGTAATCGAGGCTACAACGGGTATAGAGGGTGTGGAC
>JAGGTK010000040.1 GCA_021163765.1 bacterium
TCGTTGCTTCGAGTTCGCCAGTCGGGCCGATGCTGAGATGGTCGCCACCGGCTTCGACCGGCACGCCCATCTCGCGTAGCTTCTCGATGAGAGCGATGATGTGCTTGGGGCGGCAGTGCTTAACCTGCACGGCTCCGCCGGTGCCGACCGCAGCCAGCGCATAAGTGCCGGCTTCAATCCGGTCGGGGATGATGGCGTAGGGTTGTGTTTGGCGGAGGTCCCGCGCGCCCCGCACGACGATGCGGCGGGGGCCATCCCAGCGGACGTCCGCCCCGAGCGAGACGAGGAAGTCAACCAGGTCGGACACTTCCGGCTCTTCCGCGCAGTGGTCGAGCGTGGTCGTTCCCTCGGCCATCGCCGCAGCCATCAGCAGGTTCTCGGTAGCGCCGACGCTTGATATGTTGAAGTAGACCTCTGCGCCCTTCAGGGAGTCCGCGCGCGCGTATACAACGCCTTTCTTGAACTCTATCTCCGCGCCCAGTTCGGCGAATGCGCGAAGGTGCTCGTCCACCGGCCTGGGGCCGATGTTGCAGCCGCCGGGCAGCGGAACTTCTGCGCGCCCGAATTTAGCCAGCAGCGGGCCGGTGACGAGGAAGCTCGCCCGCATCTTGCGCACGAGCTCGTATGGCGCGTCCTGTCGGGCAATGGACGTCGGGTCAATTACCAGTTTGTGGCCGTCGAACTCGCATTTCGCTCCCAGGGCGGCCAGAACTTCGCATATCAGGTATACGTCCTGAAGCAGCGGGACGTTTGTCAGTGTTACCGGGCTGTTTGCGAGCATGCTTGCGCAGATAAGCGGAAGCGCGGAGTTCTTTGCGCCGGAGATGCGCACTTCGCCGTTGAGCGGTTTTCCGCCCACCACCAGCAGGGCGCGGCTGTCGCTGTTTGGAGTGCTGCCGTTATTCAATCAGCTTCTCCCGTTCCTTGCGCCGGGCGATGCGAAGGCGGTTCTGGGCCTTGCGCAGGGCAACCTCCCCGCGCTCCACGCTCACCCCGCCGATGCGCTTGGTGAGCCTGCTCCGTGCCCGCTCCTCAGCCTCGGAAGCCCGTGCGATGTCAATGTCTTCTCTGAATTCCGCATGGTCGCAGAGTATCAGTGTCTCGTTGCGGCGCACATCCAGGAATCCGCCGGCAACCGCGAGCGACAGGATATGGTCGTCGGGTGTGCGGATAAGCAGCTCGCCGATGTCCAGAACCGCAATCAGCGGCGCATGGCCCTTCATCACGCCGAGATAGCCGTCCATTGCCGGCACGACAAGGCTGGTCGCCTCCTCGCGGAACAGCTCCCTGTCCGGCGAGATAACCACGACGGGGAACGACCGCTTGTCCCGTGTTACTTCAGCCACAGATCACTCCTGCTCCGCCCGGATGCGCTTGGCCTTCTCGACGGCTTCCTCAATGCCGCCAACCATATAGAACGCCTGCTCCGGCAGGTCGTCGTGCTTGCCGTCAATGACCTCGCGGAAGCTCTGGATGGTCTCCGCCATCGGCACGTAGCGCCCCGGCTGGCCGGTGAACTGCTCCGCAACGAAATTCGGCTGGGAGAGGAACCGCTGGATGCGCCGGGCGCGGCGCACGACGACCTTGTCCTCGTCTGAAAGCTCCTCCATCCCCAATATCGCGATGATGTCCTGAAGATCCTTGTAGCGCTGAAGGATCTGCTGGACAGAGCGTGCCACGTTGTAATGCTCCTCGCCGACCACCAGCGGATCGAGAATGCGGCTCGTGCTATCCAGCGGGTCTACTGCCGGGTAGATACCCAGTTCCGTAAGCGCACGGGAAAGGTTTGTGGTGGCGTCAAGGTGCGCGAACGTCGTGGCTGGCGCAGGATCGGTGTAGTCGTCCGCCGGCACGTATATCGCCTGGATTGCGGTTATGGAGCCTTTCAGAGTCGAGGTAATCCGCTCCTGCAGCGCGCCCATTTCCGTTGCCAGGGTGGGCTGGTATCCGACCGCGCTGGGCAGCCTTCCCAGCAGGGCTGAGACTTCGCTGCCGGCCTGGGTGAAGCGGAATATGTTGTCGATAAAGAGCAGCACGTCCAGGCCTTCTTCATCCCGGAAGTACTCGGCCATTGTGAGCGCGGACAGGCCAACCCGCAGGCGCGCGCCCGGCGGCTCGTTCATCTGCCCGAAGACCATTACCGTGTTGTCAATGACTCCGGACTCGATCATCTCAAGGTAAAGGTCGTTACCCTCGCGGGTGCGCTCGCCCACGCCGCCGAAGACTGAAAACCCCGAATGCTCTTTGGCGATGTTGTGGATCAGCTCCTGGATGAGCACCGTCTTTCCCACTCCTGCGCCGCCGAACAGCCCGACCTTGCCGCCCTTGAGATAGGGTTCCAGCAGGTCCACCACCTTCAGGCCGGTTTCCAGCACTTCGGACCTGACCGACTGTTCTGCGAGCGAGGGCGCGGGGCGGTGTATCGGATAGCGCTTCGTGGTGTTGACGGGGCCTTTCTCGTCAATCGGCTCGCCCAGCAGGTTGAACAGCCGGCCGAGAGTCTCCCGCCCCACCGGCACCGATATCGGTGCGCCGGTGTCTACGGCGGGAAGCCCGCGCACGAGTCCATCCGTTGAATCCATCGAGACGCATTTAACGATGTCGTTTCCCAGGTGCTGGGCGACTTCGGACACGATTACATGGCCGGTTTCAGGCTGCTTTACCTCGATGGCGTTATAGATTGCCGGTAGCTGGCCGCCTTCAAACCGCACCGAGATGGTGGGGCCGATAATCTCGATGATCTTCCCGATATTTTTTCCGTTCACTTGTTCCATATGCGATTGTCCCCGGGCGCTCAAGCTAGCCCTTCAATCCCTCCGAGCCGCCGACAATGTCCAGAAGCTCCAGCGTGATGGCCTGCTGGCGCGCCTTATTGTATGCCAGAGTAAGGTTATCAATCATCTCGCCCGCGTTCTTGGTCGCGTTGTCCATCGCTATCATCCGCGCCGCGTTCTCGCTCGTGTAGCTCTCGCGCACCGCGTTGAAGACGCTGTACCGCACGAAGCGGGGCAGCATTGCATTGAGCACCTGCTGCTTGCCTGGAGTGAAGATGAGGTCTTCCTCCTCCGCCGAAAGCCGGCGCTCTTCCTCCGCCAGGCCTGCGACCAGGCCTTCGTGCTCGACCGGAAGGAGCTTCAGGAGTGTCGGAGTCTGGCGCACCGGGTTTACGAAACGCGAATAGAGCAGCCAGATCTCAGCGAATCTGCCGCTTAGAAAAGCCCCCTCAAGCCTCTCAAAGAGTTCAGTCAGGGCGTAATAGCGCACGCTGAAGTCATAAGCCGGAAGCTCTGCCTCCAGCGGGTATCCTCGATACTTGAAATAGCGTGACCCGTACTTGCCGATTGTGCACAGGTGGACGCTGCGCTCCGCGATGTCCTTTATGAAGTGCTCGGCCTTGCGCGCGAGGTTGGAGTTGAAGCTGCCGCACAGCCCCTTGTCGCTTGTGAGGAGGACGAGCAGGATGTTGGGAGTCTCATGCTCCGGCAGGTCCGGGTGCGTCAAGAACGGGTGCTCATAATCCGGCAGCGCCCGGACAAGGTGGTCGATTATCCTGAGCATCGAATCGACGTACGGATGCGCCGCTTCGGTAGCGCTCTGGCTTTTTTTCAGCTTGGCGGACGAGACCATCTTCATCGCGCGCGTTATCTGCTGGGTGCTTTTCACACTCTTGATGCGGCGGCGGATTGTCTTTTCGCCCTTGGCCACTGTCATTTCTTCCTGGATTTCCCGGTGCGCTTGGCGCGCTTCCCGGGTTTTTTCGCGGATGCCGCAGACTCGTTGGCCCGCTCCTCTTCGATTTCGCGCTCGCGCTCACGCACTTGGCTGAATCCGATCACGGGCACATCCTCAGTTGGCACGACGGCTTCCATATCGGGGAAGAATACGATTGTCTTGATTGTGGCCCACAAAAGCAGAATGGCAGCCCGATGCACGATTTCCTTCCGCTCTCCCGGCGGTATGTATTCGCCTTCGTCGTCGTAAACGGGCATGATCTTGTACTCCGGGTGCTCGATCCACAGGCCCAGGTTGTCCATTCCCAGCACAACCGCGCGGAAACGCGGCGCCTGGAATCCCTGTATGTTGAGGTCGGTAAACGCCTGCGCATGCATATGCACCATCACCTGGCGTCCTACCAGGTCGTCGATACTCACCCTTGCGTATTCCATCAGTTGTTCTCTCCTTCCATTGGTTCTTCCACATTATCCGTCGCGGCGGCGGACTGGCCGCGCTCCTCTTCCTGCAGGGCTGCAAAGTGCTTGGAAAACTCCTCGAGCGCATTGTTCAAGCGCGCCTCCAGGTCATCGTCGATGGTGCCCTTCTTGCGCACTTCGCGCAGCAGGTCGGGGTACTTCTCTTTCACGTAGGCAATCAGTTTTTCCTCATAGGCCTTCACCTTGTCCACAGGCAGGGCGTCCAGAAAGCCCCTGGTGCCCGCGAAGATGGCCAAAACCTGCTCCTCAACGGGTATCGGCTTATACAGTCCCTGTTTGAGCAGTTCCACCATTCGCTCGCCGCGCGTAAGCTGCGCCTGTGTCGCCTTGTCCAGCTCGCTGCCGAACGACGCAAACGCCGCAAGCTCGCGATACTGCGCAAGGTCAAGGCGCAGCATTCCGGCGACTTTCTTCATCGCTTTGGTCTGCGCACTGCCGCCCACACGGGAGACCGAGATGCCCACGTTGATCGCTGGCCGGATGCCCTGGTAGAACAGGTCGGGCTCCAGGTAAATCTGCCCGTCAGTGATGGAAATCACGTTTGTGGGAATGTAAGCGGAGACATCGCCCGCCTGTGTCTCGATAATCGGCAGGGCGGTGATGCTCCCGCCGCCTTTCTCGTCGGAGAGCTTGATTGCCCGCTCCAGCAGCCGGGAATGCAAATAGAACACGTCGCCGGGGAATGCTTCGCGCCCCGGCGGGCGGCGCAGCAGCAGCGAAAGCGTGCGGTACGCGGCGGCGTGCTTGGATAGGTCGTCGTAGCAGACCAGCGTGTGCTTGCCCTGGTAGAGGAAGTGCTCCGCCATCGCGCAGCCGGCGTAGGGCGCGATGTACTGCAAAGGCGTCGGGTCGCTCGCCGCCGCCACGATAATCGTAGTGTATTCCATCGCGCCGTGCCGCTTCAGCACGTCGTAGATGCGGGCGACAGTCGATTCCTTCTGGCCGATAGCGACGTAGATGCAGAATACCGGCGAGTCGGTTTCGTGCGTCTCCTTCTGGTTGATTATAGTGTCCACCAGAATGGCGGTCTTGCCCGTGCTGCGGTCGCCGATGATAAGCTCTCGCTGTCCGCGGCCGATGGGAATCATCGAGTCGATTGCCTTGATGCCGGTCTGAATGGGTTCCTTTACCGGCTGGCGGAACACGACGCCGTCGGCTTTCTTCTCGATAGGCCGGGTTTCCTTGGTGATTACAGGCCCCTTCTCATCCAGCGGCTCGCCCAGCGGGCTGATGACCCTTCCGACGATGGCTTCGCCCACCGGCACTTCCAGCACGCGGCCGGTGCGCTTTACCGGGTCACCTTCCTTTACCAGCGTCGTGTCGCCCAGCAGCACGACGCCGACGCTCTCTTCCTCCAGGTTGAGCGCCATCCCCATTACGTCGTTGGGGAATTCAAGCATCTCGTTATAGATGCAGTTCTCCAGGCCGAAAACACGCGCGATGCCGTCACCGACCTGAAGCACAACGCCCCGGTCCTCCATCTTGAGCTCCTGCTCATAGGAGGCGATTTCCTTTTCCAGTATGTCGGTTATCTCTTCAGGGCGAATCTGTTCCATAAACCGTCACCTTGTCCCTTAGTAATAGCGGTGCTTCACCAGCCGGCGGCGCAGTCCGGTCAGCGCTGTGCGCAATGACATATCCACGACCTTGTCGCGCCCCAGCTCGACAATCGCCCCGCCGATGATTTCCGGCTGGATTTTTTTAATGAGCCTCAGGTCGGGATAGGACGAGTACGCGCCGGCTCGGGCGAGGATTTCCTGATAATCCTCGTCCTCCAGCTCCACCGCCGATATCACGGTTATTTCCTCCACGCCGCGCGAACGGTCGGTAAGCAGGTCATAGTAGCAGGCAACCGCCGGGAACTGGTCGATACGGTGCTTTCTCAGCATAAGCTTGAGTAAGCTCGCTACCAGTTCGTGAACGCCAAAGCTGCTGACACGCAGGAGCACCTGTTCCTTCTGCTTGCGGGTTATCTGAGGGTGGAGGAGAAGGCGCGTGAGCCGCCGGTCGCGGAAGAGCTTTTCGAGCTTGGAGAGCTGCTCGTCCACTTCTTCAACGACGCCCCGCTGTTCCGCGAGCCTGAACAGCGCGGTGGCATACCGTTTGGCAATGCGCGTTTCCTGCATAAACAGCCCTTACAATTCGGACGTGAGCGACTTGATGAGCCGGCGCTGCTCCTCGCGGTCGAGCTGCTTGCGCATGAGCTTCTCTGCGACATCGATTGCGAGTTCCGAAGCGTAGTTGTTCATCTCGACTTTGAGCTTATCGCGCTCCATCTCGATGTCGGACTGCGCCTTGGCAAGGATGCGCTCACGCTGGCTCTCGGCGTTGGCGCGGATATCGTCCGCCAGCGCCCGGCCTTCCCTGGCCGCGTTCTCCATCACCTGGCGGCGCTCCTCCTCGATGCGTTCGAGCCGCTCGACGAGCTCCCTGTGGCGCTCGTCAGCTTCAGCCTGCTTGCTTTCCACCTCCGAGTAGGCGAAATCGATGCTCTCGCGCCTCTTGTCAACGATGTCCAGAATGGGCCCCCAGAGGAACCTCTTCAGGATCCAGAACAGGACCAGGAACGCAAGCAGGTGCCCGATCAGGTCGGGCAGTTTTAAAACTGCAAATACTCCTTCCACCGTTTACCTCTGAATCAACTGACCCTACTGAATTTTCCCGGCCAGCACGAATGCGATGACCAACGCGTAGATCGTCAGTGCCTCGATGAACGCTGCACCGATGATCATTGCTGTCTGAATCTTGCCCAGAACCTCCGGCTGCCGCCCCATTGCGTGCATCGCGCCGTTCACTGCCATGCCGATGCCGATGCCGCACCCCAGCGCGGCAGCTCCCAGGCCCAGTGGAAGGGCAAGTCCTAATGCCGCCTGATATTCCATGGTTGCCTCCTCGATATTCGTCGTCCGAAACAGTTTTATGTCGCGTGCTCCTCATGCGGGAGCATAAGCGCTATGTATACCGCCGCCAGCGTCGAGAAAATCAGGGCCTGGATGGTGCTGAAGAGTATGGCCAGGAACATAAACGGGAACTGGAGGGGCAGGTTCAGCACGCCGGGGATGAGCACAATCAGGCCAGCGAACACCGCCAGCAGCGTGTCCTCGCCCAGTATGTTGCCGAACAGCCGCAAAGACAGCGAAATGGGCTTGATGAGTTCCTCAATGATGTGCAGGGGCACCATCAGCGGGAACAGCCACCACGGCTCGCCAACCAGGTGCTTCACGTAGCCCAGGAAGCCGTTGCGCACAACAGCCGTGTACTGCACGTACAGGAATACGCAGAGAGCCATCGCGAAGTTGATTCCCCAGACGCTGGTGGGGGACTTCATCAGCGGTATCAGCCCGAACAGGTTCAAGCACAGGATGTACACAAACAGCGTTCCCACGAACGCGATGTATTTGCGCGTTTCTGATCCCAGCACCTGGGCGAAGAAGTCGTGCAGGCCGATTGCCAGGTTCTCCAGGAATATGTAAAGCCGGCTGGTTGGCCTGAGCGCGCGTCGGCGCGTTCCGGTTATCGCTATAGCGCTGATAAGCGCAATCACGATCAGGCAGTAGGTGAGATTCTCGATATTCAGCCACGTGATATGAAGCAATGGCGGGAGGTTCGCGTTGATGCCCGCGAGCCACCGGTCGATGGCTTCGCGGTTAAACGCGTGGATGTACATCATAAAATTGGGCAGCTCGTAATGCTCCTCGTGAGCGCCCGCCGCAGCAGCGTCGTGCCCGTCGTGGATTTCGGCGGTGGTGTCTGGGGTTTCGCCGGCAGCCTGTATCTGCGTCTCGCCCGCCTGTTCCACGTCATTATGTGGGGCGGCGGCTGCAGCGCATGCAAGCGCCAGCAGAATTACCGCCAATAACCATAACCTAGCGGCGTTATTCATCACGGGTTTCCCTGGAATCGGGCCGAACAAACAGGGATTGCCATATCGCCTTTAGCAAAATGACCACCAGGAGCGTCGTAATCCCGGCGACGAGCCCCAGTGGCCGCAGCTCCCTTATCTGGAAAAGCCAGTACAGGGCGATACAAACGACCGCGATTTTAGCACAGATGAGGGTAAAGATGAACAGCATACTGGGCTTCATTGCGGTGGTGAATACCCTTAGCAGGGCGGCAAGCGCCAGGAAGCTGATCACCATCCAGACGCTGCCTATGGCGTACGAAAACGCCCACCAGCCGTCCAGATAGGCCCAGATAGCGAGCGTCACCACAGCGCTGAACCACAGGGTGGAAATGACGATGCGCCGCACGGTGAACCGCGCCGTCAGCTCATTGTCGCCGGACACACCACGCATTCTAGCAGAGCGCCATCAGAAACCGGCTGCATTGTCTAATAAGCGTTTTAAGCGAGTGCGCCAGGGCGCCCCTTCAGAAGCGCCCTGGCAGTGAAACAACCGAGACTTAAAATTCCCCAACTACATGAACCGATATAAAGGGCTCGTTACTGAATGTGTGCTGCCTTGTGATCTCGTCCGATTAGAGCGTCTACGCAAGGCTTG
>JAGGTK010000009.1 GCA_021163765.1 bacterium
TGGGCAGATTTAGGATCGCCGTTAGTCTCCGCCTATTTCAGATTGATAAGCCGCTTCTGTAGCTCCAGGTTCTGGGTGAGAGCTTCACGCTCGCTCTCGATGACGTGCAGCGCCTGCTCCAGGTGGTTCGCCAGTGTGCCCAGGTAAACCACAATCTCGTCGCGCTCCGTTTCCTTCATGAGAAGCGGCTCTTCAGGCCTTTCGTAGTTCCCGGTAAGCTCGCTCAGGATCTTTAGCTCCTGTGAAAGCGACTTTCTCATTAGAAGCAGATTATGGCGCTGGGCGACAACTTCCTCCAACGTGGTAAGTCCGGGTCTCTGTATGAACTTGAGCCGGAGCAGCGGAACCTGCACCACCTTGCGAGACAGGAACTTGAATTCAATCTCATCGCCGCGATTCTCAATCACGACCAGCAGGCGCAGGTAATCATCTATCAGCACGTCCAGGATGTGGTAGAAGAAAATGATTGACTTGTCGTTGAATAGAAAAAGGTCCTCCGGGATGTTCAGGAGGAACTGCTTGAGATAGATCGGGATGGGTTTGCGATGCAGCGTGAGCACAAAGTTCTTGCCGAGGTAGATGTTGATCTCACTTGGCTTAAGGTAGTCGCGTCGCGATTCCGAGAAATAATGGACGATAAAGAAGCGGTAGCCGCGCTCCTCCTCCATCTTTGGCTGGTAGATGTCCGGCGTCACGCACTCCTCAACGGTTAGCGGGTGGAAGTCCAGCTTGTCCTCAAGCAACTCGACCACTTCCTGCACAGGTGCGTTCTCCAGGTCGAAGTCCAGCCAGACGAACTCGGGCGAACGAATGTGCGCCACTACATCTTCCACTGTGGCGGGGGCGATTCGCTCGATGTGTTCGCCGACAATGCGAAAGCCGCTGGCCGGTATGCGCATGGGGCAATTCTAACCGAGAATCCTAAACGAACGCAATCCGGCTGTTCTGACCGGGCGTTTAATGGGTATAACCCATTGAGTTGCGTGATGGAGTAAATCCCTATGGCTGTCTATGAGATTGACGGGTTCGTCCCGGAAATTGGCAACGGCACCTATATCTGCGATTCTGCCACCGTTATCGGTAACGTGGTAATCGGGCAGAACACGTACGTCGGCCCAGGCGCCAGAATTCGTGGTGATTACGGACGAATAGAAATCGGTGACGGAACCAGTGTGGAGGACAATTGCGTAATTCACGCGCGTCCGGGCGAAATCACCCGCGTGGGCTCCCATACAACCATCGGGCATGCCTCAATTCTCCACAATTGCACGGTCGAGGACTACGCCATAATCGGGATGGGAGCCATTGTAAGCGACTGGGCGATTGTGAAACGCTGGGCGGTCGTCGCGGAAGGGGCGGTGGTTCGCAACGGTTTCGAAGTGCCAGAGGAGATGATAGCCGTTGGAGTGCCAGCCAAGACGTTGAATATCGCAATCTCAGAGAATTACAAGGAGGACTGGCTTCATTTCAAGGGTGTCTACGAGCGCTTGGCGCGTGAAGTTTACCCTCGCACGCTTCACGAAGTGCCCTGGGAGTTCAAGCAGTAGGGAACGGCCGGTATCGCGTGGCAGGCGTGCGCCGGCAGGCTATTTACCCGTCGAGTGAACAAATACCAAATTCGGCTGTATAATAACAGGTAGAGGTAAGAGGTGTGAAGTTAGTAATCAGAACTTTGGTGATATTGGCCATCGTGGGCATCGTGGCCGCTCTGGTGCTGACCGGCACGATCGACCTGCAATCGGCTTTCGGCACAAGCCAGAAGGAGTTCGCAGACGCTCGTGAACTGTTGCTCGCTGAGGACTTCGGCGTAGGGATCATCCTGGGCGGCAACTTCGACCAGACAATCTCTTTTCTGGGGCGCCCAAGTTCCACCAGCGAGTTTGGGACGGGCAAAAGCGCTGAGTATTACGTGCCGCTCGGGCGGGCGAGCACACCGGTCGATTCTCAGGGGACGCTGAAAATATGCTCCAGCGACAACGTCATAACATCGGTGACACTTACGCTTAACAAATGGACGGTCGCGGGGGGCGATAGGGACGTTGAGTTTGGCGGAGCCAAGATAGAGGACCTGGAGCCGGACGACCTGATCGAGCTTTTCGGCAAGCCGGCTGCACGCTTCGTTGTGCTGGGCAACAAGATATTCGCGTGGTTCTTGCTGCCACCAATCAAGACTGAAGAGGGTATTCAGTTCAACCTTGCTAGAACGATGGAAGTCACAGCTAAGTTCAACAAGAGCGACGGGCGGCTTCGCAAGCTCAGTGTGAAGGTGCCGAATTAGCTTACCCGGCAGCGTCCCGCTGGGAGCGAACAGGGCGGGCCCTGCCGAAACCGGTGCGGGATTACGCGATAAGTACTCCAGAAGCGACATGTGGCGCTTAGAGCACCTGCCCTGCCGGGTTCATCCCAGGCGGTAGGGCAAAACTGCGTCGAGTTCCTGCCGAAGTTACTGACCCACGGCGGACTGTGGTAAACTATACCTAGACTAAGGGGCGTGAAAGGACGATGCTTTTAAAGGAAAAATGCGCGGATTGCGGGGGCACAGGCATTACGTTCGTTGAGACTGCGTCGTTCCTTGGCTTGGTCAAGAAGCAAACGCCGGTCACATGTTCTAAGTGCGGGGGCAAGGGGTACATTGTCAAAATGCCTGAGTGCAAGTATTGCGGAGGGCGCGGATTGATTGGCAATGACAACGCGGTCTGCCGGGTGTGCAACGGCACAGGGACAGGTGACGATTTCGCCTGGGTACCACGCTCAGAGCTGCTTCCGGGCAAGACATTCCAGAGGGTTTGCCAGGTGTGCCATCATCGCACTACACACGAGCTCCTGACAGGGATCGTGCAGTCGGAAACGGCTACCAGCTGGGAAGAGGAAGCCGGTCTGCGGCAGACCAGGACAACCGAGAGAGTCCAGGTTCGCTGTACCGAGTGCGACGATACTTACTGGATTGCAGTGGACCCGGATATGCATCCAGAGGAAGTTACGCCTGATATGGAGGAATTCCTCGCCCACCAGGCCGGGGTATCAGGCGCGGGACCGGAAGCCTACCGGTAGACTGCCCACGTAAGAGCTTGCCCCCAACTGGAGCGGCAGCATCTAGGGTTCGCGTGCTATAACTTACCCATGCTGGTCGTAGCCAATCTGGCCGTTGAGCATCCCGCCTGGTCGCTGCCGCCGGATCTCCTTTCAAGGCTTATTGACCAGTTCCCTTCTGTAGAGTTCCACTGGAATCGGCAGCGGCGCGATTACTTCCGTCGCGCGGCAGAGGCTGAGGTGATCTGGGGCTGGCAGCTTGAGCCGGATATTCTGGCGCTGGCATCAAGCCTCAAATGGTTTCACTCCTGCGCCTCTGGCGTCCGTGGCAGCAGTTTCGGCGAAGTTGCCCATTCCGGTATAACTCTCACCAATTCTGCGATTGTGAACGCTCCTGTTGTTGTGGAGCATCTGCTGGGTATGCTACTCAGCCTTTTCAGGCGATTGCCCGGGCTCGGTGATCATCAGCGCAAGCACCACTGGGGACGAGATGAATACTGGGATCTCTGGCGTGAATTGAGGGAATTTTCCACGATGGCCGTAGGGATATTCGGTTACGGTGCCATCGGCAGCCGCCTTTCAGCCGTTCTTCGCCTGCTGGGCAGCCGGGTTATGGTTTACAGGCGCCGCAAGCTCCCGGCGGACTACGCCGATGAGGTTTTTACAGGTGAAGGAATCCGGGAAATGCTGCCGCAATGCGACCTGGTCATAAATGCTCTGGCGGCCACAGGAGAGACTGACGGGTTCTTCAACACGGGGGTGTTTAGCTGGATGAAGCACGGGGCGGTTTTTGCCAGCATTGGCCGCGGATGCACCACTGATGAAGCGGCGCTTATGCGGGCGCTTGGCTACAGCGAAAAGAACGGACGGTGGGAGAAAGACGGCTGGCTGGGCGGTGCCGTGCTGGACGTGTTCACCCAGGAGCCTTTGCCGCCGGGGTCACCCCTTTGGAAAGCTCCGAATGTGCTAATTTCTCCGCATGTGGCCGCGGTCTCGCCGCACTTCTGGCATCGGCAATCAGAACTCTTTACGCGAAATCTCCGCCACTACCTCGCCGGAGAGCCGCTTGAAGAAGTCGTGGACTGCGACGTCGGATATTGAATTAGGGGAATACTTGGGCGGGCGGATATGTCGCTGAACGCGGAGAACATCACTGAGCATCGGCTGGATAACGGCCTGCTGGTTCTGTTGAAGCAGAATCGCATTGCGCCCATTATCTCACTCAGCGTCGCATACAGGGTGGGCAGCAAGCACGAAAGGCCCGGAATTACCGGCGTCTCACACCTGCTCGAACATCAGATGTTCAAGGGAACCCACAAGCATCCTACCGGCGAATTTGACCGACTTCTCACTCTTATCGGTGCCGATAATAATGCATACACGTGGGTGGATAAAACGGTTTATTACGAGGTAGTTCCCGCGGACAAGATTGATCTGGCGCTTGAGCTGGAGGCTGACAGGATGCGGAATCTGACGTTCGACGCAGAAGAGCACTCCAGCGAGGTAGTGGTTGTGGTAAACGAGCTGGAGCAAAGCGACGATTCCCCGCCGTCCCTGCTCTACAAGAGCCTTCGCGCAACAGCTTTTATAGCTCATCCATATGCGATTCCGACAATCGGCTGGCGCGGCGATGTGGAGCGCATGACGGCAGACCAGGTGCGTGAATACTATAAGCGTTACTATCGTCCGAGCAACGCGCTGGTCGTAGCCGTTGGTGACTTTGAGCCCGATGAGATGCTTGGGGGCATTGAGAAGCACTTTGCAGGCATATCGGCAGGCCCTGTCGCGAGCTGCCATATGCCCCGCGAACCACACCAGCTGGGACAGCGTCGCCTGATTCTGCGCCGGACGGGAAACAGCGACTATCTTCTCATTGGCTGGCATACGCCCGGCAGCCGGAATCCTGACGCCTTCGCTCTGGACGTGCTGGCTAACATACTTGGCAGCGGGCGCACGTGCAGGCTGTATCAGCGCCTGGTTGAGACGGGCAGGGCGGGAGCGGTGAGCGCATCCAGCGGCTGCTTCACCTATTGTGACCCGTTCTTGTTTCTGGTCAGTGTCGCACTCAACGAAGGCACTGCGCTTGAGGATGCTGAGAAGCTGGTTTTTGAGGAAATTAAGCGCATCGTCACCCATGGAACTACTAAGCGGGAGCTTGAGCGCGCCAAGAAGCAGGTCCGCGCAGGTTTCATCTTCAGCCGGGATTCCGTGGAGGATGAGGCCGATACAATCCTGGCCTTCGAGCTGGCTTCTTCTTACCGGGACATCGCGCTATACCTTCCGGGGATTGAAGCGGTGACGGATGAAGATGTGCGGCGGGCTGCCGGTCGCTACTTGCGTTCCGCCAACTCCACGGTGGGCTACTACCGGGGAATCCGATCCTCCGGGAACGCCGGCGCCGAAGATGGCGCACCGGTCGCTTTGATGGTTGAACCACCGCACCGCAGCGCCGCCATGTCTGGCTGTCCGGCTGCAAGCGACGCCCCTCGTGTATCCGCGCCGCTTGGTGCGGAGAACGTGGCAGAGCATCGCCTCCCCAACGGAATGCTTGTGCTTGTCAAGGAGAGCCATTACAACTCGACCGTCGCCGTATCGGGCCGCATTCGCTGCGGAAGCGTTTTTGAGCCTGAAGGGAAAGCCGGGCTGGCGCATTTGACCGCGCAGATGCTCTCGGAAGGAACAAAGGCTCATACCAAGCTTCAGATTGCGGAGCTGCTGGAAGACAATGGCATGGGATTGTTTTTCCAGGCTGACCGCGAGTACGTCGCCTTTGGTGGAAGGTGCTTGTCCGAGGATATCGGGAAGCTGCTTGGCCTGCTGGGGGAAGAGCTAATGCAACCGGCGTTTCCACCGGAGCGATTTGACCGCGTTCGTGCACATACGCTCAATGCCATCAGCCGCATGGAAGACGACACGTTTGAGCGGGCGTACAGGTACGGGCGCGCGATGCTGTACGGCCAGGACCATCCTTACGGCACTCCGGTGAGCGGTAGGGCAGAGACAGTTCAAGCCCTCACGCGGGAAGAAACTGCTGACTTCCACAGCCTCCGCGTGGTACCGGATGGTGCAGTTCTGTCGATAGCCGGTGATGTGGATTCCGGGCAAGTGGTTGATCTCATCGCCGGGCAGCTTGGAGAATGGTCCGGGGCAATGCTGGATGACGAGCCTTTGTATATGAGATCCAGAGAATCCCGTAAGCTGGGCAGGGACAGGGTTAAGCTCGAAATGCCGGGTCGCTCGAACACCACGATTCTGGTGATGCGTCCTGGCATAGCACGCCTGGCGCACGATTACTATGCCGCGGCAGTCGCAAACTACATTTTCGGGGGCGATTTCGCTTCGCGTCTGAATGACAGGCTGCGCGCAGTTGAGGGCCTGACCTACGGCAGCTACAGCTTCACGAGCGCCGGGCGGGGCCAGGGGCCGTGGGTAATCTACATCCAGGTGAATCCCGCCAATGCGGAGCAGGCCACAGAGCTTGCACTGGCCGAATGGCGGAAAATGTTCGACGACGGAGCCACAGAGCAGGAACTGAGCCGAGCGAAATCCTACCTGACCGGCAACTTTGTTGTGCGACTGAATAATATCGGTGCGCTTGCCAGCGCCTTCGCGGAAGCAGCCCATTATAACCTGGGTATAGACTACTTCCAGCGATACCAACAGATTATCAACGGGCTGACGCTGGAAGAGGTAAACGCGGCGTTTCGCAACAACTTTGCGCTTGATGAATATATCGTGATAGCCGCGGGTAACGTGTAACCTCGGCAGGACTCGTTATGTACGCGCGGCAGTGCGGGTATAATAAGAGAGCACGGCCTTGTCGTGCGGCTAGTTGAAAATGGATGGCCGATTACCTATAATCTTAAGGTTAGATGGGAAACCGGCTGAGGAGGAACCTGCATTGAGCGCCAGAAACCGGCAAAATTTGAGGTCCTTAGGATTGGCCTTCATATCTGTCGTCATACTTACGATGACTATGGGGCTTGTGTTTTCGTGTGGCGGCGGCGGCGAAGAAGCTATCGTGCCTCCTCCTGAGGAGCTCGCAACCGATCAAGGGAAAGCGTCAAACCGCCCTATCATCGCTGCCATTACTCCGCGCGTTACCGGCGCAGGGCAGACCGTCACCATAACGGGATTGTATTTTGGTGACGAAGAGGAATCCGGCTCCGTTGTGACTATCGGGGGAAGGCGCTTCGACATAGTCTCCTGGAGCGACACGACTATTGAGGCAGTGGTGCCGGTGAGCGCTGAAAGCGGAATAGTCGTTGTGACTGTGGGCACGCTGTCAAGCCAGAGCGGGACAAACGCCCAGCTTTTCATCGGCGAAGCGCCGCCGACCGGCGAGCCGCTGATTGTCTGCCTTTCGCACGACACCGCATCGGTGGGTTCGCGCATGACCGTCTACGGCTTCAACTTCGGCGCTGCGCGTAACGACTCATCGGTGACCTTCACGCGCAAGGACGGCGCTCGGATTCCGGCCGCCATAGTGACGGAGTATGTGAATGGCGAGCCGCGGGAGTTATGGAGCGACACGAGCATCCAGGTCATAGTCCCTGCGGGTGAACCCGACATCCCGATTGTCTCAGGACCGGTTATCGTCACCGTGAACGGAATGGATTCCAATTCCAATTTCCTGTTCAATCCGTTGCCCGTGCCCCCCGGGTCCGACGCTCCGCTCATCAGCGCGGTCAGCCCCGAGAGTGGGCCTGCAGGTACCGGAGTGACTATCACGGGTGTAAACTTCGGGTATTCGCGAGGAGTGTCCGTTGTTACCATCGGCGGGCTGCAGTTACAGGTAATCACCTGGTCAGATACAGAAATTGTCGCCGTCATTCCTCAGGGCGCGACGACGAATCTCATCAGAGTCCTTGTCGGCGGGCTTCCCGCCGAGTCTCCGCACGCGTTTGTTGTGGACGCCGTTCCCTTCCTCTCCGCAGTGATTCCAGACGTGCTGGAGGTAGGGCAGAGCATGCAGATATACGGGCGCGACTTCGGCACCGATGTGGGAAGCGTCACTTTAGCTCCCCCGGCTGGCGCGTCCGGCCAGGGATCGACCACAGTGAGCGGCGGCAGTATCACGAGCTGGTCAAACACCGCGATAACGATTGACCGGCTTCCGAGCCTGAATTCCGACGCCGGCGTTCCGCTGGAAATCACGGTGAGGACCGGAGGCAGCGCCCCCCAGGTCTCCGTGAATTCCATCATCGTGAATGTCTACAGCCCCGTACAGGTCGCGGTGGGCGTTGACTACGCGGCTGGTGTTGCCCACGAGACTTCGTTCGGGTTCAGCGTGGGCGTAGGCGGAGGATCAAGTCCGTACTCCGTATTAATCGAGTACGGGGACGGCTCTACCGGCACAAACGAAGCCGTTGTTAGCACGACATCGTTCAATCATACGTACAGCGCCGCTGGCGATTTTACGGTTGCGGTTCGCGCGACTGACGCCAACGGCAGCCGCACATCCATAACCGGGCCTTCTATCACGGTGGTGGCTGTCGGTGAACCTGTCATCCGTGACATAAACATAATCGGACTCGATACGAGTCCGACACCTGCCAACTTCAGGCCGAACGAGGAGGTTGGCGAATACTTCGGGCATTATCTTGGCAATGTTTACAACTTCGACGAGTCGTTCA
>JAGGTK010000046.1 GCA_021163765.1 bacterium
GGCGGGGTTGTTTCCGGCCGTGGGGCCCCGGGGCGGGGGGGTGGGCTTCATCTTTGTGGCCAGGCATCCGAGGAAGGGGCCACCGTAGCTGGGCGGCAGCCCCAGCGGCTGCCCTTCGGCAACGACGATGTCGGCGCCCAGCTCTCCCGGCGTGCACATCACGCCCATTACGAACGGATACACGACCATAATCACGAGCGCTCCCGCATCGTGCGCCAGCTTAACCAGCTCGCGCATGCCTTCTTCGTAGAAGCCCAGATAGTTCGGAATCTGGAGCACGAGCGCGGCAACGTCACCCGCGGCAAGTTCTTTGCCCAGCGCATCACGTTCCAGCACTCCTTTTGAGTCCGCAGGCAGCGTCACAAGCTCTAGCCGCATGCCCAGGTTGTTGGCTTCGACGACTTCTCTATACTGAGGATTGAGAAACCGGGGCAGCAGGACGCGCGGCTTGCGCGTGATGTTGTGCGCCATCAGCACGGCGTCCATCAGGGCGGTGCCACCGTCGTAGGAGCTTGCGTTGCTTGCCTCCATCCCGGTCAGCAAACAGACATAGCTCTGGTACTCGAAAATAGCCTGCAGCATCCCCTGTGAAACTTCGGGCTGATAGGGAGTATAGGAGGTATAGAGCTCGCTGCGGTGTGCGAGTTCCTTCACTACCGGCGGGATGAAGTGCGCGTAAACGCCGCCTCCGGCCAGGATGCGGCGTGCGGGAAAGACGTGGTTTGCGCTGCCGAGGTAATCGAAGTGCTCGACAAGCTCGCTTTCAGGCATCCCTTCGGGCAGATTCAGGTCCCCGCCAGGCCGAACGTGTTCGGGGATAGCATCAAAGATATCCTCGGTTCGCTTCAGGCCGAGCAGATCCAGCATTTCAGAGCGGTCGGCATCAGTGTTAGGTATATATGGCATATCCATCCTCCCGGCGGCAGCCAGGGCAACCACCGTGTCGGTTTCAGCTTTGCAGGCGGACGGCGCTGCTTCTAGCCGGCCTCTTTGTTCATCGCGTCGTAATCGGCTTTAGACATCAGGGCGCCAAGCTGCGAGGGATTGGACAGCTTGACCTTGATGAACCAGCCGTCCCCCTGGGGGTCGGCGTTCACTTTCTCCGGCTCGTCGGCAAGTTCCTCGTTAACTGCAGTAACTTCAAGGTCAACCGGCGCGTAAACGTCGGATACGGCCTTCACCGACTCGACGGTGCCGAAAGACTCTCCCTGGGCGATAGCCGCCCCGACTTCCGGCAATTCGATGAACGTGATGTCCCCAAGTTCCTGGGCGGCAAACTCGGAGATGCCGACCCGGTAATCGCCGTCAATCTCCGCGATGTACTCATGGGTCTTTTGAAACCAGAAAGTTGCCACTTCGTTCTCCTCAGTATTTGTGTTCGAACAACCGATGCCTGACGAACGGCGGTTTCACCGCCGTTGCAGGAACCTGCTTCTTTCGCACCTCGACAGCGAGTTCGCGGCCGGCTTCACAGATTGCCGGGCGCAAATAGCAAAACGCGATGTTTTTGTCGAGGCTCGGTGAATACGAGCCGCTGGTCACGACGCCCACGTCCGTGCCTTCGGCGAAGACCCTGGCGCCGGGACGGGGGCTGCCAAGCTTCTTTTCCACGACGAGGCCGAAAAGGAGCCGGTCTGTTCCGTGAGCCTTGTGGCGCACCAGGACGTCCTTGCCCAGGAAGTCCTTGTCCCATCCTACCGTCCAGTTGAGATTGGCCTCCATCACCGATGTCGTGTCGTCGAGCTCATGGCCGTAAAGGCACATTCCTGCTTCAAGGCGCAGCGTGTCGCGCGCCCCCAGGCCCACTGGCGTTAGGCCCATCTCAGCGCCCGCAGCCATAAGGTCGTCCCAGAGCGGCTGCGCTCCGGCGTTCTGGATGATAATCTCGAAGCCGCGCTCGCCCGTGTAGCCCGTGACGCACAGATATACGCGCTTCCCGCCGCGCTTCAAGCGCCGGAACGTGAAGGGGTGGTCGTAGGCGACATCCTCAAACCCGGCGGCTGCCAGGACCTCCTCGCAGCGCGGGCCCTGAACGGCGATGAGCGAATATCTGTCCGACGAGTTTATAAGCTCCACGCCGAAATCGTTGTGCTTGTTCACCCACGCCCAGTCTTTATCGATATTCGAGGCGTTAACAACCATCATGTAGTATTCGGGATTAATCTGGTAGACGAGCAGGTCGTCCACCACGCCTCCTTCGGGTGTGGGGAAAAGCGTGTACTGCACGCCGCCGTTGCCGATCTTGCGGACATCGTTGCAGGTGATATGCTGAACGAAGTCGAAAGCACGCTCACCCTTTATGAAGAATTCGCCCATATGGGTGAGGTCGAATATGCCAACGCTGTTGCGTACGGCGAGGTGCTCTTTCACAATGCCGGTGGGATACCATACCGGCATCATATAGCCCGCGAAATCAACCATTTTCGCGCCGAGTTTGGCGTGCGTGTCGTAAAGCGGTGTCTTTTTGGTCGTGGCGTCCATCAGGAATTTCCTCGGAGATCATTGTAATACTTTTTAACGATATATACGAAGCTTTTCGTCTCGGAATACGGCGGAACACCTCCATACTTCTTCACCGCACCTGGGCCGGCGTTGTAGCTGGCAAGCACAAGGTCAAGCCAGTTGCTGCGCCCCCGCCAGCGGTTTATCTCGCGCTCGAGATACTTAACGCAAACGTAGACGTTCTGCACCGGATCGAAGGCGTCGCGGATGCCGTGGCTCTTCACCGTTGCGGGCATAAGCTGCGCCAGGCCCATCGCGCCTTTCTTGGAGACCGCGCGCGGCTTGAACCTTGATTCGGCGGCTATCAGCGCCATTACCAGCCGGGGGTCGACCGTGTCGGTCTGCATCGAGAACGTGAGAACGCTCCGGGCGATTTTCCTGGCCTCATCATCGCTCAGATTCGGGTTGAAATGCCGCGCAACGTCGGAATACTGGGGCTCCACATCGTATTGCACGAGCTGCTTCGTGAGATTCGGCATCTCGCTAACGTTAAAAGGTATATCCTCAACGCCTTTGCTGGGGAACTGCTTTATCTCGCGCAGGTAATTCTCCTGCGCTTCCTGCTCGTTATAGCCCTCCATCAACGCGTATTTCTCGCCAACGCGCCGGATAAACTCGGAAACAGTGTCCGTATTGTAGCCCCGCGCGCTGTCCGCCCAGTATTCCCGAAGCGCGGCTTCGGTGCTTTCTTCTGTGCGCAGCATGTTGTTCAGCGTCGACAGCGCGTTTGCCAGGTCGTCCGTTACCGAAGGGTAGGGGTCGCGCCCGCCGGTCTTTGTCATCAGCCGGGCGATATCCACGTTTCGCTTGCGCCCGACCGCTATGCGGTTGGCAAACGACGCCTCGGCGGCGACCACAGCCACTGCAAATTCATAATTGACGCCGTAGCGGTAGCTCTCCAGCTCAATGCCCACCAGCACGTCGAGCACGTCTTCATCGGCGAGCGTTGGCAGCGCCCACTTGACCACTTTAAAGTCTGCGTCCTCAGTGTAGGCGGGAACGGTGTCATCTGAGGCGGGTGTTGTCTGTGCCCGGGCTGGGTGCGCGCACACGAGCAGCGCAGCGAGGATAAGCGGCGTAGCGCGGAGAAGCTTCAGCGATATCGCAGTTGCGGAACTGGTAGCTGGCCGGGGCGCAGCGGTTGCAGTCGCATTACTTCTTTTCGTACTCACGCAGTGTGCGCTCCCATGTTTCTATTACCAGCTTCTGGAACTCGCCAAGGGTGCCGTTGTTCCGGAGCACGTAATCCGCGTAGGCTTCCTTTTCCCGCAAGGGCAGTTGCGCGCTTATGCGGCGGTATGCGTCCATCTCGCTCAGCCCGTAGTTCTCGTTCAACCGTTTGACCTGGAGCCGCTCCTCGGAGCTTACGACCCAGATAACGTCAACCATATCCTGGAAGTTAGCCTCGATGAGCAAAGGCGCGACCAGGGCGATGCTCGCCTTGCGCTTGCGTGCTCGCTTGATGTTGCCGCCCAGTATTTCTTTTATGCGCGGATGCAGTATGCGCTCCAGCTTCACGCGCTCAGCGGGAGAGGAGAACACGATATCCGCCAGGGCTCGTCGGTCCAGCATTCCGTAGGGCGAGAAAATCGTGCTTCCGAAGGATTTGGCTATTGCGTCGCACGTATCAGGCTCGTATTTGCTTACGAAATGGGCGACTTCGTCCGCGTCAAGCACCAGCACGCCGGCGCTTTCGAGGGTCCTGCCCGCTTCTGATTTCCCACAGGCGATGCCCCCGGTGACGCCGACAACCATTACTCTTCCTCGATGACGAGTTTGCTGGTGTCTATCAGGTCTCCGAGCGTCACTTTGCCCGCAGTGGGCGTCAGGTCAACCGGCCCCTTCGGCTCGGCTTGAACGTTTGAGCCTTCGTAGTCGGTCAGCAGGGCTTTAAGGGAGAGCCTGATGCGTCTCCGCTTGGTGTCAATGTTTATTATCTTGGCATTGACCGTCTCATCTGTGTGGTGCTTGCGCTTGGGGTGGTCGATACGCTCAAGGCATATCTCTCCAATGGGCACGAAACCCTCAAAGATATCGTCCAGTTTCACGACGATGCCGTTGTCCAGCAGGTGGACTATTGTCCCTTCGACAACCTGGCCCAGTTGATACTTGGTATGGATTTCGGCCCACGGGTCCTGTTCGCATGCCTTGATGGAAAGGCCCACGCGGCGCTCATCCACGTTGACGTTCAGCACTTTAACCTTAACCTTGTCGCGCGGCTTGTAAAGTTCGGACGGGTGCCCAAAGCGCTTGTAGGATATCTCCGAGTTATGCACCAATCCGGTCACATGGTTGGCCAGGCGCACGAACAAGCCAAAGTCTGCAATCGACTCCACGGTGCCATCCAGTTCTTCGCCCGGGAGCAGAACCGACAGGGGGTCGGGGGTTGTGGCTTTCAGCGACAGCGAGACCTTCTTGCTCTCAGGATTGAGGTCAAGTATCTTGACCATCAGCTTGTCGCCCTTCTTGACTATATCCGAAGGGCGCTTGACCTGGTGCCAGGCGAGTTCCGAGATATGGAGCAGTCCTGTAATGTTGTCCGATATGCGGACAAATGCGCCGTAAGGCGTAAGGCTTTCCACCTTGCCCTCAACGACCATGGCGGGCTGGAAGCGGGAGAACTCCTCCTCCAGACGCCTGGTTTGCTCTTCCCTGAGAATGGCGCGGCGGGTGAACACCAGCTTGCGCTCGCGCCGGTCCATGTCGAGGACATAGGCTTTGTAGCTGCCGCCGATTTCGGGTTTCTTCTCAAAGTTCGACTTGTGCACGAAACCATCAATGACGCCGAAGGCTCGGGCGATGAAGCCGTTCTTCGTGTTGGATTCGAGAATAACGTCCAGCGCTTCGTTGTCCTTATGGCACTGGGCGACCTTGTTCCAGGCCTCCTCAAAGTCCACCGCCCGCTTGCTCAGTATAAACTCGCCTTCCGCCCGCTTGATTATCTTCACTCGTATGTCGTCGCCTACCTGTAGGCGGGGCAGGTCACTGGGGAGCACCTGCTCCAGGGGAAGCACGCCCTCGCTCTTAGCGCCGATGTCCACGAAAACGCCGGATTCGCCGATCTGTACGATCTTTCCCGTGATGACAGCGCCCTGCTGGAGGGCATGTATGTCCAAATCCTCATTCAGAAGTTCTTCGAATTCAACCATCCAATAAGTCCCGCATGAAAATGGAAGCCGCGCGTCCGTCGTCCGCTCCCAAGCTATTCATTTTAGCAGACCCCAATTCCTTTGTCATTAAAACATCTGCCGTATTTCGAAAGGGATGCAGGCTTGCCAGGTCTTCACGGCGAAGGAGATCGCTTGAGCCGCCCGCGTCGGCCGGAGGATTCTCTGTATGGCGAAGGAAGCCCCGGTTTCAGGTATGGGAGCTGGCGGCTTATGTTATAATCCCACGCTTGGCTAATATGTGCGCTCTAGTAAGCAAAGCTCGCAATCTGGTTGTCGTCATTACGCTGAAAAGCAGCGGCAAGTCGTTTGCCGCTCGCATAGTGGATTTCGATGACGATTTCATCGAGGTTCTGGTGCGTCTGAAGGAAAACGGCGAGTACGTCCAGAAGCGCGAGGATTTCACCAACGGCGATGGCGTGATGCAGGATCGCATACTGGTGGCCATCACTGACGTCTCGACCATCGCCTGATTCACCTGTCAACCGTCATGCGCTGCCTGCTCATCAGATGGATTACGGTTCTGGTCGTAATCGCAGGCATGCTCGGCCTCTCGGTATCCGCGAAAGACGGCCTGCCGCTGGAGAAAAAATACTCAATTAGCGGTTTTGCGCGGCTGAACTGGAATGTGATGCCCGAAAGCCTTGCCGATAAGCAGAAGCTGGAAGAAGGAGTCTGGAGCCTGACGAATGATGTTAGCGAGCCGGTGCTCCTTCTCGCGCCCTATAGCGAGCGAGACCTTGCTCTCGCCGCAGACATCACATTCCCCAGGCGGGACGAGTGCAGCGCGGTCGGTGTGTTTGTAAGCTACGAGTATTACGAGGATGTTGACTGGGCGTCTTACATACTGCTTCTCATCCATCCCGACGGCACGTACAGCATCGGCAATTCGCAAAACGGCCATATGGTCAGGCAGCGCCAGGGGCGGTTCACGCTGCGCCGCAGAACCCCGCGCGAAGTCTCCTTAAAGCTGGCAAAGCTCAACGACCGGCTGTTCGTGATGCTCAACAGCTACAGGACTCTCATCCAGGTGGGGGTGGAGCCAAAGCCGGGCGGGTTTGGCTTCCTGCTCCTGCCCCATTCACAGGTGGAGCTGAGTGACTTTGAGCTTTCGGTATTCGGCGAGATAGACTACCCGTTCAAGGGCCTGGATGTCATTGAGTTCTTCACATCCGGGAGCTGACGACTGAGCCATCTGCTCACTCCTCGTGCACAACGCGTCCTCGGTGAACGGTCGCGAGCACCGGCATTCGCTGGATGTTGCCCCCGCCGGTCTCGCGCGGCATCACGATGAAGTCAGCCTGATAGCCGGCTGCGAGCCTGCCCCTTGCCTGCTCCTCCCGTCCAATCGCCGCGCTGCCCTCGGTGAATAGCCTGACAGCCTCGTCGAATCGCAGGGCTTCCTCTCGGTTCGTGTGGTTGCACGCGGCGTGGACGCCCAGGCGCGGGTCAAGCGGCGTGATGGGTGCATCGCTGCCACCGCCCACAACCATTCCGGCGGCAACCGCTGTGCGGAGCGGGTTGGCCGTAAGCGCCCTGACACCCAGCACGGGCGCATATGCGCCGTCCTCACCGCCCCAGAAGTGGTCGAATGCCGGCTGGATGCCAGATGCCACGCCAAGCGCAGCCGCGCGGGCGCAATGCTGCGGAGTCGCCAGGCAGAAATGGTCGATGCGCGGGCGCAGCGCGTGCAGGTCGTAGTTCTCTGATAGATGCTCGTAGGCCTTCATGCCCTGCTCGATAGCGGCGTCGCCGATTGCGTGGACGCAAAGCTGCAAATTCGCAGCCGCGCATTCCGCGGCGAACTCGCGGAACTCGTCGTCGGTGAAGTAGAGAATGCCGCGATTGTCCGGGTCATCGAGATACGGCTGGGAAAGCGCAGCGGTGCGGGCGCCGATGGCGCCGTCCAGCAAGATGCAGCCGCCGATACGCGGCAGCCCAAGCTCGCGCACAAGAGAGATATCGCGCGTGCGCGGCCAGACTAACAGATCCAGGTCGTCCCGGGCGTCAGCCGCTTCCATCGTCACGCGGATATCGGCGGCGCGGTCGGTTCCGTAGCCCACTAAGGCGTGCACTCCACCCACGCCCAGCGCCGGCAGTGTGTCCAAATACTGAGAAATGCTGCGGCGGCGTTGCCCCAGCGTGATCCTGCACTATACTGTACAGGACGGAGCGAGCGAAATT
>JAGGTK010000045.1 GCA_021163765.1 bacterium
ACTACATCATGGAGGATGACATCGATGATGCACTCGCTTACTGGGACGACTATGTTGATGCGCGAGACGACCTGGAAACCAGTTCCGCTGTGTTATATGATTAAGGAGTAGGAGATTATCAGGAAATATGATTAACATAAAGGTGTCCGGTATCCTTAGATTCAGAATACTAACGCTGGTTTTGCTGCTGGTGATAAGCTCAAGCTGGACCACTGGCCAGAGCTTAGAGAGTCCTTTCGCTTTACAAGCGGTCCCACTCACATCAGAGTTATACTATTTCTGTCATATGGTCTCGTACGAGAGTGGAACCCTCGCGGCGTTTTGCTCACCTACTCCCGGATACAGCCATGGAAATTCTTCAGTGGTTAAACTCGTGATAGAAGACAGCGTTCTTAAGCCAGTATTCTCCGCGCCGAAGACGATTAAGCCATTCCCTCAGCAGCTACTGGAGGACAACCGGGTACTGACGAGACACAGGGACTATGAGAAGGGAAAGTCCCCTGATTTTAGGTCCGATATCATACTTGAGCTTCTTGACACATCATCCGGCGAAGTTGAGGACATTACGCCTTCCAACCTTGACCAGACGCCGAAGTGGCCCTGGTTTGCCGGGCCGCCTAACCTGTGGACGCAGAAGTTTGGCCTGACTTATCTCATCCCGGATCTGGCAAGCCGCGAAGTGCAGGTCTGGCAAGGGAAGGATACTCTGGAATACGTGCAGCACACGCCGCCAATTTTAGCTCTGGGGCGAGGCTTCATTGACGGGCATTTTACCCATGCCGTCGTCACCGACGCCGGAGAGCTGCTGGCATACGACCATGAAAGCGGCAGGATGGTAGAGTCGACAAAGCACCGCGCCTTGGGCAGAGAAATCGCACGGGTAATCGGAAGTCCTCAGAAAAGGCCGGTGTGGTTTGTCTTCGCGGACGAAGTAGCGGCGTTCAAGTGGGATTCGTACAAAGTCTACGCTCTGGTGGCCGCTGACGGCTCCAGACAAGACCTGCAAATGCACCACGCTCTCGATGAAAGACCTGACGGTACCAAACGAAGCGATGACGAATCAGATATCCTGGTAATCGATTCTAGTCCGCTGAGAAGCGAGGGGAAGCATCTGCCATCTCACGTGGTCAACGCTGGTTCTGTCCTGGTACCGGTTGACGAGAAGCGCGTGGGCATCTTTGACGTATTCTATCAGCGGCTCATCGTGATCGGCCCGCCGGGTGAAAGGAGCGACTGACCTGTCCGTTCGCCGGTTTCAAATGGTGATTTGTAAGCTCGTTGGCCGCTTGCAGATTACCTTGTAGGCCGGCTGAAAAAAGCCGACAATACGCTTGTTACAAAAAACCCCGCGAATCGTAGCTACAGCACCGAATACAGCCAGGCCAGGGCGACAGCGCAGGCGAATACCAATAGCAGCGGAACCGTGATGCGCTTGTACACGGGCCCGAAGGTGTCGCCGAAGTACTGCAGGCTCAGCAGCAGGCAGAAATGTATCGGGCTGAACATCACGCCGATCATCGCCGCGGTGTAGGCAACCACAAGCACCGGCACAAGCGGCAGGTTCGCGCCGGCTGCCACTCCCAGAACTACGGGGAAGGACACGCCAATCGCCGCCACGACGACGCCGGTGACAACTCCGATTAGGGCGGGAAGGATTACTATCACGAGCCAGACCGGAATGTGCCACGCCTGCAGCTCGCCCACCGACCGCACCACCAGCCCCCCCGCGTCGAGAACGTTCTTGTAGTAGAGGACGGCGAATATCATCGCCACCAGCTCAAGCTGCTTGCGGTCGGCGTATTCTGCAAGCAACCGGCGCATATCCACCCGGTCGCTCACGATGGTGGCGACAGAAACGATAGCGAGCGCGGCGATAATTATCGTGCGCGGCAGCGGCTGGTAGAAGCTGTGTCCGGACGCCACGTAGACCTCACGCGCCAGTTCCAGCGCCACGCCGCCGATGACAACCGCCAGTATCGGCCACACAGCGGCGAAGAACATCGCCCAGCTACTCCGCTTGCGCGGCTCGCTGACGCCGGGGTTTTCGCTCCAGTTAACGCTCATATCGCGGAATATCGTGAGCACTCCAATTGCCAGCACGATTACCGTCATCGGGAGCATTACCGCGATAACGTGCGGCAGCGACAATCCGGAAAGGCTCGTTGCGAGCAGCACGCCGGGATACAGCGGCCACCAGTATTCCCAGATGTGGCGGAACCAGTAGTTGATTGCTGTGAGCAGCCCGACGTGTTCCGGTATTCCTCTGGCAATGGCCTTGACCATCGGCGCGCTGAACCACGCGCCTCCCGGCATCGGCAGAAGCCCGATGAGCGCGGGAAACGTGGCTAGCTGCGTCTGCCGGTTGTGCACCAGCCCGGAGAAGGTCTCGGTCATCCGGTCAAGCCTGCCGCCAAGCCTTAAAGCCGTGGAAAACAGCAAAATCAGCAGGATGATGACCAACAGCGAGATAACCTCCCCGCTCTTGCCGGTGACCAGGAATTGCTGCCCGATAACTGGGAAGCCTCGCTGTATGAAAAACGCCAGGAAGATAATGGAGGCGAATACGCCGAGGTAGAGCGGCACCCTGTAGCGCATCAGCACCAGGATGAGGATGAAGCTCAGGAGAATGATGATGACTGCGGGCACCGGCGTGCATTATAACGCGGCGCAGTACTGACGCAAGCCGCCGGATGCTAGAATGACTGCGATGGCTGTACTGGCTAAACACAGAGCGCCCAGGTTTGGCCTGGTCCTGGGAGGCGGAATCTCGCTTGGCTTCACCTATGTTGGCGTCCACCGCGCGCTCTGGGAAGCTGGCTATAAGCCTGCGGCCATCGGCGGTTGCAGTGTTGGTGCGGTAATGGGCGCGCTATGGGCTGCCGGCCTTACGCCCGATGAGATAAAGGACGCCACGTCCAGAACCGGATGGCGCAAGCTCATAAGCCCGTTCGGGGGCAAGCTGGGGCTGTTCTCGCTGCGCAAGCTCGGAAACAGAGTGGAGGAGCTTTGCGGTGTGAAGCACATAGAGGACCTGCCAGTCCCGCTCAGCATTCACGCTACCGACCTCAGCACGGGCGAGCCGGTGGTTCTCCGCGAGGGCCGACTTGGCGAGAGCGTCGCCGCAAGCAGCGCCATTCCCGGCGTGTTCTCACCGGTGGAGGTTGAGGGCAGGACACTGGTGGATGGCGGTGTGACGCAAAACTTGCCCGTTACCATCCTCAACGACCGCCGCGGGCTGCGGTTCATCCTGGCTGTCGACCCCATCCGCCGGCTGGAACTGGCGACAAAGCCGCGCAATCCGGTGACTGCGATTCTCCAGGCTTTCCTCATCTACCTGCGTACGCAGTCAGAGGGCGTTGCCCGTGAGTGCAGGAAACCGCTGATTATCGCCACACCTGAAACTCACGGGATAAACGTGTTGAACCTGAAACAGATGCCGCGCCTGGACGCAATGGGCTACATTGAGATGCTGCGGGTTCTGGAGGATTACAGGTCATGGTTCGAAAAAGGCCCTCCGCGCAACTGGAAGCGCAAAGCCACATAGGGCAGGGCTATGCCTTCAGGCTCTGCCATAACCGCGCCAATACAGGATGCTATAATCCGGCCACTATTTCGGAGGTATAAACCGATGCGTTACGGCTTTGCCGCATTGATAATTGTGTGCGTGCTCTTTGCGATTCCAGCGTCGTCCATCGCAGTTGAGCTGGGCGACGAAGCGCCCGCGCTCGTGGGCACAGACCTCGACGGCAACGAAGTCAGCCTGGCGGCGCTCAACGCCGGGGGCAAGTTCGTGTTCATAGACTTCTGGGCGAAGTGGTGCGCGCCCTGCATCCGCGAGCTGCCCAACGTCGCGCCGTTTTACGACGAATTCGCATCCGACCGCTTCGAGATGATCGGCGTGTCGCTGGACACCGAGGATACCTACGAGGAGATGCTGGGTGTCATCGCCGACGAGGGGCTGCACTATCCCATTATCTACGAAGGCGGGGGATGGGAGACGCGCCTGGCGGTGGAGTGGGACATCCACAGCATCCCGGCGACCTTTTTAGTGAATCCCGACGGCATCGTCGTGCTGAAAAACATCCGGGGCGAAGGTGGCCTGGCGCTGATGCGTAAGCTGGTAGAGGACGTGCCGGGATTCCTTCCGCCGCCAGTTGACGTGCAGACCTCTCTGGCACAGGACGCCTCGGAAGCTAAGATTGACCTCATAATCCACGAGCTTGAAGCACGCAAGTATAAACTCCAGTTCAACTACTACTACCGTTACGAAGACGAAGCGGGAGAAACCCAGGAAGTGGAAGACCTCTTCGGGCTGTTTATCACGCCGAAGATGGGCGCAGACGGCGAATGGGAGTTTGATCTCTCGGCAGTTCCGATGATGTGGGACGAGATGAAGCAGCGCGCGCTGCTCGACCTGGTTTCGTCCAAGGATACGGCGACGCTTACCGTGCACATTCCCGTGGGCCACGAAGTGGGCTGGGTGTTTCTGGCGGTAACTTACATACCGCCCGAACTCGGCGGCCCAATCGCCCTGCACCACGCCTACGCCCGCCCCCCGGAGGAAGAACCCGCGGAGTAGCCAGGCCCCCGAAGCTCCTAATTACGGCAACTGCGGTGGAGCTATGGCTCCGAGCTGTATAATTCTAAGCTGTCGGTGCCGCTGCTTGAAGCTAAAGTGCTATTCGCTTCTAATAGTCGTAATTTGACGAGGTTTTTATCCTAAATTTGGTGCACGCAAATATACAAGCACCTGTGCCAAGTGCCGCATACAGCAGGGAACCCCATACGTCATCTGGAAGCTGTGACCAAGGGCCCACATTCGCGGAGGTATGGGTGAAGAAATAGACAACCATCAATACAGTGAGAGTAGCAAATAGAGTCGAAAGCAAAATCGCGGAAGGGAGCTTATGACTCGGTGCTATTGAAGCGCCGGCATAAACGAAGAAGTAAGGTGGTATAAGGCAGTACAAGCAAGTCGCAATGATAAGGCTCACGTAAGTCGGAAATAAAGATGGGTCATTCCCTGTGAAAGGTGCTCTCCAGCAAATGGCCAAAGCTCGAACTAGCAGGCCAAAGATGGCGTACATGACCAGTGTGGTAGCCAGCCATGCGAGAACAGCTCCAGGTAAGACGGCAATCCATCTTAGTATAGTAAATATCATTACGATATGCTGATTAAGTGAGAAAGCTAATAAGCTATTTCTAAGAGCGCGATTATACCGCAACAGAGAAGCTAATAAATCTTATTGTCTAAGATGCCGCTTCAAAGGTCCTTCATGTAAGCTTGAATCCTTAAAGGGCCTACACAGCCAATGATGTAAAAGGACCACAGAAAGCCGACCGCTTATATACAAAGTAGTGTATTATATTAGTAAAGCTCAGCATATTATACATTTGTTCTCTGCTAAGGGCTTCTCCTTAGCAGCAACCGCTTCGCTATACTAGTTATCTTCATCTTCTCCTAGGCTTTTGTTAGTTTCGAAAACTAGACCGCAGTTTGAGCAGTGCCAGATTGTATCCTTATGAGAATAGAAGTAGGCTACCTTAATAGCGAGCCATATTACACCCGCTATGATTACCACCGCTAAAATGGCAATTAACGTTTCTACTTCTGTGCTAATGCTGATTCTAGCTATCTCTTTCTCTAGCTCGGTTTCAGCAGATTTCATGCGCGACGCGTACAAGCGCCACTCTTGAAGAAATTGTTGAACGCGCCCCCAATTTAGTATTAGAAGGAGAATTAGCACTAACCATAAATACCCTCGGTGTAAAGGGCTCCATATTCCTATGTGCGAATGTAAGTAAGGATAGTGAGTTGCGAGCTTAACTTCACTTGATTCACATTTGGGACAGGATGCCATGCTACAACTTCTATCCCCCCCTGAAATCACCAATGCGAAGATAATCTAGCCATTGATTTGACGGCTCGTGTGCGTTTTTAGATAACTGGTGATAACAAGTCGTAGCGCATTTGAGAAGCTCATCAGTATAGATATGGGCGAGCGTAACACGCCTTTCGTCTAATGAAGCTCCTGATTTGCTAGCCTTTTTCTCGAAGCCGTCCTTTTCCGACTCAAGGGCGAACTTAGCTGCTTCGAGACACCCTAAGAAAACGCAAATCGACTTGAATTCCTTGTCGGTCACTTCGTATCTCCTAGTATTAGGTTAACCGAGAGTATATCACTCGTTACTGGTGGCCTCAATCCTCTGGGCGCGGACGGACTCGAACCGCCGACCTACTGGGTGTAAACCAGTTGCTCTAGCCAACTGAGCTACGCGCCCGCAGCGAAGATATTATAGGACAACTGCCCCCCGCGCAATACTACCGCCCGGCGCACAGCACATCAGCGCGCAATGCCCGATGGGATTTCCTGCGAAGGGAAATGTGGGCCCGGCCGGATTCGAACCAGCGACCAAGTGATTATGAGTCACCTGCTCTAACCACTGAGCTACGGGCCCAGCGCCTGTTCAATTATAACGTCTCGCCAACAGAGTGTGAACCCGCCACAATCCCTGTAGCAATCTTTCTAACGGCTGACGACCGCCGGCCGGCAAGTGCATGCCGCACAAGCTAGAAGTAGACGCGATGCTCGTCTACAGGACTGCCTGAGCCTCCCGGACGCTCGCCCGCCTCTACGGATTCCTCCTCAGGTTCTTCCTCTTCCACGAGATCTTCCTCGATATCCTCGATTCTCAGCTTGAACGGGTAAGTGTAGACGCCTTCAGCCTGGATGTCATCCAGGGACCGAAGCTTGCGGACACTCGCGCCGGGTATGCTGACGTTCTCCGCGCCCGGGGGCGGGGTGAACTGCTCCAGCGGGCGGTCCTTATATATTCCCGCCATAAACTCCTTCCAGGTCGGCGCGGGTATTGTCGCCCCGAAGACGCGGCGCATCTTGATACGGTGGTCGTCGTTGCCGAACCAGACAGCGGTGCAGATTTTAGGCGTGTAGCCGACAAACCACGCGTCGCCGTAGTCGTCGGTCGTGCCGGTCTTTCCGCCGGCGGGCTGCAACTGGCCTTCACCGTTCCTGAACCGGGCCGAGGTGCCGGTGCCTCCGGTGACCACGCGCTGCATCATCAGGACCATCGTCCTGGCGACGCGGGGCTCGATCGCCCGCCGCGTGCGGAGCGGAACGTCCTTTGTATGGTCTTCCAGCAGGACTCCGTAGCGGTCGTAAACCTGAAGGATGGGCACCGGCTCCACGTAGTCGCCTCCGCGGGCGAAGCAGGAAAACGCCGCAGCCATTTCTATGGGCTTGACGTTTGCCACGCCCAGCGGCAACGAGAGCACGGGTTCGAGCTCGGACTTCACGCCCATCTTGTGCGCCATCTCCACCGCGCTTTCAGGCCCGACGCGGTTCATCAGGTCCACGCTCGCTGCGTTGCGCGAGTACTGGAGCGCGTAGACCATATTCACAATCCCCCGGTAGCTCAAGTCAGAGTTGCGGGGGCTGTAGACCTTACGCCCGATGATGTAGTCTATCGGCAGGTCGCGCAGCTCCGTTGAGGGGGGCATCCCCTGTGTGAGCGCGGTGGTGTATACGAACGGCTTGAACGCGGAGCCAACCTGCCTTCCACCCTGCACCGCGCGGTTGTATTTGCTCGCTTCGTAATCGTATCCGCCGACGAGCGCCAGGACTTCGCCGGTCTCCACGTCGAGTGAAATAAGAGCGCCTTCGGATACGCGCCTGGTGTCGCGGTACTTGTC
>JAGGTK010000088.1 GCA_021163765.1 bacterium
TCTCGATATTTTATGAAGGCTACCCCGGGGACGGCATCGAAGACATACTTTTACACGAGCGGATTGAATCTTCCACTCGAATAGCCGAGACGATCTATGTACTACCTGAAAGCGCGGGAGATGCCAGTAGGGTAATATTTGTCTCGGCAACCGATAACACCGGTCATGCTTTTGCGATAGTAAGTGGATACGGGGGTGAATTCGGAACGAGAGGCCAGGCATTTGCAGGCCGCGTAGACCCGCGGATCGAGTAAGCCGGAATAGATATTCTTCTGAGTTGTCGGAGGGCCGCCTTTATAAGGAAGGCGACCCGAAAGTTGAGAGAAATGTATAAGGAGACACTTCTCACATGAATACTACCACAAGAACAGCGTTTTTTGTTTTGTTTCTGTTGTTGATGCTCAGTGCCTGCGGAAAGGCGAACAAGGGTAACATTCATTTCGCCGCATCATCGTTGCCTGACACCGGCGAGAGAACACCCGATATCATCGGCGACGGACCGCCGGTAGGACTCGGCGGGCTTCGATCCGAAATCCATTTCGATTACGATTACAGTCGCTACCCATCAGCACAAGGATTTGCCGTCGTTCCGATGGAGGACGACTTTACACCCTTGGAGCCGGGTTCTGCGAATCTCTCGCTAAGAACAGAAAAGAGCGGTAATAAAGCACAGGTTGATCTGTTCGCCGAGGGTTGTCAGGATTTTTTCGCACACCTCAGATACGATCCCGAACTGTGGGACTTGAAAGGAGTAGGTGGATTAAATCCATTTCCGGACAGCGAGGATTTTCTGTTCTTCAGCGCGATTCCCGAACCTGGCGTACTCGTTATAAGGAGCGTACCCGTCGGCCAAAATGGAAACGGCATCGCAAATGGCAAGGTAGCTGAAGTATTCTTCAGCGCTCATGCCACCAGAACACCCGCCACGGAGGGACCTCCGACGGGAACCAGCGACCTGGGTATCGTCTGGTTCAGGAACGACACCGTATATCCGCCGATACAAAGGGACGGGTCGTACTCTTACTGCCTCGACGGCAGTTTCGGTAAGCGTACAAGCAGAGATGGAGTAATAGCTGGCGGTGAGTGTATCTCCAAACCGGATAACTGCGCACACAACATTAATCTGACAAACTACGGAGCTGAGTACAAGCCCGGCGAGATTCCCGTAGGCGCACTAACTCTTGAATGGACCGAGCGGATGGTCGGAGATTACGACAACGACGGCCACGTAGGCGTAGCCGACATCACGCCGATCGCCCTTTGCTACACAGGAGATGATAGTCGAGCATACTCGCAAGGTGCGGTCATAGATGATAGCGGTGAATTCCAGCATATGCCAGATAATATGTTAGATTTGGACTGGCTGAACTTATCTCAAGGGCGACAGCTTTTTTCCTATTTCTTCTTCGATAAGGATGGCTGGAACCATCCACCTCGCTTTGACCCCGATTATGATTCCTTCGGCTCACACGGGCTGACGCACCGGGACAACGCCATCGATGGATTCTGGGACGGGTTTATTGGGGATTACATGAATTGGGAAACAAATCCTGAGCATGACGGGCTTGACGGATACTACGATGACCCGTCGGAGAACAAATGGCATCCTAGCGATATTGCTCCCATCGCGCAGCATTACCTTGAACGCATCGATGGATACAAAATTTGGACGATGCTGTCGGACAAAAACTACAACAATAAGCAGTGGAATTCCTGGAATATTTATGACGATATCAAGCTTGCTGTTACCATCAGCCGCAGTGATTACGGAGACAAGCCATGGACGATCCCAGCACCAGATGAGAACCATGAGCGTTTCCGAGATGCGGAAATAAGCTATGAGTTCAATGACGGTGATTTCTATCACACAGCTTCAGGCTCATGGGATGAGTATTACGACATCGTAATCGAGCCTTTCATCTATGGCGGGAACCCGCAGAACATTCCATCGACGATACTGAGGAACGCCGTCTATCTTTACCGCGAAAGCGATGTTGATGGTTACGGACCTGCCTACTTCAACGACAATCAGCCTGTAGAGAAAGGGATATTCTCCGTTACCCAGATCGATCAGTATTCTCTCGAAGTAATGCATTGGGATGCCGATGACAGGGATGAAAGCGGCGAGCAAGACGAAGAGACCGGCGAGATTGTGGATTACCAGTTGTATGCATATTGGCAGCCGCCAGACTATCAGGGACCGCCGAACCCCGAAGAGGTATTTGGGAACAAACTGAACGGAGGATCGTGGAGCGAGGCAGAGGAAACAGGCGTTAATAACGGCATTCGTGAGTATTTGCTAATCTCCAGCAAGGATGATCTGCCGTACATCGGATCTGATGAAAACAAGCAATATCTGCCGCTCGACAAGCCAGGCTATCAGGTATGGTTCGGCCTCAGGGCTTTCTATGGCGAACTGGAGGAGTATACGGATCCAGGCCCTCCTGTAACACACAATCCAAATACGGTCATATTCCCGGATCCTGACCCGTTCGTCGTTCAAGATATGCTTCCGCCCATGTTCTTTGACTGGCGAGAGTACGACAAGACCGGCGAGTTCACTGACGAAGGGGATTTCATCAGCCAATCTTACGGCTATGAGAACGCAATTGTAGTTTACTTCCTTCCTGCGGTTGATCCACCTGAATATGATCTCGTTGAACCCATTAACTATAACCTGTACTGGAGTACAATGTCATTCTTACTTCCTCCCGATCCACTGCTTCTATACGACTCAAAGATTCTTCGCTACAGCTATAATTACGATAGCGAGGGGCCTTTCCCCGGTCTCAACGAGGAAGCTTATCAGTTTCTTGTTACAGGGCTCGATCCTGCTCAGGAGTACTTCTTTTACATCGAAGCTGAAGATGAACCGATTGGTGGTTTGTCTAACAAGACCAGCACAGGCACTGTCCATTCACAAACTCCATGGTCGGAAAGCTCGTGGTGTGAACCTGTATGTGTGAATCTTCCTGCCGATACAGCCAAGGCAGGAGGTGATATTGATGTTCATGATGGAGATGTATATCTTCTCTATCCCACGTTAAACGTAAGTGGCTTCTCCATACCGCCAATTATTCCTGAACCCCCGCTCCCTCCAATTTATTTTGATGACGCAGACTATGTATTCAGGCAGCTCATTGGTGGTGAGCTTATTCAAGGCGCATACGAAGAGGAAATTCTTGATAATGCAGGTGCAGTTCCATTCTCGTATGGCACGCCGGAAATGGCATTTCAAATTGATCAGAATGGCGATGTTATCGTTGATGGTCAAGAATGCGCATTACCCATAATCTCTTACGCTGGTTGGGAAAGCATCACTAGCGGTGTGACTCTTCGTACGGTGGCCAGGAATGCATCAGGCCAGTGGCTTCCGAATTATCTGGCAAACGATGAAGATGCCACAGAATTCACGCTAGCGGGTTCGCCTACAGTAACATCATACAAGTATTTCGATTTTGATGTGCAAAACACGATGGAGGAAACATGGTCAGGAGCCTATGTTATTCCATATGCCTTTCAAAAGGAGGGAGGAAGTGATCTAAACGATCTCAGGTATTTCGTGCAGGCTTCGTCCGATGACATATTTGGCTTTTGGACCAATTACAGGGTGATTTTGGAAGACGAGCATAACGCAAATGTGGGCAATGGACTTGGTAGCGACATCATTCTCAAGAGCGCCTTTCCCGTTCAACTATGGGAACCTGTCCCTGGCCAGCAGATAGGCCCGGGTAACAATCTCAATCTGCTTTATATGCTCACAGGAACTCTGCATAGGTATATCCCCTGGGTTCCTATGGCCAAGATTTGGCGAACCGGCAATCCGCTTGATGGCTGGACTTATCTTGGCGACATTGCACACTTCCTGCCCGGCGTTTCTACTACCAGCGCCCTTGTTCCTCTTTCCATGGAAGTAGTGACATGGACTGGAGAAATAGACAATGTAGTCTGGGAAAATGTGGTTATTTATGTTGCCTATAATACAGAAAACTATGAAAATGGTGATGACATATACCCCCTGCGGATCGCATTTACTTCGGATTCGGCAGATATCGGGATACCGTTAGTGAACTGGAGCAGCCCTGGCAGCAGAGGCATTATTGAAGAAAGTTTTGAACGCAGAAAGGATTCCTCCAGAGAAGCGGATTTTGACTTTGTAAACCTGCAGGTTCGAAATCCTGAGGCGAAAGTGACATCGCATCTGTTTAATGAGTTGGCATGTTCTTACTTCACAGGTAAAAGCACTCTTTACCTTGCTGAAACCATCGGCGTTGGCGATGCTGCCATTTGGGCAAAGCTTCCTGCTGATAGCCCTGTAGATCCTGAAGCAATCAGTCACGGTCGCATTCTCTGGCAGAAGCTAGCATATCTAGAGAATGATGCAGAAGAAGATATCCCGTACATATTATTCGCTCGCCGTAAGTCTGCGGACGAAGATGTATACGATATTATGCTGTGGAGAAAAGACGGATTCTAGCTAACCACCTGCTGCATTTGATATTCTGCTGTTGATTTGTAGAAGGCTCCCTTATGGGAGCCTTCTCTTCATCACATAGTCTTCTTAGAGCCAAGAGTAAGTTCGAATCTACGTGCTATCACTTCCCATCGAGGAAACTCAGATCATCCAGCGATTCGATTTGCGTATCTCTGTCTTGCCGTTCTCCGACTGACTGCGCTCTGAGCTCCTCCTCGATTTCGAGCTTCCTCTTCTTTTGCAGGCTCAGCAGCTCATCCATAGAATAGTAGCGTTCGGAGTAGACAAACTCGGTTTTTCTTCCAACGGGATTTGTAAGCGTCGTAATCACCTCCGGATGTTCCATCGCGCCTTTCACCATCACGTATGCCTTTCTGTGTTCTAGCCGTGCGAGGCCGTGGAAGGCCACTTCCCACATCTCCGAGAGCGAGAGCTTCTTCCTTTCTTCCTGCATCAGCACATCATCTTCCTGTGCCATCAGCTTTTCGATGATATTCGCAGATTCCTTCGCGAGCCTTTCGGCATCCTGTCGACCCACCCGGAAATAAACCTGCGTCTGCGCGTTACCGAGAATCAGCGAGATTAGTTTCTCATCGAGTTGTTTCAGGCTCTGATGCGCCATTGTCAAACACAGACCGAACTTCCGGGCCTCCGTGAGCACGGTGCCGAAGGATTCCGTCGCGATGTTCTGAAATTCATCCACGTAAAGCGCGAACGCTCTCCTCTCGCCTTCATTGCGTGAAAGGAAGCTCATCGTGATATCCGACAAGGAACAGACCAAAGGAAGAAAGGTGACGAAGCGCGTCCCCTACAGAGAACATGCATATGGAATAAGGCTTCCCGACGGAAGCTTCAGAAAGGTTCTCACGACCCGCGGTGATGGACGTATCCGCATCGTCGTCAATGATCGCAGATGGGATGTCTCGACGTCCCGCACGGTCAACGAGGAACGCCGAGCGAGTAGAAAGACCTTCAATTCGGGAGATGAATATGAAAAAAGGGAAATAACGAGAGCAACAATAACATCGGCCAGTTGCGCTATTTCGTCTATGCGCGCAAATCCTCGGAGAGCGAGGAGAGGCAGGCTCGGAGCATCACCAACCAGCATGATACTTGCTGGGAGATCTCCGAGAAGCAAGGGCTCAATGTCGTTGCGGAATTCACCGAAGCTCGGTCCGCGAGCTCGCCCGGTCGCCCCGTATTCGGCGAGATGCTGGAGCGGATCGAATCCGGTGAAGCGAATGCGATACTCGCCTGGGAGCCCAACCGATTGGCGCGCAACTCCATCGACGGCGGGCGCATCCTGCACCTGCTCGATACCGGCGTACTCTCCGCTTCGCAGGTTCAGCGGATGCTCAAAGATCCGTTCTACTACGGATTCTTCGATTACGGCGGAGAGTGTTATCAGGGCTAACACAAGCCGGCCATCTCGAAGGAGATGTACGACAGAGCCCGGGCGGCGATGCACAACCGCGGCAAGCCGAAGAAGTTCAGGCGCGGCACGAAGTACCACTTCACGTTCAGAGGTCTGCTCACCTGCGCCGAGTGCGGACGCTTCGTTACCGCCGAAACCAAGAAGGGACACATCTACTACCACTGCACGAAACGGAACAAGGACTACGACTGCAGGCAGCCTTTCATTCGTGAGGAAGCTCTGGCTTCGGAGTTCACAACCATTTTGGATCGGCTTGCTGTTATGCCTGAATCGTGGATCGAGAATATGCTCTCGTAGATTGATCGCCTCAAAGAGGCGCGTGATTCACGCACCGGGAAGCTCAAGGCAAAGCTCGGTAGCGAATTCAAAACGATCCAGGCGAAGCTTGCGAGACTGGCTGACCAGTACGTGTCCGGAGATTTGGATCGGGCGGATTACAACGCACGCAGGGAAGCCTTACAGGATGAGAAGGCTGAGCTTATCGACCGGAAAGATCGGCTGCGGAGAAGAGACCGCCGGAATGCGGTTCGAACGTATGCGTAAGCCGCTGAAGCTTGTTTGCGACTTGAAAAACACGAACGCGGGTGATGATCTCGAAAGATTACGCGATCTCGTCGCGGAGGTAGGTTCGAACTACAAGTTGGATTCGCGGAAAGTGCTCTGGGACCGGATTAAGCCCTTCGGGCTCCTCGCCAACTGCGGCGGGTATACCAGTTGGCGGAGAGAGTGGGATTCGAACCCACGGTGCAAAATTCATCGCACACATGCTTTCCAGGCATGCACCTTAAGCCGCTCGGTCATCTCTCCGCAACACATATTTTATCATCGTTTTCTTGCACGCCGCTTATAGTTGCCGACGAGATAATTATGCCGGTGTACCCAGCGCGACTCATAAAGAGATAATTTCTCTGCGGCCTAACGGATTTCCTTCAGCAGCTCCCGCACGGCCCGCTCGAGCTGCGCGTCTTTACCTGCACGCACATCGTCCGGATTGGTCTCGACATAGATGTCCGGTGCAACGCCCTCGATGCCGCGGTGCCCCGCCTGCTCCAAATTTTGCTTATCGATCGTGTACCAGCCTTCCATCGGCATTCGGAACTGGCTTCCATCCACGAGCGTGTACTGCCCAGTGCCGATTACGCTTCCATTCGTCGGTATGCCGATAACTTTGCCGATTCCGAGCTGCTTGAAGCCGTAAGGGAAGATTTCTGCATCGGAATAGCTCGATGCGTTTATCAGGCAAACCGCCGGGCGCTCCCATCTCATCGCAGGCTCGCCGACCCAGTCCGAGAACCTTCCGCGTGAGTAGCCGAACGCTTTGCGCGTGAGAAGCTCGAGGATGTAATTGTGCGTCCAGCCGCCTCCGTTGTAACGCACGTCAATGATTATTGCTTCTTTGTCGAAGTTCAGCCCGAAGAGATCTTGCTGGAACTTCTCGAAACTTGTCCAGTTCATCCCCTGGATGTGCAAGTAGCCGATCCTGCCGCCCGAAAGCTTCTCTGTCATCAGCCTGCGCTCTTCGACCCACTCGCGATATGAAAGCTGGTACTGCTCCAGGTATTCGAGTGGAATCATATGAACGGTGCGGTCACCGTTATCCCCGCGCACTTCTAGATCAACTTGGTCGCTCACTTTGTCATCGAGCATCTCATAGATGTTGACCGTTCTGTCA
>JAGGTK010000065.1 GCA_021163765.1 bacterium
ATTTCCCGCCAAATCAGTGTCCTCTTTTTGCCAGATAGTGCTATAATAGTAAGTGAGCGTCCAAATACGCTTTAGATATGGCTGAAATGGATGATTCAGTTGTAGGGGCTTGCCCGCCTGGGCGGGCGGACGACCATAGGGTGTGTCGGCTGGATAGTTTACCCGCCGAAATGGATAGCCGACACCACCCAGAAGACGGTGGAACTTTCCGCCATAGCCCTGCCCGTCCTCCGCAGAAGCCTTGCTTCGGAGGATGGAGCGAAGGCGGATTTGACGCCGCCGCGCTCCACGCCCAGCTTGCCGACCTGCTCCAGCTCTATCTCGCCCGCGCATCACAGCCCGACGCTGTGGAAAAATGCTCCGCGAAGGACGCAATCGCGTGCGCGAAGACGCTCACGGCAATGATGAGTGATGTCCAGTCGGGCAAACCCGCATCGGTTGATGCGGACACCCAGTGGCCCCGGCTTGAATCATCTTCTGTAGGGCGGGGACCTGTGCCCCGCCGTCTTCATAACGCAAAATTTAGGAATGGCGGCCCACGCTTCGGCTCCGCTCAGCGTCCTGAGCTAGTCGAAGGACGGGTGGCCGCCCTACAGCCGGAATCTACATCTATTCGCACGCTCGAAGACGCGGTCGCCATCGTCTGCAACTCCGACGAGGAAACTCAGATCCTCGAGCCCTGGGCGCGATTACTCGCCCGCATCGAAAAATTGTGCACCGAAACCCAGAAGCGCCTGGATGACGCGCAATCTGGCGCAGCCGACGACCTGATAGATGAACCAGTTGCCGGTGGCGCGGCCGCTTGCCCGCCACAGCTTCAGCGGCGGAGGGGCTCGCCTGTGATTCCCCCCAAAAAGAGCCGGGCTGGCGCGCCCGCCTGCACCTTCGGTGGGGCGGACAAGCCCGGCGCACCCAATGAGGGTTTTACTGCTCCTGCTGGCGACATCGCGCCCGGCCTGCCCAATGAGGGTTCGCCGGCTCCATCCCCCAATCCCTCATCGCTAACCCCTGTCGCCTCTTCCCCGTCCGATAACCGGCCCGCTTCCCGCGCGCCCCCTGCGCGGTGAACCATATGCGGGTGTTGGCGGATATATTGCCGCCGGACGCCTCGTGCTCCATTAAAGGCAAGGAGCCAGAGGCTTTAATAGGCCTCTGGCTCCCATAAACTCCCTCACGTGAGGTTATGGCACGCTGGGGAGGTTGCGTGATGGCAGGTTATTCTCTGGGCGGCTCTCCAGGGGCGCCTGAAGGAGGTGGGACTTCACCGTCAACGATGCCGCCCCAGGGGCCCCAGCCGCCCGCGCCGATAGGCCACAGATAGAAGTCAAACTCGGGCCATTCGGTATTCACCCAGACCCGGGTATACAGGTCTTCGTAGCCCTCGTGCTGGACGAGCACGTTGTAATCGCCCGCAGGAAGCAGCATCGTGTAGTTGCCGCTCTCGTTTGACTGCACATACGTGTAATAGCTGTCATCCGTGGCAACGGCAACAAGGTCGCTTCCGGCCAGCGCTTCGCCGCTAGAGCCATCGAGCACCGCCCCGGTGAAGGTGACCAGGTCTGTCGGAGGCGGGGCTTCGGCCAGCGGAAGCGTGAAGCTCAGCTCGATAGCCACGTCCTCGTTTATCTCGACGGTAACCGCGCGGGCCTCGTATCCATCCCTGTACGCGCCGACGCGCCAGTCGCCCACGGGCACGTTTACCAGCTCAAATTCGCCGCTTTCATCGGTAAAGGTGAACGGATCCACGTAAGGCTGAGTTGCATTCACCAGAGCGTCGGAAATCGGATTGCCGTCCTCATCCTTGACGCAGCCTCGCACCGATCCCACGGGGATAGCCGTCAGCACGAAGTCCATATCGTCGGTGTCCTCGGTGATTTCGCTATCCGACGCGTAGCCGAGGTATCCGTAAGCGCCGACGAAAATGGAGTAAAAGCCGGACGGGATTTCGCCCAGGTCATAATCGCCGTTCTCGTCGGTGGTTGCAGCGTAATAGCCGAACGGCACTGGCATATCCTGCGATGCCCCGCGGTTCTCGCGCTGCTGATAGCGGTATCGCGCCATTCCGTAGGAATCGTGGCTCTGGTCGTATCCGCCACCGCTCTCAGGGGGAGAGTCGGCGCCGGGGAGGGCGGCGTCACCGTATTGGCGTTCCGCGTACGCGAGGCCGCCAGCGTCCATATCGTCTAGGTCTGCGCCCATCGGCACAGCGTAATCGTAGCCGTAGAAGTTGGGGTCCATATAGATGAACTCAACGTATGCGCCCTCAATCGGGCTTCCTTCGGTATCCGTTACGGTGCCGCTGACGTTCACGGGAACTATGGGCGTCAGCTCCAGCTCCACTTCGATATCGACGCCAGCTTCGCGGTTGAAGAACCCGCTGAAGGGCATGTAGTCCTCCTGGTTCGCGCTGAGGTACACACCCATCCCGTTGAAGGGATCGGGGAAATCGAAGTAGCCGTTCTCGTCGGTATACGTCTCCTGGTATACCGGCGGCTCCCAGTTGGGATCGGGTCCGTCTCTGGATGGCATTCCAGGCTCCGCATACGCGATTCCTTCACCCATGCCTGAATCAACAGGCATCGAGGGAGGCTCAGCTTCGTCTTCAAGCAGGTAATACCAGCCGCAATCGGAATTGCCCTGCACAAGCGCTCCGCCGATGCCTGCGCCGCTGTCGGCGTCAACGACCCGGCCCGACACCATATAGCCGTCGGAGGGCGGGCGCTGTCCGCGTGGTTCCAGGCGGATAACGTGCTGCGTGGTATCACCGGCTTCCACTGACAGCGAGAGCATCTGCAAGCGGTAGCCGTCTGCAAAGACCACGAGGTAGTAATCGCCCACCGGCACTCCGGTAAACTCGTAGGTTCCGGCAGCCTCCGTGATGCCTAGTGAGGCCCATCCGTCCTCGCTGAACAGGGCGACCACGGCGCCGGCGACGGGATCTTCCGTGTCGGCGTCAATGACCAGGCCGTTGACTGTCCCGCCGTTTTCGTCGGGTTCGCCAAGCTGCCAGTCGATGCTCCAGTCGTCGCCGATATCGAAGTCGCGTTCGCCGAACATCACACCTTCGTGGCGCAGGCTCAGGCTGAAGCGCTCGTTTGACCTCACAACGCCCGAAGGGATTGTGAAGCTACCAGCGGAGTCGGTCTCAATGCCGATGTCAACTCCGTCGACCAGCACGGTCGTGTCCGCGAGCGGATTCCCGTATGAATCAGTCAGCACACCGCTCACTTCATTGGATTGCTGCGGCGGCACTACTGGAGTAGGGAGTCGCCAGTCACCGCCGCTGCTTCCGCAGGCGGCCAGTATGATGAGAATAATGGCCAGGCCTGAACTTAGTATCAGTAATCTCTTCAAATCGCACCCCCAGATTACAGGTCAATGCACTTATTCACTCTTATTGTATCCCGGCATACGCTGGATGCATAGAACCGGTTTCGCACATAAATCAAGGTACCAGTTAGCCTCCGCCGGGCTTGCACTAAATAGCAGCTAGACGCGCGCAATCGCGCTAATACGGCCAGGGCTGGAGCCCGTCAAGCAGCTCCTTCATCCTGAAAGCGTCTTATGCCAGCCTACTAGTAGGCTGCACGTGTGACTACTCCGCGCTCTCCGCAGGAATGACCTCGAAGGTGCCGAACATCATTAGCACGTGGTCCTTGAGCTCAGGATCGCCCTGCATACCCCATTCGGAAGCAGGACCTCCGATGCCGCCGTACTCTCTTTTATCCGTGCCGAAATATACAAACTCATACGAACCGGCTGAGAGGCCTGGTACGCGGAAGCGAAGCGTAGTAACTGGAGGCCCTTCGCCGACAGGATTGCTCAGGACACAGTCGGTTGTCAGGCATTTGGGATGAACGTATCCTTCTCGGTCGGTCACGCTCATATCAAGTACGAAATCATCCAATCCATCTGCTGAGTCGTCGTTAGCCCACTTGCCCTGCCTATCGGCATACTGGTATCCCCATAGGACCTTTGGCCGAAACTCAGCGGAGACATGCATCTCGATGACAAAGGGCTCGTTCTCAACAATCACATCAGGCATCCGGATTTCTTCTACATACGGGTAGTACTGGGTGGGGTATCCGCCTATAGGGTCGTAAAGGTCACGCGAATCATCAGATGGAAGTGTGGGCGAAGGCAGGCTGTACATAGGAGGCCCAGCAATCGCTCCACGTCCGCAACTAGCGGCAATCAGACCGATGAACACCAGGAAGAACAATGCAAGGATTTGATTCCTCATATCTACCACCAACCGTCCAGCGCAGCGTGAAAGTCTGCCAGCCCCGCAAGCTGACCGCGAGGTTCGCGAGTTGTCATCATTGATCTCCGGGGCCTGAGTGCAATCCCCGGTCGATTCTACCCACAATCTCCGGGCTTTGCAGCGACCGAGCGCTCTAGTACGGCCAGGGCGGGAGTTGGTCAAGTTGCAGCCATACGCTACGCGTATAGGTGCCAGTAGCGCAGAATATTGTGACTTCCGCCATGGTCTCATTGGGTCCGCTCCACTCGTAATCGAAGTAGAAGAGGTCCGTACCAATCCGGTCTTGCGTCAATGGAAAGAAGTTGGGCGTGACGGGGGATATCTCTCCATCACCATCGGGATCAAACGATACCGCGTTCAGCGGTAAGTCCTGACCGAGTACTTCTAGCAAGATCCTTACCGTAACTGGAAGTTGCGCATCTTCTCCCGGTGCGAGGCATGCGCCAGCGACGAGATGGATTACGATGGGTGTCGGAGGGCCCTGTTTGGAAGTTCCGCACGACGAAGTCGAAAACGCCAATAGGGCTGCCGCAAGAGTCAGCGGTATCACGCAAGCTAGGTTAACGCCTAATCTCCAGGTAAACATAGTACCGTCCTACCAGTAAAAACTCAGGCAGTTGTAGTAGCTGCATTGAACGGGCATAATCTCACCCTCCCGGGATTAAACGTAGCTCCCACCTGATTCTACCCACAATCTCCGTGCTTCTCCATAACGGCGAGTTGTTGCGGGTGATTACTCCGCGCTAGGGACCGTAAACGAGAAGGCCTGCAAGGTCAACGCCGGGTTGTAGCTCTTGGTTTCAATCGGATACTCCCCGGCTTGTTCCGGCGAGCGCGCCGAGTAGTAAAGCAGTTCGTATTCGCCCGGCGCGGGCACCAATAGGCGACGCGTAATCTGGCCTGAGCCATCGTACTCAAGAGTGCTGCTCTGTCCGTAGGATTCAGACCATAATGTAACGTCTGCGTAGCCCGTGCCTTCGTACCACTCATCTATCGGGTCGAGAGCGTCTCTAATGTATAGAGATTCAGGAACGTTATCCGGCAGACTGATGCTGAAGACAACGGAGACTTCCGCACCCGTAACCAGCTCTCCGATCAACTCAAAGTCATCGACGTAGGGGACATAAGCGTACGTGTGTGCGGAACCCCCGTGAGGCTCCTGCGCCGGCGGGGGCAAAGGGCTGTTCCCGGACCCGCAAGCCAGTGCAACAACAGCGATGAAGGTAACGATTACACACGATACAGCTTTCAAAGAATGCTCAGTCATCTCAGTCCTCCTTTACCAGTTGGCCAGTGCTCGGTCGAAATCCACAATTGGCGCGATGGGGTCATGTGGATTGTAGTTCGGGTTATCCGGGTCATAGACGTGATGGTACGTTTTCATTTGTTCTTCAACTTCCCACCTGGTGGCTGTGGGTCGCGCAGTGTAGAGCAGCGCAGCGAGCGCGCAAACCTGGGGCACGCAGGCGGACGTGCCAAAGAACTGCCTATATTCAGGTTCGAACTGATTCGTGATGAAGTTGAAACTGTACCCAGTACTCCCCTGCGCTATGCGCAAATATGGACGATAGAAGCCGTAGATTCCGGATACTGGATATGTGGAATAGCCGTCATCCATGTAGTTGGAGCCACTGAATGTTAGCGTTCTCATGTACCATTCATCTAAATCGTGATTGGGTACTGCTCCCGAGACACCGAGTACATTAGGAAATGATGCTGGATATACTCTCACTTCCTTAGCATCATTCCCGGCAGAGGCAGCGTACAACCGATCGTTGAGGAAGTTGTCTCTGGCTATCTCGTTGCTCACTTGGTAGTAGAGCCAGAACTGATCCCCTTTTGGTACTTTGCCAATGCTTATGTTGACAACTCTAACGTACTGCTGCCAGAAAAAGGGACCGTATGAACTGTGCGGGAAAACCTCTCTCATTGCTCTAGCAGCCGTAGCTATCGCAGCCACATCGAAACCGTTATTATAGGGTTGCAGGGGCTGGTCTATCCGGACAGGTAGTACCTTGACAGTAGGGGCGCAACAAGCAACACCAATTGCGTTATTGGTAGCTGCTGCCACCATTCCGGCGATTGCCGTACCGTGGTCGGTCCAATGACTGGGCGGGAGTGGGTGGTTGCTAACAACAAGGTACTCATTGCTAAAGGCGAATACATCTACGTTAGTCACTTTGTCCTCTAGGTCAGGATGCGACGCTAGCACACCGTCATCGAAGACAGCGACTATCTGGTTCGAGTATGGCGGGGGCAGTGGTACAAGAGGAGTTGGCACTACATTCAAAGCATCTAGCTGCCTGCAATCACCGTCTACATAGAATGGATCATCAGGTGGCTCGTAGTGCGCTTCAATAAGCGAAGTGAAAAGCGGATTCACGTTCTCAACGCATGGAAGGCTCGCCAATTCGTCAAGCTTTGACTGAAGCTCTCCCTCAAATGTGAGATGGAACCAGGCGAACTCGTTTCCCGCTTCGTTTGGCAGCGGCTCGAACCACGAGAAATCAACCTCAAACTCGTTCTCTTCAAATAGCGTTTCCAGTTGAGATGTGGTGACCGTAGAATCGAAAGTAACCAGCAGCCTTCCGCTGTAGACCTCCCAGCTCTCCTGCGTCTCCGGGTCAACCCAGATTTCAGTGGGCCACGTTTCTTCCGGTCGCTCTAGCCCTAGTGTGAGGTCTCGGT
>JAGGTK010000014.1 GCA_021163765.1 bacterium
CGCGCTGGCGACGTAAATGGTCGGCTTACCGAGAAACGGGGGTCTTCGCCGGGCGCTCATCTCGCGCGCTCCCTCGTCAGTTCGATACGCCCTTCGGGAATATCCTCATTCGCGCTGTTGGGCAGCGTTTCAGGGAATATATCGCGCCTGCACAGGCGGTAAATCTCGCAGTTGTCGCAGTCCATCGCTTTATTGTGCGGCGCGCGCGGGAATTCGCATTCCTGGATTAGCGCGATGCTGGCGGATATGGCTTCGTAGATTACCTGCCCCGCCGGACGGGGATCGTCTTCGTCGCGCAAAAGCTGCACCCACCGCCGCTCATTGCCTTTCACCAGCACGTACGAAAACGGCGGCAGCCCGGTCTGCTCCTTCAGGTATTGCTGGACAAGCACGGGATAAATGAACGGCGCGAGCGAGACGCCCAGCTTCGTCAGCGCGCCCTCGGTAAAGCGCTGTGAGTCGCCGCTTTTGTAATCGTGAATGTAAACCGTCCCGTCAGCCCTCCGGTCGGTGCGGTCGGGGATGCCGTAGAGCGTAAACTCCCGCCCCTGCGCATCCCGCATCTTGGCTCTGAGGTCTTTTTCCAGCGAGACCACGGTCGTGCCCGTTTCCTGAAGCATCCTGAACTCGCTTTCGTAGAACTCGCGCAGGCTGTAGCTCCAGCCCGCCAGCTCGTGCGCCAGTTCCAGCTCGAAGTCGTGCAGGTATCCCTTGGCGGCGGTAATGCTCGTGAGCTTGTCGCGGAAAAGCGCGAATATGTCCACCCGCTCCGGGTACTTCTCAAACGCGGCCTTTAGCGCGTCGTGCACCGCAATCCCCACGTCCATCGGCCCGATGCCGTCTTCGAGCGTTTCAAGCCCCGCGCCGAGCTTCAGCAGCTTCGTTGCGAAATAGAAAAACGGGCATTTCCTGTATGCCATCAGGGCGTTCGGGCTAAACGACGCCGGAACGAGCTCCTTTGCGGCGGGCAAAGGCTCGTGCGGTTTCTCATTGGCGATGCCGCCGGTGCGGAAAAACTCAGCGAAAACCGAGCTACCCATGCTCAGCACAACAGCCGCGGCCGTCTCCCGGCTGGGCTTCGCGCCGTCATCCTCTCCCTCGCCGTAGCGCAGCGCTTCGGCGCACGCCTGCGCAAGCGCTCTCTCGTCGGCGTAGGTGTTTGGTGGAACATCTGGCTCCTCGGCGCCAAGCTCGCGCAGTGCCGCAACAAGCGGCGTGAGAAACGGCGAGGGAAGCTGGGGGTGCCCCGACACTTCACGCCGCGCGAATGTGATGAACGTTTTGAGGGTCGCGCGCACGATGGCGGACAAAAACAGGCTTTCCTCAAACTCGTAGGTTTCGCGCGGGCTGCGCAGCTTCAGTCCCGTCGCAGCGAGACGCGTGCGCAACTGATCACCGCCCAGGGTGGCTTCTTCGGGCGCGCGCGGCCAGCGCTGCACGTCGCACTGCGGGATGAAGCACACCGCCTTCTGCCACTGGCGTGCCATAAGCGCGTCAACCAGGAACACTCCCCCCACGCGCCGCTCGGACATAACCCCTGCGTAAAGCGAGCATGCTTCTGAGGCCAGCGCCGGCAGGTCTGCTGGAGTCATCGCTTTGCTGTCTGGCAAGTCCAGCGCTTTGACTGTGCCGTCAAGCGCAGCTTTTTCCGCTGCGCGGGATTCGGCGTCCAGCAGCACCGGCGAATCATCGCTGCTCATTTCAGCAAGCGCTTCGGCCCCCAGCTCCCCGGCGAAGTCGCGCAGCGTTGCGAAAGCCCGGCTGGCAGACAGCTCTTTTCTGAGTTCGTCCAATCTGTCCAGCAGGCCGCTGAAGCGCTCCTCGCCTGCGTCACGCAGGAATTCGCGCGCCTTATTAGCGTCCAGGAACGGTCCCATCTTATGCAGGTATGCGAAAACCCCGTGCGTCGGCGGGAGGAAAACGGGGCAGGCGGCGTGCATCAGCGTCCGCAGCGTGTCGGCCTGTGGATGGGCGGCGTAGGAAAACGCCGCCTGCAGCAGCGCGGTGACGAGCCGGGGCTGATGGTCGCGCCGCAGGTCAATCAGCGGCAGCCCCCTGGCTGCGAATTCGCCTTCCAGCGCGGTGATGAACTCCGGCGAGGCATGGTTCACTACGACCACAAACTCGTCGAGAGGTATGCCTTCGCGGCGGTGCAGCGCAAGCACGCGGCAGGCGATGAACTGGGCTTCGCGCAGGTAAGTGGACTGCGGATGGACTTCGATTCCCGCTCCCGCTACAGCCTCCATCTGCGCGGGTTCTTCCGGTACGCTTTGCGTTTTCGCGCGGTCGATTGCTGAAAGCAGCTCGCCGGGCGCAGCCGGGCCGGCGGACATCGCCTCCACGGTAAGGCCCAGCGAATCAGCAAATCCTGCAAGCCGCGCGGCAGTATTGTCCCCCGGCACATCCGGCAGGCTAAAATAAAGCGATTGGGCGTACTCGGCGAACGCACTGATCGCGCGCTGGTAGAGCGGATACAAATCGTAAAACCCGTCAATCAGGATCAGCTCCGGCAGCGCGTTCTGCATTTCGGGTGCCGCGTTCTCCAGCGCGTGCACGGCGCGCTCCTGTCCCGCCAGCCCGTCGTAGCGCGTGCGCATCTCCGCGTAGTATTCGCCCGCCAGCATAAGCAGCAGCGAGCTGACGTCGTCGCCCGCTGGAGTCGGCTGCTTTCCGTCCATCAGCGAGAGGAACAGCCCCGCATGCCGCATAGCCTCGATGCTCTTTAAGAAATGCTGCGCGGTAACGAGCGATCTGGGCAGTTCAAGCCTGGCAGCCGCCGGAGTGCGCTCAAGTATTTCCAATACGGCCAGGGCCTCCTCCACCCGCGCCATTCGCCGGCCGGCGAGCAGCCCGGCTTCGCCCGCGAGCCGGTAGAGGAACTCCGCAAGCGTCAAGACCTCGTCTTCTGGAAGCGCGCCTAGCCCGCCCTGCTCCGCGATTTTCACGCGCAGGTGATCGCGGTGCGACGTGTTGGGAACGATGAACGCACGCCGGGCAAAGGGCTCCTCGCGCAGCGATTCCACGTAGGCTTCAATCAGCCGGTGTGTCTTGCCGGACTGCGGAGCGCCGGTAACGCATGCTTTCTTAGCGGAGGCGGGCATAATCCAGGTGTTATAATTGTAGCTCTACTTATGGACGCAGGTGAACTGAAGTGGCTGAGTACGACTTTAAGCGCATCGAGAAACACTGGCAGCGCGAATGGGCCGACAGGCAGGCATTCGCGGCAAACCCGCACGTAAACCGCGAGGACAAGGCTTACGTCCTCGTAATGTTCCCTTATCCTTCCGGCGACCTGCATATGGGACACCTGCGCAATTACACCATAGGCGATGTCGTCGCCCGTTACCGCCGCCTGCAGGGCAAGAACGTGCTAAACCCGATGGGCTGGGACGCTTTCGGGCTTCCGGCGGAGCAGTCGGCGATTGACAAGGGCATCCACCCGCGCGAGCTCACCAACACGGCGGTTGAGAACTACCGCCGCCAGCTTATAAGCGCCGGTATCGCCTACGACTGGAGCCGCGAGATAAACACGTCCACGCCGGAGTATTACCGCTGGACGCAGTGGCTGTTCCTCAAGCTCTACGAGCTTGGGCTGGTATACAAGAAAGACGCGCCGGTGAACTGGTGCAGTGAGCACGGTGTGCTGGCGAACGAGGAGGCCGCCGACGGCACCTGCTGGCGCTGCGGCAAGCCGGTGGTGCGGCGCAACCTCTCGCAGTGGTTCGTGCGCACAACCGCCTTCGCTGAAGAGCTCCTTGCCGGCCTTGACGAAGTAGTCCACTGGCCGGAGAACATCCGCGCGATGCAGCGCAACTGGATTGGCCGCAGCGAAGGAACGAGCATCAAGTTCCGGATACCGGCCATCGGCGAGACCATCGAGGTCTTCACGACGCGCGCGGATACGCTTTACGGCGTCACATTCGTCAGCATCGCACCGGAGCATCCGCTTGCCGAGCGCCTGGCGGAAGCAGGCGGAACCAAACGGGAACTCGCCGCGCTTCGCGAGCGCGCCGCGAAACAGACGGCAATTGAGCGGGGCGCGGAGGAGCGCGAAAAAGAAGGCATTGACCTCGGCGTGGGCATCAGGCATCCGCTCACGGGCGGCGACGTTGCGGTATTCGCCGCCGACTACGTGCTGATGGAATACGGCACGGGCATCGTAATGGGCGTTCCGGCGCACGACACCCGCGACTTCGCGTTCGCGGAGAAATACGGCATACCCATCGTCCGGGTCATCAAGGAAGCCGACGGAAGCGAGCCGGAGCTTCCCTTTACCGGCTACGGGCGGATGGCGGATTCGGGCAAGTACACCGGGCTTTCCAGTGAAGAGGGCATCGCGCGGCTTAACGAAGACCTCGCTGCGCAGGATCTGGGCGGCGCTACGGTCGAATACAAGCTCCGCGACTGGCTGGTCTCCCGCCAGCGCTACTGGGGCGTGCCCATCCCCATCATCAACTGCGAAAAATGCGGGCACGTGCCGGTTGCATACGAGGACCTTCCGGTGCTGCTCCCCGAAAAGGTGGAGTTCAGCGCCGATACCGACGCGCGCCTGGCGGCGAACCGCGAGTTCATCGAGACGACATGCCCCAGATGCGGCGGCAAAGCCGAGCGTGAAGCCGACACGCTGTCCACGTTCATGTGCAGCTCGTGGTATTACCTGCGCTTCACCGACCCGCACAACGATAAGGCAGCCTTTGACCCGGAGATCTGCAACGCCTGGATGCCGGTGGACAACTACATCGGCGGAAAGGAGCACGTCGTCGGCCATATGCTCTATTCGCGCTTCATCTGCCACGCGCTGAACCGCGCGGGGATACTCAGCTTCCGCGAGCCGTTCGCGCGCTACTTCTCGCAGGGCATCCTTTACAAGGACGGCGCGAAGATGAGCAAGAGCCGGGGCAACGTGGTCAGCATCGACCATTTCCTCGACCGCTACGGCGCGGACACGGCGCGGATGATAAGCCTGTTCTGGGGGCCGCCGGAACGCGACGTGGAGTGGCAGGAGGGCGGCGTGGGCGGCTGCTTCCGCTTCCTCAAGCGCCTTCACGCGTTCTTCACCGCAACCTGGCCCGGAGTGGCGCAGGCGGGCGCGCCCGACTACGGCGATTCGTCTGGGGAGGCGCGGCGCATCCTTGCCATCGTCCACGGCGGCGTGCGCGACATCACCCGGATGATGGACAAATGGCGTTACAACACGGTGATAAGCTCGCTTATGGGCTTCCTCAATCACTTAAGCGAGTTCTGGGACGGGCTGCCGGAGGAGAAGCGCAGCGGCAAGAACGTCCAGGCGCTGATGCGCGAAGCGCTGCTGGTTTACATCCGGCTGCTTTCGCCGATTGCGCCGCACCTGTCCGAGGAGCTGTGGCATATCGCCGGCCAGGAGGGCTTCGTGATGCACTCGCGCTGGCCGGAATACGACGAGCGCTTCCTGCAAATAAGCGAAGTGGAATACGGCATCAGCGTAAACGGCAAGCCGCGCAGCCGCGTTACGGTGCCGGTGGACACGCCCGACGCCGAGCTTGAGAAACTGGCTTTGGCTGATGAGAACATCCAGCGCCATATCGCCGGGAAGCAGGTGGCGAAGGTCATCGTCATCCGCGACCGGCTGGTGAATATCGTGGTCAAATAAAACCGGGGGGTAGTGTGGGCCTTCAGGAGAAGGTGATTGTGTTCGCCGCGGGCGCGGTGCTGCTCGTGTCGGTCGCATTCGGCTACACTTCGCTGTTCGGGCAGTCGAAACTTACCCGTCCGCTTGCCGAATTTCCGGGAGTCGTCGCCGGCGAACAGGCGGGAGAATTCAGGTTGCTGACGCTGCCGGAGGAGGCCGCCCCGCCGGACAGCGGCAAAGCCAGCCCTGCGCCGCTTCAGGATGTGGAGTTTCCGCTCGACCTGAACACCGCCACCGCAGCGGAGCTTGAAACGCTCCCCGGCATCGGGCCGGTGCTGGCGGAGCGCATCTTGGCATACCGCGCCGAGACAGGGGGGTTCTCCACGGTAGAGCAATTACAGGAGGTCAGGGGCATCGGCGAGAAAAAGCTCGATGCGGTAAGAGGCCTCGTTGTGGTGAGGAAGTGAGCTACCTGCAGGAAAAGATCGGCGCAGTGGTGCTGCGCGTTAAGGCGCTGCCGGGCTCGAAGCGCGACGAGGTGCGCGGCGTGGACGGCGGCGCGCTGAAGGTCGCGGTGGCCGCCCCGCCGGAGAAGGGCAGGGCGAACAAAGCGCTGCTGGCGGTGCTGGCGGAGTTTTTCGGCGTTCCGCGGCGCGATGTTGTGATAATCAGCGGCGAAGCCTCGCGCGATAAGCGCGTCGAAGTGGCAGGCGTTACGGCGGTGCAGGTAGAGGAGAAACTGGCGCAGCTTAAGCGCTAGCCCTGCTTCTTGCGGATGCGCACGGGCTTGGACATCGTTCTGAGTGCTTTCACCGACATCTTTACCTGCGCCCTGTTGCCATTCTCGTCGGTAACGGTGACCTTGCGCAGGTTGGGGAGCCAGCGGCGCTTGGTGTGCCGCTGCGAATGCGACACCTTGTAGCCCGTTAAGGGCTTTTTGCCGGTTACTTCACACTTTTTCGCCATAGCCTTTCCCCCGCGGGCATGCAGCCCGTTTTGAGGGCGAGTAAACATAACACAGGGGTATGCGGGTGTCAAACCAGAGCGCCGCTGCGCTTGACCGCTGGCCAAGGCAGGAGTAAGCTACGAGTCTGGCGAATGGAGGGAAGGCAGTGAGGCGATGCGCGGTTTCGGTGGCGGCTTTCGCTCTGGCGCTGGCGCTTGTAGCGCTGACATCATGCCCCGGCGGGGCCGGGGTCGCGGGG
>JAGGTK010000087.1 GCA_021163765.1 bacterium
GTCTCGCCGAAATGCTCCGCCAGCGGGATTATGTCTTCGACGGCCACAACGCCGTCCTGATCGTAATCGCCAAGATTGCGATAATGCCAGCTTAACGCAAACGTCCCGTCGCCATTGTCGGTGATGGCGAGGTCATCTATTCTGTTGGCTTCGCCGGTTGGCGGCGCGGAGGCAATCTTGTAGGGGCACAGCATGCTGTGCCCGCTGTAGGGCGGCCATTTATGGCCGCCGCCATCCATACCGGTTGCAGAACGGCGGGGATAAATCCCCGCCCTACAGGAATCATTCAATGCCTTCCCCAGCGCATCCTTCATCTCCACCCACAATTCCTCGTCAACGCCCTCCGGGCACTCCATCTCCTCAAGCTCCGTAAGCGTCTGGTCAATGGATTGGGACACCAATTCCTCGGTGGCTTGCGATCCGTCGTTCCGGTCTGAAAGCTGAGGACTGGCGGCTGACGACTGCTTGCCCCCGCAAGCGGTGAGCCCGAGCGCAAGCGTGATGCACGCCGCAACGGCTGCAATCCCCGGCACGAATTTGCCTGCCCTTATCCCCAGCATCTCGCCCCGCGCGACGTCATCTCACCCAGATTATACCCGCACTTGCGCTAAACGCCTGCCGGCGACCACCACGCCGGCGATGTTAGGTGCAGCCACCTGTACAGGTGGCTGACATTCGTTCCCGGCTACTCCCCCTTCCCCTCATAACATCCCACCCGCTTCTCCTCCTTGTTTGCGGTGCAAACAACTTCTTGATTCTAACCCATAGAATCGTGCCAACGGGTTCGGAAGTTCATCTCGCCACGCACGTCTTACAGCGCAGCCGCGCGTGAAAAAGCAGGGCGGGCATTAGCTGCCCGCCCTGATTGCTTCGGGATTCAGGAGCGCTCACTCCAGGACGTGGATATTCTTCTTCGCGCAGATATCCTTCAGGATCTGGGGCCAGACGGTAACGCTGACCTCGCCCAGGTGCGCCTTTTTCAGAATCGCCATATAGGTGCGCGACTGGCCGATGCCGCCGCCGATGGAAAGCGGGATCTCGTCGTTGAGTATCGCCTGGTGGTACGGAAGCTCCAGGAAGTCAAGCTGTCCCGTCAGCTCAAGCTGCTGCTTCAGCGTCTCTTTGGTCACGCGGATGCCCATGGACGTCAGCTCGTGGCGGCGCTTCGTCACCGGGTTCCACACTAAAATGTCGCCGTTCAGGCCGTGCATCTGCTTGCCGTTCTTGACGACTGTCTCCGTCATCCAGTCGTCGTAGTCGGCGGCGCGCATCTCGTGGGGATACCCGTCTTCCAGCACCCAGCCGATGCCGATGATGAACACAGCGGGGTATTTCTGGAGTATCGCCGTCTCCCGCTGCTTGCGCGGCATATCGGGGAACATTTCGAGTATCTCCTCGGCGTGCAGGAAGGTCAGCTCGTCGGGCAGGTCAGGGTATTTATCCGTCTTTAGCTGCGGGAACAGCTTCTGCACGTGAGTTTCCGCGCCCTTGATGACCTTCCAGATTTTCCGCACGGTGTCCTTGAGGTAGTCCAGGTTACGCTGGTCGGCGGCAATAACCCTTTCCCAGTCCCACTGGTCAACGTAGGCGCTGTGGTCGTGGTCGAGGAAGTAGTCCTTGCGCACGGCCTTCATGTCGGTGCAGATTCCCTCGCCGACCTCGCAGTGGTACTGCTTCAGCGCGGGGCGCTTCCACTTGGTCGCCGCCTGCACGATCTGCGCGTCGACGGGGTGCTTGTCGTAGTCGTTTGAAATGTGGAAGCCGATGGGCGTGCGCGAGCCGTCGCGGTCCAGCATGTCGTTCACGCCGCTTTTAACGTCCACTATAAGCGGGACCTGCACCATCATCAGATTAAGCTCTTCGCACAGGCCGTCTTCGATGTGCTTTTTCACCGCGAAGAGCGCCTTCTGCGTGTCCTTCGGCGAGAGCAGGGAGTCGTAGTCCTCGGGCAGGATCTTCTCAAGCTCGGTGTAGTCACCGATGCCGGGGCCTGCGAGGTCAGCCTTCTTGTCAGACATCGTCGTTTTCTCCTTATCTAAATAGTTATCACCAGCAGGGGCAGTGCATCCCGGTGTTTCCAGCGCAGGCGAGGCTTCGCCGTAACGCGGATTCTTTCCGTCGGGATGAACTGCGTGCGACAGGCTCTGCTGATTCGCCGTATATATAACGAACAAAACGCTTAAGGTCAACCGGTCAGCGGCATTTTCGGGCGGACGGAGAAGCTTTGCCTGTGGGCATGTCGCGGAGGAGACTGACCACACGGGGCGTTCTCCCGTAGGGGTTTATGCGCCTCTGGAGCATTTATGCGCCTCTGGAGCATTTATGCGCCTCTGGAGCATTTATGCGTCTGTGGCGCACACAGCATGCTGTGCCCGTTACACAAGAATTATGAGTCCGCCCCACCGGGCACGCCGGGCTTGCCCGCCACCCCAGGAGTACGCCGGGCTCACCAGCCCGGCTGTCTTCTGTAGGTTTACCCGCCTGTGGCGGGGCGGGATTTTACCAGCCCCAATGACTGGCTCCGTCTTAGACGCTGAGCGTAGCCGAAGTGCGCCCCGCCGTCTGGTAATCCACAAGGGCGGCCCCGCCCAGGCGGCCGCACCCTGTTTTCCACCACATCAGCCATATCTAAAGCGTATTTGGACGCTCACTTACTATTATAGCACTATCTGACAATAAGAGGACACTGATTTGGCGGGAAATTTGGGATTTAGTCGGTAGTCAATAAGGACGGAAAACTAGTAAGGTTAGGCAGTCTTTATAGACGTAAATACGAAGACCTTCCCAACTACACAAAGCGCGCCTAAAATCATTGCAGCAATGTAATTCACGATCCTCGCGAGTCAACTGAAGGTTGCCTAGTCCGTGCGAATCGGGCGTTGCTTTGTTCTGAAAAGCGAAGGCCAGGTGAAACCAGCCTTCTCTAGTATATGCGGTTTGATTTTAGGCGTTGGCCTTGGACTAGGTTTCGTTTGTGTTTTTGGGCGCTGCTTAGTGGGCACCTTTGACACTCCTAGTTGTTTTAGACTGAAACTCACGTTTTCACCTATTAATAGTATACCACAAGCATCAATTAAGAAGAACAGAAACCAGACCTACTAAGATTCCTATTACAAAAGCTAAAGTTGCCCATCTGAACCGTCTTGCCTCCACATGTATAGCATCGTCGTTGTATTCTACTGAGGCCTTGAGTGACGCTAGTACGTCGACAATAAAGCTCTGCGTATCACCTTCGGCAAGCTCTTCCATTTCGTCTATATCGGGGTAGTCTTCCCAATGTTGAACATTTGACGCCCACATTGCTAGTAGGAGAGCGACTAAAAGCAGTATACATGCTAAGAAGAAGAATGGCGTATATAACGGCAGGTCAGACCTTATTTGCACTAGGAAGAGCAGCACTAAAACACACGCAGCCTGCAAAGCCATAGCCTTATTATCTAATGCGTCGACGCTTTCCATTTGGTTTTTCACAGTCTCAACGGCGAGTTCATAAGCTATTTTAAGGTTCTCTTGAATTCCGTTCACGTGGATACCTCCCGGAGCTCTAAGCTGCCGCTAGTGCTTATTTGATTCGAAACGAAATATGTCATTATGCGCTGCTCTCGTCGCCCGAATGACTCTCTACAGACTGATCACTCTCAGAAGCATCCGTTACATGAGACAGCTTCATAGCACGCTTCTTCCTCTGCGGTATGCAGATTCGCACGTTTTCAAGGTCCTTTGCCGAAGACTCATTTAGGAGCTTTGCCAGAGCTTCTACGATATCCTCATAGGCAACATTTACGCCTTCCGTCTTCTTGAATACGCGCCGGAGAAGCCTCAGCGAATCTTCCGATACAATTGCACCCAGAAGGCTTGTGGGGCGAAGCACTTTTGCGCGTTCCCAGAGCGCCTGCAGGTTGCCCTTCTTAACGTTCCTGTATGAAATGAGCTCGAACTTCTGGTCCAATTCCACCGGTTCATCGTTGAGTAAATCCCATTGCTCCAGTAGTCTTGTCTTAGGCGGTTGGCCGAATTCGATGTGATACAGGCGCCAATCCTTCCCGTTGGTTAGCAGTATCCACTCGCATCCGTAGTCTATTGCGTACGATGCGGCCTGCTTAAGGTGCTTTGGCGCGAGGTTTATTCCTGCGCGTTTGAGTTCTACGATTATTTCAATCTTGGCGTCAGGACTGGGGTCTAACTGGATCGCAAAATCCACATGTTCCCTTACGCCTGATGCTCGGATAGCCCGCTCGCGCGAAAGATGCTTGAAGGCCTTATAGCCCATTAGCGATTCGAAAATGCGTTCAACTCGCCTGCGAGTCTCGGCTTCGTTACCGTCCATCTTCACGACTTCCAGGATCATCTTACGGGCTTCCCTGATGGCCTGGCGCCTTTCTTTGTTGAGTGTCTTTCGTGGCATAGTTCCCCTCCCAGGAACTGGTCTGCAACTAGATTACATCCGACGGCAGCATGTGTCAAGCGTGCTATGTCCTGCGCCCAAAGCAAAATGGGCGATTCGTGAATCACCCGCGCCTACAGCGGGATGCTGCCGTGCTTGCGGTGGGGGCGCTCCTCGACCTTGGACATCAGCATTTCCAAGCCGGCGATGAGCTTCGGGCGCGTGTCGCGCGGGTCGATTACGTCGTCAATGTAGCCGCGCTCGGCTGCTACGTAGGGGTGCATAAACTGGCGCGTGTACTCGTCAATGAGCTCGGTGCGCTTCTTCTCCACCGCCGCCGCGGCTTTCTTCTCGTCCTTGATGCCTTTGGCAGCCTCGGCAAGGTCGCGCCGCCGGGTTACGTTCACCGCTCCCTGCGCGCCCATTACCGCAATCTCCGCCGTTGGCCACGCGATGTTGTAGTCTCCGTGCACGTGCCGGCTGCTCATCACGCAGTAGGCGCCGCCGTAGCTCTTGCGGGTGATGACCAGAAGCTTCGGCACAGTGGCCTCGCAGTAGGCGTAGAGCATCTTCGCGCCGTGCTTTATCACGCCGCCCCATTCCTGGTGGGTGCCGGGCAGGAAGCCGGGAACGTCCTCGAAGGTAATAAGCGGGATGTTGAAGCAATCGCAGAAGCGGATGAAGCGCGCGCCCTTGATGGACGAATTAATGTCCAGCGTTCCCGCCAGCTCGCGCGGCTGGTTCGCCACCACACCCACAACGTGCCCGTTGAGGCGGGAGAATCCAACGATGAGGTTCGGCGCGTACATAGCCTGGACTTCAAAGAAGCTGTCGTGGTCCATCACCATGCGGATGATATCGCGCACATCGTAAGGCTTGTTGGGGTCGTCGGGTATTGCAGCAGCCAGCTTCTCATCGCGCCGGTCCGGGGCGTCAAGCGGCCGCTGATACGGCGGGTCTTCCGCATTGCTGCCGGGCAGGTACGAAAGCAAGAGCCGTATCTGTTTCAGGCAGTCAAGCTCGTTTTCCGCAGCGAAGTGGGCGACGCCGGACTTCTGGTTGTGCGTAAGCGCGCCGCCAAGCTCCTCAAACGAAACATCCTCGTTCAGCACCGCCTTGATGACGTCCGGGCCGGTGAGGAACATAAAGCTCGTCTTGCGCACCATAAAGATGAAATCGCTTAGTGCGGGGGAGTAGACCGCGCCGCCGGCGCAGGGGCCCATAATCGCGGATATCTGCGGCACCACGCCGCTCGCCTGCACGTTGCGCCAGAAGATGTCGGCGTATCCGGCAAGGCTGACGACGCCCTCCTGAATCCGCGCGCCGCCGGAGTCGTTCAAGCCCAGCAGAGGCACGCCTACCTTCACCGCAAGATCCATCATTTTGCAGATCTTGGCGGCGTGGCGCTCGCCCAGGCTGCCGCCCATAACCGTGAAGTCCTGCGCGAATACGGCAACGCGGCGGCCGTCCACCTTCCCGAAACCCGTGACAACGCCATCGCCGTAAATCCTGGCTGCGGGGCTGGCGGAGAACTGGTCGACCTCCTGGAAGCTGCCCTCGTCAAGCAGGATGCTCAGGCGCTCGCGCGCGGTGAGCTTGCCCCTCTCATGCTGCCTGGCAATGGCCTCCTCACCGCCGCCTTCCAGCGCCCTGGCCCGCAGCTCCTTTAGCAGCAGGATGCGCCCTTCGGTGGACTTGGCGGATATTTCCTTGACCACCGACCCCTTGCGGGCGCCGGTCTTCTTTTCCTTTTTAGATTTCTCTTTGGCTCTGGTTTTGGTCATTTAAAGTTCCCCGTTTGGCTGCTTGAACTCTGTGAGGATTCCCGCGGCGCTTCTGGGGTGGACGAAAAAGTAGCGGTACCCGTCGCCCCGGCGCACGCCATCGGACAGCATTTGCACGCCCTGCCCCTGCAGGCGCGCGAAAAGGCCCTCGATATCCCCGGTGCGGAAGCACAGGTGATGCACGCCCGGGCCGCGCTTCGCCAGAAAGCCGCTGATTGGCGAGTCGTCGGACATCGGCTCCATAAGCTCGATCGCCATGCCGTCAAGTTCGAATTCGGCGACGCGAACCTTCTCCGCCGCAACTTCGCGCGTGCGAATGTCTTCCGGCGCAATGCCGATGAGCGCAGCGAAAGCCTCCGCGCTTTCGGCGAGGCTGCGCACTGCGATACCTATGTGGTCAAGCTGCATCCCCATTCCGCGAGGGATTATGTTAGCACAGAGGGGCTACCCGCACATGTCCCAGGCGGCGGCAGTGCTTGAGCGAGAGAATCTCGCCAGCCATGT
>JAGGTK010000064.1 GCA_021163765.1 bacterium
CGCTCGCTGGTGATACTGGACGAAATCGGGCGCGGCACGAGCACCTACGACGGAATCAGCATCGCGCGGGCGGTCGTGGAGTTTCTGCACGAGGGCAGGCGGGCGCACCCGAAGACGCTCTTCGCCACGCATTATTTTGAGCTTACGGAGCTGGCGGGGCTTCTGCCGCGCGTGCGCAACCTGAAAGTCGAGGTGCGCTCGGCGGGCGAGGAGCTTGTGTTTTTATACAAGGTCGTGCCGGGATTCGTTGACGAATCCTACGGCGTGGAGGTTGCGCGGCTGGCCGGACTGCCGCCTGAAGTGATTGAGCGGGCGCGCGTGGTGCTGGCGCAGCTTGAGGATTTGAAACAGGAATCGCTGCAGAAGAGTCGTCGTATAATGCAGCTCGGCCTGTTTGGCAAGGACTGATGAAAACGGATATCCAGCGCGCGACGGAACTGGTGGCGTCACAGCTTCCCGCCGAGCTTTACCGGCACACGGTGCGGACGCGCGACTATGCGCTGGAGCTTGCGAAAGCTTATGGCTGCGAGGGGCGCGAGCTTGAGCGCATTGAGCTTGCGGCGCTACTGCACGACAACTGCAAGCACTGGCAGGCTCAGCGGCTGATGGACGAAGCCAAAACGCTGGGCTATGAGCCGACCGAGCTTGAAATGCGCGTTCCCGCGCTGCTGCACGCCAGAGTTGGCGCGCACCGGCTACAGCGGGACTTTGGCGTAACCGACGGAATCGTGTATTCGGCGGTTTACTGCCATACGGTCGGCGGGCGGGGAATGGGCCGCGAGGCGCGGATAGTGTTTTGCGCCGACAAGCTGGAACCGGGGCGTGATTACGAAGGCCTGGAAGGGCTTCGCGCGCGCGCGGCGGACGGCCTGAACGAGCTTTGCCTTGCGGTCATCGCCTCAGGATTGAACTACCTGACGGGGAAAGGAGCGCCCATCGACACCGCGACGCTAGACTTCTACAATGAGCTCATTCTGGAGCGATCCGTTGGATAGGCTTTCGGAAAAAATGCTCGCCAAGGCGCGGAGCAAGCGTAAGCCTGCGGACGCGCACCGGGGCCCGCGCAAGCCTGGAACTCAGCCTTCCCGCTGGCAGATGGACCAGGCAGTGAAGAAGCGCGTGGCAGCCCACCGCCGCCGCCAGACTACAACGCTGCTGGCGATTTTCCTGCCCGCGGGAATCGTTGTTTTGGCGCTGCTCGTCTGGCTGTTCTGGCCCGTGTACACGGCCACCGGCGTGCAGACCAGCCGCGCAAAGATTATCGCCAATACGATAACCCCCGGCCGCTCGCTGCCGCCGTATTTCGATGGAGCCGGCAGCATCCACGTGCTGTTCGTGGGGCTTGACCGCGACCCGCCGCACCGCAGCGACACCGTTATGCTGGCGAACCTTGACCTGCGGACGCTGCAGGCGCGCGTGCTTTCGGTGCCGCGCGACTTGCGGGTGCGCCTGCCCGAAGGCAGCTACGACAAGCTGGCTCACGCCTACGTTTACGGGCAGCAGCACGGCGGCGCGGGCGCAGAATGGGTGGAGTCGAGCCTGCACGACCTGCTGGGCGTGGAAGTTCCCTATTACGTGCTCATCAACTTCGACGGGTTCGTCAAGCTCGTGGACGCGCTGGGCGGCGTGGACATTGACGTGGAAAAGCCGCTGAAGTACGTTGACCATGCGCAAAACCTGGTAATAGATATTCCCGAAGGCCGACAGCACATGGACGGGGAAAAGCTGCTCAAGTACGTGCGCTTCCGCCACGACGCGATGGGGGACATCGGCCGGATGCAGCGCCAGCAGAAGGCGATGCGGGCCGTTCTCAGCACGCTGAAGAAGCGGGGCGCATACCGCAAGCTGCCCTCCGTGCTTTCCGCGCTGAGCGAAACCTTCGAGACCAACTTCACGCTTGACCAGCTCACCGCACTGGCGCGCCGGGTGCCGGACGTTGAGGACGAGTTCATCCAGACCGCGACCGTTTATTCGGAGGAAGAGCGCTTCAACGGCATTTCATACCAGATTACGACGGATGAATGGATAAGGGAGGGCGTGGAGTTTTTGGAAAACCTCATCCCGCAAATCGAAACCGAGAGCGCCGAAGAGGAGTCAAACGGCGAGGCGCCGGAAGGGGACGCTGCGGCCTGATACGTAAAAGAAACGTGTGCGGCCTCATCGGGTAATATATTACTGGAGTATTCGCGCACACTGAACACTGAAATGGACGAGAGCCGGGATAACCTGGAGCCTAAAACCCTTTCCAGGCGGAAGACGCGCCGCAAGGCGTTTGAGCTCCTGTTCGAGCTGGAACTGCATCCCGGCGTCACCGTAGACGATCTCCTGCAACTCGCTGAAGAGCGGTCTCTCTATATCGGCGATGCGCAGCACCCCGGCGTGACCATCGAGGACCTCCTGAAACGCACATTCGAGGAAGGCCTCTTCGACGAAAGCGACGGCGATGTGGGTGTGGTTGTGGGCGAGTTCAGCGACTCCAACCGCGAGTTTATCTCGTCGGTCTGCAGGCACGCTTCCGAGCACCAGGACGTGCTGGATGATATCCTGCAGCATTACCCGCACGGATGGCGCTATGACCGGATCGGAGTGCCGGAGCGCACCATCCTGAGAATGGCGCTCGCGGAGCTGATGTATATGGACACGCCGTTTAAAATCGTCATTAACGAGGCGCTGGACCTCTCAAAGCTCTACGGCGAAGCTGAAAGCAACAAGTTCGTGAACGGCATACTCGGCGGCATCGTCCGCGACCTCGACAATTTGAAGCAAAAACATGCGGTTTAGAACGAAAGCCCTTGTGCTGCTTGCACTTGCTGTGCTGGTGCCGCCAGCGGCATCCTGCCTGCGCGGCCCGAAGCCTGCTCCCGCGCCCGCACTGACCACAGCGTTCTCACCGGCGCTGGGAATACGCGTAACCTACGACCCCGAAGTATTCACCTCCATCGTCTCCGAAGGCTCGTCCGAGTTCCCGCTCTACCTGCGCGGCGAGGATTACAACCTCGGCATCAAGCGCATTCGGGCCGCCGGGATACTGCTGGCAAAGGAGCCGCAGGCGGACTTTTTCCAGTTCTTTGCCCAGCAGGTGCGCTTCCAGCTTATCAAGGCTGGCCTGACGCCGCTGGAGCCGGAGGTGGACGAGGAATTCACGGCGCAGGGCAAGGCCGGGCTCTGCCAGATACTGCACTTCCGCAATCCCGAAGACACAAAGCTCATCCCCTCCTACGTCCCGCAGGAGCCGGGCGCGGAGTATTACCTTTACTACCACCATTTCTACAGCAAGCCGGACTATTTCTTCTTCACAGCTATTTCCCGGCAGGCGCTGACGCCGGAGCAGCGCGCGGAGATTGTTGCGCTCATCGACGCGACGGAGTTTAACGCGCAGCCGATCGCGGCCGAAGAGGAATAGACTGGCGCAGCCGCTGGTGGTATCGCGGCGCGAGCGCCTATAATGGGCGTATGGAATACGAGACCAGACCGTTTATCGGCGGCGAGTTTGTTGACGCAAAAGACGCCTTCCCCGTGGCCAACCCCTATACCGGCGAGACTGTAGCCGAAGTGGGGCGCGCAGACATTGCCATGCTCGACGATGGGCTGAGCGCGGCGGAAGCTGCGGGCGATGCGCTGGCGGCTCTTGCGCCTTACCAGCGCGCGGATTTGCTGCTAACGATTTCTGAGCTAATCGCAGAGCGCGCAGACGAGCTTGCGCGCACAATTACGCTGGAGGCGGGAAAGCCCATTGCGCTATCGCGCGGCGAGGCGCAGCGCGCTGTGGGCACGTTCCGCATCGCGGCCGAAGAGGCGCGGCGCTATGCGGGCGAACTGCACCTGCAGGAGGCCTACGGCGCGTCCGGCGGCAAATACGCGCTCATCGGGCGCTTCCCGCTCACGCCGCTTTTAGCGATTACGCCGTTCAACTTCCCGCTGAACCTCGTGGCGCACAAGGTCGCGCCCGCGCTGGCTGTGGGCGCTGCGGTAATCCACAAGCCCGCGCGGTATACGCCGCTTACGGCGCTTATGCTGGCGGAGATATACGCGAAGGCGGAGGTGCCAGCGGGCGCGTATAACGTCGTGCCGACGGCGCCATCGGAGCTTGAAGGGATGATCGCATCGGAGCGCATCCGCAAGATTTCGTTTACGGGCAGCGCCGAAGTCGGCTGGAGCCTGAAGGCCGCCTGCGGGCGCAAGCGCATCACGCTGGAGATGGGCGGCAACGCGGCGGTGGTGGTGGACGAGGCGGACGACATTCCCGCAATTGCGGCGCACGTCGCACGCGGTGCGTTCGCGTATTCGGGCCAGGTCTGCATCAGCATCCAGCGCATCTTCGTGCGCGACACGCTGTCCGACGAATTTGCGCGAGCGTTTGTTGAATACACTAAAGCAGAGATTCGCTCCGGCGACCCATTCGACGAAGCGGTGCTAAACGGCCCGATGATTTCGCAGGATGACGTGGAGCGCGTCGGTTCGTGGGTTGCCGAAGCCGTATCAGCCGGTGCGAAACTGCTATGCGGTGGGGAAGCGAAGGGCGCAGTGCTTGCGCCGACGATTATCGCGGATGCGCCGCATGACGCTAAGGTTTGGGCGGAAGAAGCCTTTGCGCCGCTGGCGGTCGTTGAGCCATACCACGACTTCGCAGAAGCTGTGGCGAAGGTCAACGATTCGCGGTTTGGCTTGCAGGCGGGGTATTTCACGCACGACCTCGACAAGGCGCACTATGCGTTCGAGCACACTGAGGCCGGCGCGGTGCTGATTAACGAAACGCCGATTTCGCGGCTCGACCACCTGCCCTACGGGGGCGTGAAGGATTCCGGCTTTGGCCGCGAAGGCCCGCGTTATGCCATGGACGAGCTGACGGAGCCGAGGGTCTTCGTCGTTAAACCGAACCGGTAGGTGTCCTGGCTTCTTTTTCGACGGATATGAGTTCGGCGACTTCGTCTGAGGTGAGCAGCGGTTTCATCTCGTGGTAGAAGTAATGGTAGTGCCAGCCTTCCTCGACCGCGCGCTTGAGCATCTTGAGCTTGCTTTCCATCGTGTCCATCGGGTGCGTGTCCAGCGCGGCGGACCAGACGGGGTTCAGGTGCGCCACAAGCGGCATCAGGTCGCCCCAGAATATAAGGTGCTGCCCCTGGCTCTGGATGAGGAACGAGATGTGGTCGGGCGTGTGGCCGGGCGTGCGCAGCACGGTGAAGCCGGGGATGATGCTCTCCGTCTCCTTGCGGATGGGGCGCATGCGCCCGCTGGCCGCGATGGGCTCTATCAGGTCGGCGCGGTATGAGCCTCTGGTGCGGGCACTGGGATTGCGCGCCTGCTCGTATTCCTCGGCGGACGCGTAGTAGTCGGCGTTGGGGAAGACTATTCGGGGCACGCCCTCATCGTCGAGCTTCGTTGCGCTGCCGCAGTGGTCGAAGTGCAGGTGGCTGAAGAGCACGTCGGTTATGTCTTCGGGCGCGTATCCCGCGTTGGCCAGGCTCTCCAGAAGCTGGCCCTGCTCGCGCTCGATGCCGTATATCTTCCTGAATTTTTCGCCGTACGTGTCGCCGATGCCCGGGTCTATGAGCACGCGCCGCTCGCCCGTGTCCACGAGAAGCGGCCTTAGATACAGCGGCACGCGGTTTTGCCCGTCCGGCGCGAAGCGCTTGCTCCAGAGCACGCGCGGGACGATACCGAAAATCAGGCCTCCGTCAACGTGAAACACGCCGTCCGAAAGCACATAAAGCTTAAAGCCCCCCAGCTCTATCATAATTGCCTCCTGCGCTGATTGTAGTCCAAAAGCACCTTAAGCGGAAGTCTTGGGCTTACCCGCCGCCGCAACAGCGGCTCGCCAGGGCGCGGGCGCGCGTCTCATTTCACAGGGAATTCCACGACCAGGCCCACGCCGCCGGCGATGAAGTTATCGCCGAAGGCTTCTCTAAACAGCGCAATCGCGGCGTCGCCGGTGCAGTGGCTGGGCGACACTTTCTGCACACCGAGGTCCTTGAGGTCAGCGACGGCGCGCTCCACCACCGGTCCGGGCGTGCCCATCAGGTGAAACCCGCCCATCACCAGCAGAACGTCGCCTTTTACGAGCTGCCTCGCCTTGCGCACGATGCCGACGATGCCCGGATGCGCGCAGCCGGTGATGACAACGATGCCGTTTCCGGTATCCACCACCAGGCTTTGCTCGCGGATGGTCGCGCCCAGCTCGCCGGTGCTGTGGATACCGGGCAGAATCTCAATCGGGCCGGTGACCCCAGCGAGTTCGCCGCCCCCGCCAGTCACTTCACGCTTGGTGCGGGGCGAGAATGAGTCGCAGACGTACGTCTTCAGACCCGGACAGCGCTCGAGCACTCCTTGCAGGCCGCCCGTGTGGTCGCCATGATCGTGGGACAGCACCAGAGCCTGCACGCGCGCAAGGTCTATGCCCAGCTCGTCGATGTTGGACAGCAGCGTCGGGCTATCTCCGCCCGTATCAAACAGCACTGCCGTATCGCCAAACTCAACGAGGCAGGAAAAACCCCAGTTGGTTCTCAAATTCCCAATATGCTGGTAGTTGTCGTAAAGAGTGGTTACACGGAGCATTCCAGTTGCCTCCTTTACCGCGACTTCTTCAATAG
>JAGGTK010000024.1 GCA_021163765.1 bacterium
GCGTACCTCGGATACTACTGGGGCGAGACGACGTTCGAGGAACTCTGGATCCCCCTCCCCGCCCCAAGCTAGCGGGATTCTGCCTTGTACGCGCGGGGATATTCTCGAATTGGGATAATACAGGTGATTTTATTGTCAAAATGTGTTATAATGAGTGTACGCTGCATTTTGTGTTTGTGGGAAAACTTCGATGGCGAACGAAAAGGCGCCATGACCAAGCGCTAGAGTGCGATTCGGTATTCTGATTTAAAGTAGGAGTTACAATGGATTCCAAAATGTGTCGATTGAAAGTATTGGCTTTGGCTGGTACAATGTTTGTTGTGTTGCTTTTGACTGTGCAGTTTGTCGCATCGTGCGACCGGGGGAGTATGCCTGCGCTGACCGACGGCGCGTACAATTCCGTGGCTGGTAACGACGACGCAGACACCGCTGGCGAGCGCGTGACGATGAGCGTTGAGGGCCCGCTCGGCGGCGAATTCACATTCGAGCCGCTCGACGGCGATGGATCATCGGACAAACACGGCCCGAACGCGTACGAGTTCACTCTCGAATACAAAGGCGGCGACGGCGGAAGCGGAACAGGCGGGGGAGGTTTCGGTACACCATCCACCGTCGAACTAACCATTAAAGCGAAGAAGAATGCAGGATTCGAGTGGAAGTACGCGCTCGGCTACATTCACTATGACGCCGATAAGTACAATCCGGTCGAGTTTATACCCGGCGACATCTTCGGGGAAGACGAGAAGGACGTTTTGAACACAGCGCTCTTTAAGGAGAAAGGCCGCATCGGGTTCTGGACGGGACTCAAGCAATTCCGCAAGAAGGAAGCAAAACACGGCGGCGTTATCGGAACGTTCGTCATCGAACTTGCACCTTGGCAGCCGCCGCGGAGCGCGAGCGAAGCGCCGATTGGTAACGAGAACAAAGTTGTTAACATTGGAGGTGGGAAAGATCATGTGACTCAAACAAGGTACATCCATTTCAGCGAAGTAAATCGCGGAGATGGCGATCTTAACGGAGAGGTTGGAGTACCTGATATTACGCCTTTAGCATGGTTCTACGGTGACAGTGTCTATGATCATCCCGGACAGAAGATCGTTGACTATAACGATGATTTGTATTTCACCGAAGCTGATATAGACGTTATCACCGAAAACTACCTTTACACCGTTCAGGGATACCAGATTGAGATATACGAAGATGAGCAGAAGCAGAACTTGATCGCTTCCACGACCTATCCAGATCACCAAGGACCCGCATGGGAAGCGAGAGCGAGGTTCCGCCACTTGAGGGATTGTGAATTACCGTACCAATACTGCAGTAACGAATATCACGATGTAGATAAATCAAGTGTAATGGGTCATGGTAACGCTGAGGACGGCTTCTATCTTACTCACGACGGTGCGATAGGCTACGTGTACACCAACGCGGAGTTTGCTGATAATACAGAAGTGTGGCTAGTTGTAACTCCATTCGACAACGAAACCCCCGAGAATTACGGCATATCATCAGAGCCAATATTTGTTGATTTCGGACCGCTTGATGAAGAACCCACAGCTAGTTGCGAGATAACCTGGGAAGGTAAACTTGAAGAAGAACGCCCGCCGTACGTTCCGTTGACTGTCACGCTCGACGCGTCAGCCAGTGAGGCAAATGCGGATGGGGCGGAATTGGCGGAGTTTCATTGGGATTTGGACAGCAATGGGATTTACGAAACGATTGAGTATTGGCCCGAAACCTCGCATGAATGGCCTATCGTATTGGCGGCGTTTTACCGGATTTGGTTCAAGGTCAAGGACAGCTATGGGAACTGGTCTGATGAGATACCTTTGGATATTCGTACATACGACTGCGATATGATCAGGTTTACGAACTGGCGCATTAACGATTTGGATCCGGGAGATGAGGGAAATAGCACCCAAATGCAAGACAATATGGGATCGGATCTGATGCAATACGTAAATGGTGTCGACGTGCTAGAAAATCCGCTTCCAATTCCCGGCATCGTTCTGCAGTGCCAGTTTGAGAACATTTCAAACAGGTTTGCCAATCTGAATGCTGTGCGATTCAGCATGGATATTGTCGAAAGCAGCGGTTCTCAGATCAGTCCCGGTCTCGTTTTCGGAACTGCCTACTTGATTCCCTATGATGGCAATTATTGGATGCCAGAATTCGTAACAGGAACCACAGGCATTTGCATCTGGAATAAGAATGAGGAAACCGGCACCTGGGTTCGATCAGCTTACAATCCCTCCTCCGCTCACTTCCGAATCGATGGCTTTCTTGGTCCTTGGGACAAGATGCACGAAATACCAGAGCCACCTGATAATTATTCCGCTCTTCTTATGGCACCCTATTTGCCGCAATATTCTGGTGGGATTTTATGGTTCGATCTTTCAATCAATTATGCTCAAGACGACGATAACGCGCCATGGATGTCTGAGTTGTTTAGCGATATCGCTCCATATTTTGGTGAAGTACGCTCCTTTGAGCTGCTTCTACGTTACAAGGACGAATTCCTGAATAACACTGATCCTGAGCTCCCGTATATTGATGCACGCAATAGGTATGACGGGTTTGATATCTGGATCGAGGATTTATGGCTAGGTAGTGAGAGAACCTTTTACAGTGATGCCGATTCCAACCAAACACCATTAAATGCACCCAACGACCCGCTTGAGGTTCGTTACAGAGTTGTTGAATAGTAGGTGATTAAAACATGAACAGGGCGATTACGACGTGTTGGCTTGATTATCTGCTTAATGCAGCGTATTTAGTGGCTGTTCTGGTCGTCCTGTTCCTTTTCCTGACCGGTTGCGGTGATAGTGATATCTCTTATCCGAGCGGCACCGAGCTTACAATCTCACCGTTAGATTCCGATGGGTTCTCCGTACAAATGCCGTCCCCGATCGATGGTCCATTTCCAGGCTCGTTTTGCGATCTCACGGATCAGGAAAGACATATATCTTTTGGTCGCAACGCATATTTTACCGATCGTCAAAAAGGTATTTTTCATTTTGAGCCTTGGATGTATCCTGGTTTTGAGCCTGGCAACGATCTAGCGCAGACAATATCAGAATCCCTGGATAAAGGTAATTATCGCCATAATCCTTATTGGTTTTTTCAAAGAAACATAACGTTTACAATATGGCAGGTATATAAGGACGATGCGAAGTGGGGTCTCCTTAATCCCGATTACGATGCGATTGAGAGTTACTGCTATGGACCGGGCAGGTATCCCGACACGGATCTGCGCACGCATTACTACGAGCAGTCTTATGGTTACCTTACTCTGGATTTCAATATTATCGATCATGTGATTACCTATCCGGAGTATGTTCAGTATGGCGATGACCCGCATTGGTACAAGAACCGGATAATATCGGAACTGAACCCGACGGTTTACATCGAAGAGATACGTGAGTTTACGGCATCCGAATCGAATATGGGAAGATATCCTTTAGCCAATCCAATGATATTATTCCGATACCCGGCATATCAGAATTACGGATTCGTTGGCCATGAAAGCACGCAAGATCCGCAGAACGCGGATAAGAACGTTTATTTTGATATTGTGTATATCCCTGTTGCCGGCTGGATCGATTGGTATGATGAGCGTAAAATATCGCCGGTGGAGGAAGACTTTCACATGATACTGCACGAAATGGGTCATTTTCTGAATTGGCCGGATACATACAGGAAAAGCGGGTATGAAACGGTTTACAGCCTTGGACCGCATGATTTAATGGCGCGCGGAATGTATCCATTGGGAGTTCACAAGGTAGTTGCGGGTTGGACGTGTTTTATAAGGATGAAATACAATACTGAACCGATTTTGATACGGCCTCAGGATCTGTTGGATGGGAAACGCGAACTTTACTTTGCGATCAATAATCCGAATAAACCGCAGGAGTTCTATTATATTGAACATAAGGCCGGAAACGGCATTGCTCTTAATTTTCAGGAAGAAGGCGTGTATTTGACAATGCCGAGCACCACAAGAGGACTCATCGTTCCGCATATAGACTTGGGTCGCAGGCAATCTCCCTATCCCTGGGAGCACATAGAAGTAGAATCCGAAAATGTGCCGTCATCGGAGTGGTTATTCCATAATGATGCCGATAACTATCCGCCAGAACTATATCGAACTTTAACGAAATCATATCCATTTGTCGGCGACCGTTTCGATCAAACTTCGACAATTAAACCAACATGGCACGACGGAACTGCGGCGCCGCTTGCCGTTACGAACATAAGGTTTCTGAATAACCGCAAGTTCCGAGAGTGGTACGATAACACGTTGCAGATTGATGGTGAGTGGACGGACTTGGATCATGCAGTCGGCTACGGCGATATCATCTGCGACGTTGACGTCGGCAAGCCGCTCTTTGCGGATTTCAACGGTGATGGCATCGTGAACGAGGGCGACGAGGCGATGCTTCGGTTGAACATCGGGCGCGAGGTGGGCGTGGATACGCTTCGGGTGCCGGTGGACGTGAACGGCGACGGGTTTGCCGGGCTTGCGCGCGACCGCGACGGCGACGGCTACATTGCGACGAGCGAGCGCATCTACGACGACGCATGGGAGCTAGTGCACACGACGGGCGACTGGCTCGACTTGAACGGCGACGGGATGAACGACCTCGACGCCGACGGGAACGGCCAGTGGGACGCGATCGACCGCTTCCTCGACGAATACGGCGGCGTGCCGTGGGTGTACCGACATCTCGATGACCCGTTCGATTCGACAACGACGGCGGGGCGGGATGCGGCAAAGTGCGCGCCCACGACTGGACGCTGTACGGGACAGGTGGGAAATTCGGCGCGGACCGCGTCGGCGCGTGGGAGCGGGGAGCGAGTTGCATCCGCGCGTGGGATGAATATACGCGTGCCGAGTTCGACGTTCGAGGACGACCTGTTCGACGTGGGCTCGGCTGCGATGGGCGGAGTGGACGTGCGCAGCTTGAGCGTACCGATGCTCATTCTCGACAACGAGGGCGACGGGGCTCTGGCGATGCTCGATGCGGACCTGGACGGCATTCCCGACCTGGTGCCCGCGATGCTCGATCCCGACGGCGACGGCGTTGTGACCGAGGCGGACGCCGCGTACCTTGGCTACTACTGGGGCGAGACGACGTTCGAGGAACTCTGGATCCCCCTCCCCGCCCCGAGCTAGCGGGTTCGCCGTGTACGCACGGGACGGCTTCTTGGAATATCAACTGGGGAAAGATTCTGAAGATGCGCTAAGGCTCGCGCCACTCTGTGTTGTCATTCAGCGCGCCATCCTCGTCCTGCTCACTTTTGGGATAGAGCCAGCACGAAAGCCCGCCCACAAAGAAAATAATGCCGATGAATAATAGCGGCCAGTTTTGGATTATGGTCGTTACCTCGCCTGAGAAAAGCAGGAGCGCTTCTCTCAGAACCACCCAGGCAACGAGCGAAAATCCGATTATAAGCATCGCCCATTGAAGGACGCCGCGGCTCCTTAAGTCCTGATCGCCAGTCACACACAGATATTATCAGATAATCCGGGTTCACGCCTAGGAAAAAGCCACTGGCGGTGCGTTTCGATTCGGACGTGTGGATAATCAGCCTAACCTACAGAGGTGTTTAATTCATCAAGGCAGATAAACGAGTGCCACCGTGATGTTGTCCTTACCGCCGGCAGCGTTTGCCGCATCGATAAGCGCGCCCGCGATTTTTTCGAGCGATGATGCGCCTTCCCGCCAGTTGTCGAGGATCACGCCAAGGATTTCGGAGTCAGGGACGAGGTCGGTCAGCCCGTCGCTCGCGACGAGAAAAAGATCGCCGGATCCCGTGAGCATCCCACACACGTCGGGCGCGACATCGTCGGTCAATCCGCCGCCGAGGCATTTGCTTATTACGTTTTTCCCAGGTTGACTGAAAGCTTCTTCTTCAGTCATCCTGCCGCAATCAACGATCTGTTGAAGCAGACTGTGGTCGTGCGACAGGCGGTAAAGCCTGCCCGATCCAGCAAGGTAGGTTCGCGAATCGCCGAGATTTGCGATCCACGCACGCGCGATCTCAAACGGTACGGGTCTTTTCGCGCCGGGTTCGGGCGGAGGAGACGGCGACAGGATAATCGCGCCCGTAAGAGTTGTGCCCATTCGAAGGCGCGATGGATTCAGCTCAGCATCGCGCTTGATCGCGGCGTTTGCGCGCTCGAACGCGCGCGCGATGTGCCGCGTAATCACTTCCTCGCCTACCGCAGCGCTCTCGCGCCAATCCGCGAGCGTACGCCTGATAGCGGTGATAGCCAGCATGGACGCTACTTCGCCTGCCGCGTGCCCGCCCATCCCGTCCGCAACCCACGCCTGGACACTCGATGCGCCCGGACGCGTGACGGTTTCGACGACGATTTCACCGCTGTCCTCGTTACCTTCTCGCACTTTGCCGACATCGGTTTTCAGGTACGCGACCGGATCTGGAATCGCGGAGATTATCTTGCTCAGGAGCGCATCGATCCCGATTTCGCCTTCCGCAATTTCAGGCGACTTGAGCAA
>JAGGTK010000047.1 GCA_021163765.1 bacterium
ACAACCGCCCCGCGCCCGCGCCGCGCAAAAAGCGCCGCCGCACGCTTTACACCCTCGGTTGCGGGCATCGCTCAGCGCCAAAGGCACCTACGTGAACTTAAGCGCCCGGCGCAATGAGTTAATGCAGGCCGCTGGGCGCATGAAGGGGCAGGCCGCCGGTTGCCCCATCAGAGCGGTTTGGTGTGAGTTTCGGCCGGCGCGATAATGTCGCCCACGCCGGTGGTATCATTGGCTGGAGGATGATGATGCCGCGCACAAAGCCATTCGATGAACACGCCGACGATTACGAGCAGTGGTTCGAGGACAACAAGCACGCCTACCTCTCGGAGCTAGCGGCGCTGAGGCTTGCTCTGCCTGATCCGGGACACGGGCTGGAAGTTGGCATCGGGACGGGGCGCTTCGCCGAGCCGCTCGGCATACGTATAGGAGTTGAGCCGTCAGAAAAGATGGCGGAGGTTGCGCGGTCGCGCGGGCTGGAAGTCGTCGACGCCGTCGCCGAATACCTCCCGTTTGCGGACGAGAGCTTTGACAGCGTGCTGATGGTGACGACCATCTGCTTTGTTGACGACATCGAAAGGAGCTTCCGCGAGGCCTGGCGCGTGTTGAACCGCAAAGGGGCAATAGTCGTCGGGTTTGTGGACGCCGACAGCGCGCTCGGACGTGAATACCAGAGCCGCGCCAAGCGCAGCCGCTTCTACGCCAACGCCACGTTCCACACGTATGGCGAAGTGCTCACCCACCTGGCCGAGACGGGTTTCGGGCCGCACCTGTGCTGGCAGACCATATTCAGCCCGCCGCAGGAACTCACGAGGCCCGATGAAGTTCGGACGGGATGCGGGGATGGGAGCTTCGTCGTCATCCGCGCCGCCAGGCTGGGCTAGTGAAGCGTGTCGGAACTGGCGCGATGCCAGCCTTATCGGTTCGGGGACAAGCGGGCCAGGGAGGACTCGAACCCCCAACATTTTGATTAAGAGTCAAACGCTCTACCAGTTGAGCTACTGGCCCTGCAGGCGAATCTAACACCTGGCGCAAGGCGCGTCAAGCACTGCAAGCGGCGCCGCGCGGTTCTCTGCTACAATCAGCTTCAGGCGCCGCCTGCGGGAGGAACAATGGAAGAAACACTGGAAGCTGCCGCTGCTGAAGCCGTGTTTGACGTGCCCCGTCTGCTCGGGGCGTGGGAAGGCGTGCTGGCCTGGCTTAAGGTCCACGCGGCGAATATCATAATCATTCTTCTGGTTGCATGGCTCCTGGGCATTTTGTCCAGGATACTCATACGCCGCATCGCCGCAGCCCTGGAAAAGACCCACCGGGGCGACGAGATCGCTAAAAGGGAGCAGGAGAAGCGCTCCAAGACCGTCTGGTCGCTTTTTGGCGTGACGCTCAGGGTGGTCATATATACGGTCGCGGCTCTGATGATACTGGCGGAGCTGGGCATCAACATCACCGCCCTTCTCGCCGGCGCGGGCATTGTCGGCATTGCGCTGGGCTTTGGCGCGCAGAGCGTGGTCAAGGACCTGCTGGCAGGGCTGTTCATCCTGATCGAAGACCAGTACCGCATGGGTGATGTAATCGAGATCAACGGCGGGGCTTTCGGCGGGACGGTGGAGAAAGTGTCCGTCCGGACGACGTGGCTGCGCGCCTTCAACGGGAATCTGCACATCATCCCGAACGGCAGCATTGAAGCCGTCACCAACTACACGCACAGCTGGACGCGCGTGCTGCTGGATTTCGGGATCAGCTACGAGGACGATATTGACACCGCCGCGCAGGTCATCAAGGACACGGCGCAGAAAATGGCAGGCGAAGCCGCGTGGGAGCACGTTTTCCTTTCCACCCCCGAAGTTCTGGGCGTGGAGAAGCTGGACGACTCTGCGGTGGTGCTGCGGCTGATTGCGCAGGCGGTGCCGGGCGACCAGTGGAAGGTGGCGCGCGAGCTGAGGCGGCGCGTGAAGTATGCCCTGGACGAGGCGGGCGTGACGATTCCCTTCCCGCAGATCTCGGTCAGCTACCTGAAAGGGCCCAAGGGGGAAGGCCGCAAGGGGATGACGGATGGCTCCGTCTACGGCTACGGCAAGCAGGACGAGCGCGGCCGGCTGGACGCTTACGGTGACGGTGAAGGGGAGTGACGGCAAATGGCGCAGAGGAAACTTGACGCCGCTGCAGAGATAGAGCTGCTGATACGGGCGCGGTATCCGGTTGTCTACGTCGAGAGCTACGAGGAAACGCGCGTGCTGGGGATTCTCCAGGATATCGCCGACCGGCGCGGGAAGCGGCTGTTCGTGTGGACCGTCACCGAAGGCCTGCGGCGCTATGGCGCCGGCGCGGCTGCGGAGCGGGCAACGGTCTCGTCCCGCGAGACCGACCCGATGGCGGTGCTGGATATCGTGGGGCGCAGCAAGGAGAACGCGGTTTTTGCGCTCGTTGATTTCCATCCGTTTCTCGAAGATAAAAAAGTGGTGCGCAAGCTGCGCGACCTGGCCCGCACGCTGAAGGCAAGCTATAAGACACTGGTGCTGCTCTCGCCCGTGGTTAATCTGCCGCCAGAGCTGGACAAGGACGTGACGCTCGTAACCATCCCGCTGCCGGACGAAGCCGTGCTGCGCAAGGTGTTCGACGATATTGTGGAATCGCTGCGCGACAGCCCGAAGGTGAAGCTCGAACTCACGGACGAAGTATGCGAGCAGCTGGTGAAGGCGGCGCTGGGGCTTACCGCCGCCGAGGCGGAAAACGCCTTTGCGAAAGCGATAGTCTACGACGCCGCGCTCACGGCGGATGACCTGTCCACGATTCTCGCGGAAAAAGAGCAGATTATCCACAAGACGGGTTTTTTGCAGTACTACCGCACGCGGGAGGATATTGACCATGTGGGCGGGCTGGACAGCCTGAAAGGATGGCTGCGCAAGCGCGGCCAGGCGTTCACCCAGCGGGCGAAGGACTTTGGCCTGCCCGCGCCTAAAGGGCTGCTTCTCATCGGCGTGCAGGGCTGCGGCAAGAGCCTTACCGCCAAGGCGGTCTCGTCGCTCTGGCAGATGCCGCTTCTGCGGCTGGACCTTGGCGCGCTGTTTTCCGGCTACATCGGCGCTTCGGAGGAAAACACGCGCAAGGCGATAGCCGCGGCGGAGCGCGTGGCGCCGTGCATCCTGTGGCTTGATGAAATCGAGAAGGGGCTTTCCGGCGTGCAGAGCAGCGGCGCGAGCGACGCGGGCACCGCCAGCCGAGTGTTCTCCACGTTCCTCACGTGGATGCAGGAAAAAGAGGCGCCTGTGTTCGTCATCGCCACCGCAAACGAGATAGCGCAACTGCCGCCGGAGCTGATGCGCAAGGGGCGGTTTGACGAGATATTCTTCATCGACCTGCCAAAAGACCGGGAACGCGCCGACATATTCGCCATCCACCTGCGCAAGCGCAAGCGCAAGCCCGAAAGCTACGACATCGCGCGGCTCGGTGCGCTATCGGAGGGCTTTTCCGGAGCCGAGATAGAGCAGGCGGTCATCTCCGCGCTTTACGATGCGTTCGACGAGGGAGCCGAGCTTGAGCAGCGGCACCTGGAGGGAGCGCTGACCGACACCGTGCCGCTTTCGCGAACGGCCCGGGAGTCCATTGACGCTCTTCGGAGCTGGGCGGACACCCGCGCGCGCTTCGCCAGCAGCAAGCCGTAGCCTCCTGGAGCGCGACGCAGTTGGCGCAGCCTCTAGCGCTATCAGGGAATAGGGAACTGGATGAATGAAGGCTGGCTAACCTGAGTCTTGACTGGGCTAATCGTCCTCGTCGCTAATCATCCTCGTTAATGAGCTCACGAATCGTGTTTACCTCATCGCCCACATCCTCGCCATAATGTGCAGCAAGGGGAGAGATGTCTGATATGCTGACTACACCGTTCTCGTCATAGTCGCCGCCGTTGCGATAGGACCACTTAAGCTTCACGGGATTGCATTGCCACGATGACCGCTTCAGGTCATTGACCTTGTTGTATCCATCGAGGTCATCTAGGTAAGATGCAGTCTTTGACTGCCACCGACTAACAATAGCCTCACGCATGTTCGCGCGCATCCGCTCAAAGATCGCGCGATCCACCTCCGGTGGAGGTTCGTAGGCATCGATCTCAGCAAGCACCTCTTCAAGGCTCCTGGCTGACGAAGCCTTGCCTGAAGGTGTTGCCGAAATGCCAGTCCCGGTTTGTTGACTGCGCTTGCCGCACGCTCCGCATAGTAGCGCAATCATCGCCAACAAGCTCACCCACATAATTACTCGATATCCATTCATTTTCACACCTCCGTAAGTTACTGAAATCACGTTTCCTTCGCACTACGCTGCTCTGGAACGCTACCAGAACAGCGCGTAGTAATTGCTTGAAGTATCGTGTTCGCCCACTGTGAGCGCGACGGTACCATCCATGCTGACGCCAATCAGTGAACCTCCCCAGGACGATGTATTTCCCTCGGGCGGGAACGGCACGCTTAAGTTCCATGCTTCGGTATCCCTCCACACGACACGCACCTCGTAGACCGGCTCATCCTGTTCTCCTATGTTTACGCCATACGCTATCACAGGTTCTCCGTCTGCGAGGAAGCTCGGTGCGACCGTATTGACATAGTAGTAATCACTCGTATCTATGTCCTCCAAGTTCCATCCCGACGGTGTTTCCTCAGCATAAGTAATATAAGTTGTGTGTGCGAAGCTCCGCCGCACTACTAGGACTAAAGCACCGTCTGGTGCTGTGGCCATTTCTTGGCCACTAGACGGCTCGGGTATCGCTTCACTTATTTCCCATGTGGTCGCTTGCTTTCGAGCAATCCATACGCCGCCTGGTGTCTCGCTGTTTCCGTAGACGACCGCAATGTTATCCTCCCCGCCTACCGCTAGAACTGGCTGTCTGGGGTCCTGACCCTCAGTGGGTACAGTCTCAATCATCCAATCCTCTGGTGTGCGCTCCGCCACTTTCAGCGCAAACGGGTCGCCCAGAATCCCCCAGCACACAACAGGCGAACCGTCCTGATGGAAGGCGAGGTCAATACCTGCTACCCAGCCCGCGTACTCTATCTCCTCCTGATACCACTGAGCACCGCTGCGCCACGAGTAGACGACAGTGCCCGACGTTTCGCCGCCTGCCGATCCTACAGCTACCGGCTCGGAAGTCAGCGGATGATGAGCCAGCACCTTGTATGTCGCTCTCGGAATTACTTCTTCTTCCCAATACCCGCTATTCCACACGCAGTAGACAACCTCAGTTTCCGTCCCCCTCAGCAGTGCGGGTTTCCCGTCCGGTGTCAGAGCATACGCGTGGACGTGCTCAAACGGTATTTCGATCAAATGCCACCAGGCGGAGATGGAAAGATTGAAATCGTGGATGGCGGTGCCGGAGGAGTTGGTGACGGTGAGGGAAGCGGGGTAGGTTGCGACCGGTTCTGGCAGAGTTCCACCGCGCGAGAGCGTTACGGTCGCTGATGGCTGATCGCTGACGCCTGACGACTGATTGGGAGACGCGCCGCCGCCAAAATCCCAGTAGTAGGTGAACGGGCCGTCGCCGGTGACCTCAGCGGTGAACGTCACTTCAGTGCCGCTGTCGCCTTCGGTGGGGCTGACCGCTATAATCTGGGGCGGCTCGCCGGATTCTTCAGTGACCG
>JAGGTK010000049.1 GCA_021163765.1 bacterium
ACCTATCGCCTGCCAGAGCGCATCCAGGTCCGGCAGCTTCCTTCTGTCACCTTCGAGCCCGCCAGCCGCTGGATTGCCATAGAAGCCAACACTGTGAGCCGTTCGTCTTAGCACGTGCACAGCTTGAGTCGGAGTCCATTCAGGCTTGTGCTGCGCGATAAGCGCAAACGCGCCTGCAATGAGGGGTGCGGAAAAGCTCGTTCCTGAGCCATCTGATTTGTACGGGCCGCTAGGATGGTCTTTAGGATACGTGGAAAGCAAACCTTCGCCGGGGGCCACGAAGTCAATATAATCACCCCAATTCGAAAAGCTCGTGCGCCAGTTATTCCACTCTGAGTCCTCGTACTTGTTGCTCGTGGCTCGCCACTCCGTTGCCCCGACGGCCACTACATGGCTGCAGCCTGCCGGATAGGGCATGCGCCCTTGCTCGTCCGGATAGCACTTACCATCGTTCATAGCAGCGGCTACGTTGGCGACATTATAATCCAACCAGAGCGACGAGAGTTTCTCCTGCACTGCGAGAGGTGGATCTGTTAGTTCACTACTGAAGCTCATATTCAACGCCCTGATGTTCTTACCATAACCGTCCTCTTCAGTCGGCGTCACTAGTAATATCACAAGGTCCAGTGCCGGGATGAAGTTCTCCCATCCAAAAGGGTCTATTGCCCAGTCAATTATCTTAATGGGTATCAGTGTAGCTTCATATGCCACACCTACGATTCCGCCGCCCTGTTCGTTGCTGCCATCGTTCGCCGCGATGAGCCCCGACACAAACGTACCGTGCCCGTCCGCATCTTCAGGAATCTCGTCATGGTCTTCGTCGTCACCGGTGAAGTCGTAGATTTGTCCAGTGTCGGAACCAGGAGTCTCCCACCGACCGTTAAACTCGTCATGACCATCGTGATACTCCTCACCTTCATAGTAGTCAATATCCAGTCCGGTATCTAGCATGGCAACGTACACGCCCTCACCATCTAAGCCAGTGGAGCCTTCAGGATCCTTCCAGATGCTGCGGCATCCTAAACGAATGGCTCCCCAGCATGGCTCCACGGGAAACGTGTCAGGGTCCTCATCTATCATATTTAGGTCCGTCTCCTCTGGGTCCTCCCACTTGCAGGCTTTTCCTTGAAATCCCGGCTCTACCAGCATCACGAGGTTCTGATAGTCCGTCATCAGGCGCTCAGCAACCGCAAGACCATCGCTGCCCTCCGGCAACCGGAAACCCGCAATATCTAGAGTTCGCCAATAGGATTCCGTAATGACATCAGCCCCAATCTGCCCAGCCAGCCAATGCGTAATCGACACGTAATCGCGCCTTTCAACCGCTTGCGGCACTGGTGACGACTTCACAATCGAGTCCACAACGTCGGCGGAAAGCCTTGGAACCGCGACGCTTTCCGGCTTGGCACACAAAGCGGTATTGACGCTTTCCAGCGACAGCCCTTCCCAGTAGTAGACAATCAACTCGTCCGGCAGTAAATTATCCGATGGGGACCCGAACATCCTCTCGGTACGCTCAAGCCTGCCAGCCAGGTTCATCTCTTTGATCTGCTCAAGTAAAGAGGGCTCCTCATCACTGAACTTCGCTTCTTTGTCGTACGAAGCGCCAGTGGTCGCATTCTGCACTGCGGTATCGGTGAGATCACTCAGCAGCCTTTTGGCTTTGCCCCCGCACGAGGACACGCCAATACTGAGCACCACTGCAATAATCACACTCAGTAATCCACTTGTTTTCATAATCCCGTTCCTCCTAGTGTTATGTCCCTACAATCTCCCAATGCCAACAATCATCGTGCTGCGTATCACAGCTTTAGCAGTGTTTGACGAATGTTTATCATGCCTTCAAATCCTCGTCTAGTTGACGAATGGGAACTGCTACCGGTATACTTAAAGTTTTTGAGTCTTTCTGACTTAAGCAGCCTGAAATCAGCGGTTCTAGGGCGGAAAAGAAAAGGGCGGGGCTTGACGCCCCGCCCTCTTAAAGCAACAAACTGCGTATTGTGATTATCTACAGCAGCTCTTCAATGGCATCATCCCATTCCGTCTTGTAAGGCTCGCCATCGGTCGCTCCAACACTGTATTTCCGTACGTTGCCGTCACGGTCTACGAGGCCATGCTGGGGTATGCCTGAACCTCCGTCGCCGAATGTCGTACTATAGTCAGCCCGAATATTGGAACCCGATCTACAGAAATACTCAGTAGGATAATATCCGTCGTTGTGGAAGTACGGCCCCATAGGTTCAAGGCTATCCGTCCACAGAACGAGCCAGTAGTATCCTTGAGGGCCATAGTTTTCTAACCTCTCCTGTAAACAGGGCAACTCCCTGTTGCAGTAGTGTCATCCAGAGCTACCGAAATCTAATAGAACCACACATCGGTCTGCTATGAAATCGCTGAAAGGCTTGTAAGGCTCGTTTGGTTGGGACCAGCACGGCAGAGCGAAATCTATCGCTGCGCCAAGATTTGGCAGCGTGGTAATAATCAGATCGAGAGAGTCGCTGTCTTCACTGATACCATCATTGGCGGTGACGGTCACGGTCACGCGCTTTGCGCTGCCGGAGCCTGGAGGTGCATAAGTGACCGCAACGCCGGTGTCGCCGCCGTCAAACGAGCCGTCCGTGGCTTCCCACGTGATGGTCGCCGACGGGTTGCTGAGGTCAACCACGAGGTGCGCCCGCTCGGTGGAGCCCACCTGCAGCGTCGTCTGGTCGGTAGTGACCGAGTAGATCTCCAGCGGGATATACAGACTCGGCAATGCGCTAGCTTCGCCGCTGAAGTCGCTGTACTGGCCGAAGATATCAAACGCGCGCGCCTTATAGGTGTACGTCTCGCCTTCGGTCAGCCCGCTGTTTAGCAGCGTGTGGGTCGACTTGTCCGCGGGAACCCAGAGCGCGAACTCCGTCTCGCCCGGATCCTTCCGCCAGATTTCATAGCCGTCGAGGTAATCCGACTCCGACTCGCCCCACGATACCTCAATGCTGTAGCTGTAGGGAATGTCCTCGCTGGTCGCGTCAATTGGCGTGGGCGCTGTAGGAGGCGCGGGGAAGAACGCGGTCTGCGCAGCCTCGTTGCTGGGAGCGGACTCGAACCCGTCCTCGTCCACCGCCGTCAGGTAATACGTATACTCCACGCCCGATTCCAGCAGCGCTTCGTCGTTGTCGTCGGTATACATAAGCGGGAACGTGGTGCTGGAGATTGTGGCGACCTGCTCGTAGGCCGCAACGCCGTCGGTGCGATACAGCCGGTACGACTTCAGGTCGTCTTCGGTGTTCGGCGTCCATGTAAGCAGTATCCGCCCCGGGCCGATAGCCTGGCTCGCCGATGCGCTCAGGTCCCGCGGTGCCGCAGGCGCGTCGCCCGTTCCAAGCTGCGCCGGGTCGCTCTCCACGCCCTCTGCGCCTCCGGCATCAGCCGGCGCAACAGTTACGTTCACCACCCCGCCGAGCATCAGCGAGTAGCGATAGCTGACCCGCTCACTGCCGGGGTCAGCCGGACGCATCACGGACAGGTCGCCAGGATCGCCCTGGTTGGGCTGCAGCGCTCCGTCAACATAGACGTTGTAGCCCGCCAGGCTCGTCCCGAAGTTCATCGCTATGCCCGTGATGTCCGATATGTCCACCGTCTGGTTCCCGCTGCTGTCTATCAGCGCCAGCGCGCAGTTCACATCCTCCGCATCGTACGTCTCGTTGTAGTGCATCGCGATAGGAGTGATGTCGGCTATGCCAACAGTGCCGTTGTTGTCATAGTCTCCGACGTTTACTTCGTGCCATAAGAGCAGGTATTCACCTTCGCCCATATCCACCAGCGCAAGGTCGGCGGGCTTGTTGGCGTCTCCGGCAGGCGGCTGGCTGGCCGCTTTCGCAGCACCGGCCGAAACGGAAATCCTCGACGCAAGCTGAGATGCCAGCGCGTCTTTAAGCTCCTGAAATAGCGCCGCGTCTACGCCTTCCGGCGCCTGAAGCGCGTCAAGCTCAGCCATCGCTTCGTCGAGGGACTGGGGTGCGGGTTCGTTTGCTGCCTGCAAACCTCCGTTCCCGTCTGACGCTTGCCCGCCGTGGCGGGACTGAAGGCTTACGTTTGACGGCTGGTTTCCACCACCGCCGCACGACGCAAGCAATACTATGAGGGCAACCAGTATCAGCCTTTTCATGGTGACCTCCGAATGCAGATCATTTCAGGATTATTGTAACGGCGTCTTCTAGCGGCGCGAATTCCAGCTTATTATACCTCAACTCCCTGTAAATAGGTAAGCCTGTGCGTTCGGGCTAAGAAGCCCGCTGTGCGCCACTTGCTTTCCCTGTCCGCCCTACAACAGCTCCCCGATATAATCCGCCCAATCGCCCTCGTTAATCTCGCCGATTTCCCAGTGCCGAACGTTGCCGTCGCGGTCGATGAGGAAATTCATCGGGACGCTTTCTTCCCCTGTGAACGCGTCAACGTAAAGGCCCAGGATGTCCGAGTCGGTGTCCTGGTAGTGGTCCGTGTACTCGCCGTAGCCCTTGGCATTCAGCCACGTCTGCATCTGCGAAAGCGTGTTGGGCCACACAACCACCAAATAGAATCCCTGGGCTGAATATGAGCCGTACAGATCGAGCAGCGACGGGAATTCCGCCTCGCATCCCTGGCAGCCGATGGCGCCGAAGTCCAGCAGCATCACTTTTCCTTCCCCCAGGTAATGGGCAAACGGGCGGTAGGGCTCGGCAGGCG
>JAGGTK010000043.1 GCA_021163765.1 bacterium
GCGGCGGCACGCTGCCGGAGCCTGTGCACGCCTACTCGGCCGCGCTGACGGTCAATACCCCTTACGGCTCGGCCACCCATCCTTTCAACCTGGATATCTCCGCCTGGTGGCATGTGGAGGAGATACCCAAGGTGCCGGGCTACGGGGATATCACCTCCGCCACCTATGCTTTCGGGCCTGATGGCAGCTTGTGGGGGAAACAATCATACTCGACGCCCCCCGGCAACTTCCTGGTCCGCATCTCTGACGGGCAGATGGTGGAGTATGAAGAGGTTGAGGGCACCCTGGCGGTGGACAAGTTAAACAACCCCGCGCGCATATTTCGGGTGGAGACCGGTTTCCTGACATACGACTACTACTTCTCGCGGCGGCTTAACGGGCAGTGGAGCGAGGGGGAACTGCTGGAGGGTGGAGTCACAGACTACTACATGCCAACGCAGTTGTTCTTTGACTCAGCCAACCAGCCGGTGATTGTATACACGATGTACTCAAACGAGATCTGGGTGGCCCGGCGGACGGCCCCCGGGGAGTGGGCGAAGACACGGGTATGGGAAGCAGGAACAGCCTTTTCGTGGAAGTGCGCACTTGATGCAGACGATATAGTCCATATTCTGTGTACTGGTGAAGGAGAGAGCAGCGTTATTCACTACTGGGTGAACGGGGAAACAGTCGACCAAGAAGTCGTGCTTGATACCCACAGTGTGAATGTGTTTTACGGCGTGCGCGCTGTTGTTGCGCGCAACGGCACTGGAATCCGTGCACTAGTGGGCGAATCGGACTTAGAGCTAGGCAGGGACCGAGTCATTCTCGTAAGTCGGGCGGATAGCGATTGGGAACCGGATGAAATCATGCAGCTTGACGAAGGCTTATATCCTGGCGTCTGGGGCCTCGTGCTTCTTGAGAGTGGTAGTGCCGTAGTATACCTGGGAGGCTTCTATCCACAGGGCAATCCGCCTTTGCTAGCCTTCGGTATCGATAGCATCTGGCAAGCCGTCCCGCTCTCAGAGGAACTCGACCTCTCGGAACTTGAGATAAACCCAATGGACCAATTGACTCTCATTAGCAGGAACGCGATTGCAGCGTTCTGGTAAACACGGGTTTCGGTCATCTTCCGCGCAAGCGGAACAGGCATATACAACAAACAACAGGAGGATTGGTAATATGAAAAGGGCTATTCTGAAGTTGGCGCCGGGGCTCCTCGTGGCCCTGGCATTGTTGATTGTCTTGGCGCCCACTTCCTGTGGGAAGCGGACAAGTACGGCCGACCTAGCTACGCCGCAGGTCAGCACCAGAGGGTCACCGGCAGGAGATACCGCAGCATCCGGGCCGCAATCCCTGGACGAGGCGCTTTCCGAGCTTGATACCCTTCCAATGCCGCCCAAGCGGATCCCGAAACCTGGCTGGCGATGAAGGAGAAGCTACGGGCACTGCTGACGGCGAAGTATGCTAACGGCAAGTCCACTTCCAAGTACCGGGGCTACTCCTCTAAGGACTATGTCAAGCCGCGGAATCTCCACTGGGAGAAAGACGACGATCCGTACAGCCCCTCACCCTACGGCAAGCTGGAATGGACCTATGTGAACGATGGGGATTATACCCAGGACGGGTTCGTTGCCATCGCCGATATCACACCATTGGCGCAGAACTTCGGCGATGAATGGAAGTACAACCAAGAGGAGAGCCGTTACGAGTGGCCTTATGATGTCGACCCGCACCTTAGCCGAGTGTCGAACGGGAGCGAGAAGATCTACATCGAGGATATCACACCGATCGCCATCAACTACGGCTTAGTCCTGGAGGGATACAACGTCTACTACGCCCCCGCAGGCACGAATGACTGGACCGAGGAGCCGGTACTCACTTTGGACGATGACACTTACCGAGAGGAACCGGAAGAGGAGTATCCTTACTATGATAACTACCGTGCTGAGTGGGGAAGGGAATTCGAGGAGGAAGATGACCTGCCGGACATAGAAGTTGAGACAAACGACAAGCTGATGGTCGTTCCGGTATTCAACACGGGCGAAGGCGGTGAGGATACGTGGTCGGACGTTGTGTACTTCACGCTTCCACCGAACGCTAAACCAACAGCCGTTCTTACCGCGGACCCGACCTCGGGCGATGAGCCGCTTACGGTAGAGTTCGATGCGTCCGAATCGTCCGATTCGGACGGCACCATTGAGCAATATGATTACGACTGGGAAGGCGACGGAGTTTACGACTTGCTTGACGGAGGAGATTCGCCGTCTTACCGATACCGTAAGGCGGGCACTTATGAAGCTACTCTCCGGGTCACCGATGACGATGACGATACCGGCACGGACAGCGTTACGATAACCGTCTTGGGCCCGCCCGCGGTGTATGATTGGAAGGCTACCCCAAACCCCGTGGAAACCGGTGTGGAAGTCACGTTTGAGGTTGACGCGGAGGATACGGACGGGACGGGACTGACGCAGGTTGAATACTGGATTACGCTTGGCCAGCAGGCCGACGCTACCGAGTATCCGGGCGACCTCAAGTACGAGTACACCTTCACGGCGGAGCAACTTGGTACGGAGCATTCAAAGGAGTACGACTGCAAAGTTGTGCTTACCGACAGCGAAGGTTCGACAACGAAGTACTTGTACGACTTCGCCGGCGCGCTCACCGTGACACATGCGGTTCCGGTCATATCCTTAACTACCGACCCAGACCCGGTTTGCATAATGGCGGGTGATACAGTCTGGTTCGATGCCTCGCAGTCCACAGACGCCGACGGGCCTGATCTGTGGAATGACGGCAAAGGTCGTCCTACGATATACGAATTCGACTTCGGCAACAACGATAGCTACTCTGAGGAGTACGGAGAGACTCCGGGCGACGGCGATTTCGACGGTAAGACGACATACGACGAATGGGAGCGTGGCATCTACACGGCCACAATCAGTGTATACGACGAGATGTACGATACGGAAGACTGCGACTCTGACGAACTCCACACGGACAGCACAACTGTGGAAATCTGGGTGTTTGGAGAGCCCACGCTCCAGGGCAATGAGGAGACGGTGGATAACGGTAGCCACATCGTGGACGGCGCCGACTGGCATGGGCTCGGCGTTCCTAGCATCGCAGTTGACATTGACCCGGACACAGGACTTCCGGGAGTGGCCTATGTCGGCGTGCCAGATGATGAAGACCGAGTCGCGGATTGGCCACTGTATTGCGTCCTCTATTCGGAGAAGACCACGCCAATAGAAGGCTGGACTAACCCGTTGATGGTATGGGCCGACTCCGTTGATGAAGAGGTCGCCTACATAGGGAAGCAGTGCGACCTCACGTACAGCCCGACGGGTGGCTTCCCGTTGATAGCTGCCACAATGAACTCGGACCCCATGTGTATCAAGCTGGAACAGAAAATCGGCATCGTGCTATACGTGGGCAATAATGGAAGCTGGGAATACGGTTGGCTTGTCGATGACAGCACTGTGTACTTCGACGCTCCCATCCGCCTTGTATCGATTGTGTCCAACGATGGTGGCAATTTCGTCACTTACAATTATTTGCCAGGGCAATACGAGGACAATGCGTTGATGGAAATCTGCGATGGCGCTGACCTTAACGAGTACGTTGTGGTAGAGTCAAGTTCTACTGATGTCGGGATGTCCCACGACCAGAAGCCTTACAACGGTAATCCTTATCAGAGAAAGAACGCCGTGGTATATACTTACTCCCAGGCTGCAACTGACTCATTTCTGTACGAGGTCCTTAACTATAACCCAGTGTTTCACAGATACGACTGGCTGGGCACTCCGGTTCCTCTGTCGCCGCCCGCACCGTCAACATCCTCAACAAGGCTGGTTGCACTTGACTACTTCGGTAGCCTGTACGGGGCGCTGTGGGTGGACTACGATCTCGACTTGAACTTCGTACAGAGCGACTGGCAAAACGTGGATGAGTTCGAAACGGATGTAGGAACATACTGCGACTTCGACTACGACGATCTGTTTGGAGTGCCTTGTGTCGCTTATGAGAAGGAAGTGAGCGGCGATACGTTGGTGTATGTTCAGGTCTATCTTGATGACGACTGGCTTGACAATCCGATCGGAATCGCTAACCTGGGCGAGGACGGCACATCTTATCTAGATCTTGATGTGGCTGAGGGCTACATCTTCGTGGTGTACGCCAATGACGACAATATCTGCTGCCGGGTGCTCGATTTCTTCGACCGCAACTAGTGCTTTAGCACGAAATCGGAGACTGGGCTTTCGCTCGGCCCCCGGTTAACTTCACCCGCACTTTCCCAGGACGGCGGCAGTGCTTGAGCGAGAGAATCTCGCCAGCCATGTGGCGCAGGGCGAATAGGCGGCGAATAGGCATGGTATACTACTAATGTCAGAGGAGAGCGGTG
>JAGGTK010000071.1 GCA_021163765.1 bacterium
TGTCGGTGCAGCTCCACCGTGACGCTAAGGTCAGTTACAGGCTGTAAGCTGAAAGCAGGAAACCGCGCCTAGAAATAGATATTCGGCGTAAAATCTTCCGCCAGCCCGAGCAGATTCGCATACTCCAGGCGGTAATCCTCCGGCTGCCGCGCCTTGAACTCGACATACTTGCGCTTGATTTCCTTATACAGGCTGTCCACGTGGCGCGCATAGCTGTTGGGACGCCTTGAACCGGGACGGTTATACCGTGCCAGCGCCAGCAGATAGCTGTCCGCGCCATGCTCGTAGCGCTTGTAAAGCGCGATGCCGGCGCGGATGTTGCCTTCCGGCTCGTAGAGCATCTCGCGGGTAATCGTGATGTCCTCGACCTGCTTGCCCGCCCAGAACGGCATAATCTGCGAAAAGCCGATCTCGCGCGCGCCCCCGCGAACCACAGTGGACCTGTCGCGCCGGGTAGTGCTGCGATAATGCCTCCCCCGGCTTTCCCGGAGCACCCGCGCGAGCTGGACCATCGGGTCGGTCTCGTAATGCGCCGAGTAAATGAGCACCCATGTTGCGAGCTGCATCGCGTCGCTTGCGGGCAGTTTCCACTTCGTCGTAAGGTAATCCACGAAGAACGCGTGCATCGCCGGGTCAATCGGGGACGGCGCTGGGGCAGTCTTATCCGCCATCTCCGCTTCCACCGCCTTGGTTTCTTGTGCGGTTTCCGCTGCCTGGGCGTTCTCGACGCTGCGGCTTATCAGAAGGGTCAATATGAGGACTGCCGCCAGCACACCCGCCAGCAGGGCAATTCGCGAAGCCAGTTGTCTCATAAGCATCACCTGGCGCCGGAAAATCCTCCCGGCCCCAAAAATGCAAAAGCCCCGTTTGGGGCGGCGCGCATTATACCAGCAAACGCCTGTGCAGGCAAGTTTGGCCGCCCGCGCCCGCCTATTTTAAACCCGGAGTGGCGATCTCCAGGCCACCACACCTTAATCGCGCGTCCTGGAGAACGCGCGTCCGGTAATTTGGGATTCTTCGTCTTGCTGGCGACTGATAGCTGACACTTGCCCGCCATAGCCCTGAGCCTGTCGAAGGGCAACGGCGGACTTCCCCCTACGCCTGCCCCCCGCCACCGGCGGGAATCGGCGGAGTCCGTCCCCGCTGCCTTTTGGCCTGGGACATCATCGTGTTGATGAAGCGGATCTTCTCGATCTCCAGCACCGAGACAACCCGCATATCGTTGGTCTTGCCGTCGACCTTTACTTCGACGCTCCCGTCGCTAAAGAAGTTGACGGTCAGCCCGTAGCTCCCCATTTTTTCACGCTTCTTTGCCATCATCCCTCCATCAGGTTCGTGCGTACAAATTCCAGTATACCGGTCAGCGCCATCGTGCGGTGGCTCACCGCGCGCTTCTCCGCAGGCGTGCATTCGCCGAAAGTTTTGCCATACGGCGGGTAGAAGAATACAGGATCGTAGCCGAATCCGCGCTCGCCGTGCGGCTCTAACGCCACAACCCCCTGCACCTCACCCTCCACCTGCGCCAGCGTCTCCGTGCCGCGCACGAGCGCCATCGCGGAGACGAAGCGCGCCCTCCGGCTGTCCTCGTCGGCGTAGCCCTTCGCGCGCAGCTTCGCCAGCACCAGCGCCATCTTAACGTCATCGGCATCCGCAATCCGGCTGGAACGCACGCCGGGATAGCCGTCCAGCGAGAACACTTCCAGCCCCGCGTCCTCCGCCAGCACCAGCGCGCCCTCTTCGAGGTGCAGCGCCAGCAGCCCCGCGTACGCCAGCGCTTTGCTAAGCGCGATTTCGGCGAAGCTGGAGCCGTCCTCTTCTGGCTCGGGCACAGGCGGGTAATCGCCCAAGCTGCGTACCTGTGCGACCTCTCCCAGACTCGCAGTGACTTCGCGCAGCTTGCCTGGATTGCCGGTGGCGAACACGATAATTGGACGGCTCACGCCATTCCTCCCGGGCAGCGCGGAAGAAGCGCGCTTGCGCTATTATATCACCGGCCCGCGGACCGTTTTTCGCCCTTCTCCTGTAGGGATTTATGCGCCTGTGGAGCATTTATGCGCCTCTAAAGCACTCGTTCGTCTATGGCACACAATTTCCTTCGGGTCTGCCTTCGGCTCTGTCCTCGACTCTGAGGCTCGGACTCGAAGAGAGCCCTAGGATTGAAGACACTAACTGCCCTCCTCATCTAGGGCGATGGCCCGGCGGAACACCATTGCTGAAACTGCAGCTCAATAATACACCGCGTACCTGAGCTGGGCGATGCCCTGCGCGACATCGATGAAGTAATAGCTTATGCCGGGATGGCCGTTGATCTCCGTGAATGACATGTAAGTTGCGCCGCCTTCGTCGGACTCGGGGAGCTGGACGGTCATCGGGCTGTGCCAGATAGTTCCGTCAGGATCAGCTGCCTGCACGTATCTGAGAGTACAAGTGTCGCCCGAAGCCTCAACATAGCTAATTGCGGGGCGTCCTTGGATGGTTGCTAGGGAGGGCCATCCGCCTAGTATCTCATTATCCAATATTAGCGGAGTGCCCCAGGCGCTTCCGTTGGCATCAAGCGCACGCACGTATTTCAGTATGGGCATATCGTCCAAATAGCCAGCGTAGCTGATAGCCGGATTGCCGTTGATTTCGGCAAGAGAGCTTTTTACAGGATCCATGCGTTCCAGGGCAATGGGAAAGCCCCAGGTGTTTCCCCCGCCATCAAGGGCCCGAACATACTTGAGAAGGTAGTTATCTTCGATATGTTCGTAGCTAGTATAGCTGATAGCCGGTCTTCCGTTGATAACCGCCATCGAGTTGTAATTAGCCATATACATGTAAGCCACGAGGACCGGGCTTCCCCAGCTATCCCCGTTGGCGTCAAGAGCCCGCACGTAAGCCAAGCCGTCGGGCTCATTGCCCTCATAAGCCATGGCCGGATTACCGCTGACCACTACAAGAGATAAAACCTGCTGCGAATCGCGGAAGCGAGCCTCAGCAACGGCAAGCGGCTCTCCCCAGCTATCTCCGTTGGCGTCATTCGCCCGCGCATACATCAGTTCATGGTCTTCGCCGCCATAGTAAGCGATGGCGGGACGCCCGTTAACGACCGTTAAAGAAGGGCTTGCTACGACCTCATTATCCACGACCACCGGTTCCCCCCAGGTCGTTCCCATCGCGTCGGTCGCCCGCACGTATACAAGTTCTCCCTCGAATGAGAGGTCTGTATTGTAGCAGATGGCGGGATTTCCGTTTACCAGGTCTATATCGGTAAAGAAGGCCGGGGTTTCCTCAACCGCCGTGAATATGCGCCACGCGCCCGCCGTGACAGTGGTAGTCGTCGTGTCCGTTCCATTGTGCTCGTCCGTCACGCGCACCTGCGGATCGTAGGCCTGCGCGATGTCATACGTGTGTTCCACTTCGGCGGCAGTTCCCGAGTCGTGGTCGAAGACTCCGTCGCCTTCCCAGTCCCATTCGTATTTGGCAATGGGTCCGTCAATGTCGCTTGAGCCGCTCGCGTCAAAGGCGACATCAAGCGGCGCGTCACCCTCCGTCGGCTCGGCTGTGATCTGCGCCACCGGCGGATGGTTGGGGATAGTCAGAACGTTGGATAGTTCGCCCGGAGTCTCATCAGCATCCATTGGCGCAACCGCGATATACGTGCGCGGCTCCTCGGCAAGCTCCACGCTTAAGGTCTTCCGGTCTTCGCCTTCCGCGAGCGCTATCGGCGCCGCGCCAACCTCCGAAGTATCTTCAATGCTTTCGGGATATGACGAAGCGCTGCGGATGGAATACGCCGCACAGCAGGTGCCGTAATTCATCGCAATCGGCGTGATGTCGGCTATGTCCACTTTGTCGTTTGCCGAGCCGTCCACCACCGCCTGGATGCTTGCGCGCTGCTCTCTGTCATCTTCTGGCACTTCCTCGTTGTAGTGGATGGCGAGCGGCGTAATATCGGATATGCCCACAGTCCCGTTCTGGTCGTAATCGCCTAGATTGCGGTAACGCCACGAAAGCGTGTAGGTCGCGTCGTAATGGTCGGTGAGCGTGAGATCGCTTACCCGGTCGCCCGGCGGCGTGGAAACAAACCTGATACCTTCGCTGTAGGGCGGCCATTTATGGCCGCCGCCATCCATACCGGTTGCAGAACGGCGGGGATAAATCCCCGCCCTACAGGAATCATTCAGCGCTTCCTCCAGCGCATCCTTCAACTCCCCCCA
>JAGGTK010000062.1 GCA_021163765.1 bacterium
CAACACCTAATGCCTCCAGTGATGAATCGCCTACGGTGACTCTGGGCGACCCCGGTCCTCCCTACTCGGCCAGCCTGACTGTAACGAACGAATTCGGAGAAGACACAAAAGATTTCGATCTCACAGTTCATGGCTGGGTGATAGAAACCATTGATGAGAATCCATACGCGGAGTTCACTTCGCTGGCGTTCGCGCCGGATGGCAATCCGGGGATATGCTATTACTCTTGGTCTGAGAAGAGCGTCAGATACATGAAGTTCAACGGGAATGAATGGACAGAAGAAGCGTTACTGCCCACAGACTCCGGCGACTTCACATCACTGGCCTATGATTCGGATGGTACAGCGTATGTCGCGTACATGATGGATCCCCCCGATGATGTGCCTGCGCTCGCTCTTGCGTGGCAGGAGGGCGCCGAGTGGTTACACGTGATCATCGACACCGACCACGCTGGTCATAGTCTCTCGTTATCCCTGCATCCCGTAACTGAAGAACCCGCAATCAGTTACGTGAAATGTCAGGCCTCCGAGGGAGACTTATTGTACGCACACATGGTGGACCACGAATGGCTGATAGAGGATGTCGGCGGAGCGACGGCATGTACTAGAGGAACTTCTCTAGCATTCACACCAGTAACATGTAATCCAGCAATCAGCTTCTGCCACAACATAACTGGCAGTGCTTTGGTCTATGCGTGGAAAAATGACGGCGACTGGCAGCTAGAAGCGGTAGATTACGGACCGGTAGAGGCTGGGCTGGGGCAGTATAGCTGCCTTCGATTCGGTCCCAACGACGAGCCTTCCATAAGCTACCTTCACGCATGGAATACCGAGTTGCGATACGCGACCAAGTATGGAGGGAATTGGGGGGACCCTGAGGTGGTCGACGGTGAGGGCTTTGGCCCACCACGCGTCGGTGAGTGGACATCAATGGTATTTGACGCAGACGATAAAGCCGTCATCAGCTACACGGAATATTGCGGCGACCTAAACTACGCTCTGAAAGTAGCTCGTCAGACCGGGGGTCAACCAGAGTGGAACATTGAGACAGTAGATTCTGCCTACGAGGTCGGCAAGTACACGTCGATCGCGATAGGCCCATACGGCTCCATCGGCGTTAGTTACGGCGGGTATGAACTCCGGTTCGCCCAATTGTGGTAGAGAAGCACCGGCTTGAGATCGGTCGCCGGGCACCCGCCCGGCGCCGGGCTCACCCTACTCGCACTCTTCCAGGCACGCGGTGGTGCTTGAGCGAGAGAATCTCGCCAGCCATGTAGCGCAGAGGCGAATAGGCGGCGAATAGGCATGGTATACTACTAATGTCAGAGGAGAGCGGTGGACATCGCCGGAAGAGGGGTGGAGTATTCAAAGGGAAAACGAGGCGTGCGCAGCGCGCTTTGGCTGTCAGCCGCCGCACTGGCGGTGATACTGGCATTCGCCGCGTGCGGAAAGGGGAAGCTTCCCGCCGGGAGCGGCATCCTACCTGGCCCTTCATCTGCTTTGACTCAGCTTGAGAAGCTCCCCTGTCCCGAAGGTGTTGAAGTGACGCTCTGGGATGAGCTGAAAGAAGCATTGAAAGAGGCGCTGGCCAAGGCTGCTTCTATGCCGCCCACCGGCGCAACAAACCGCATAGACGACCTGGCGTGTTCGCTAAACGGCGACGGCACTTACACGCTCACCTGGCACTATCGCAACCTCGGCGATTATGACCAGAGTGGCATCGTAGGAATCTCCGACATCACGCCGCTGGCGATTCACTTCGGCGAAGATACCGCGCCCGAAAACGAATGGATTGACGGGGATTCCGATGGCCGCGTGCACATTTCCGACATCACGCCCATTGCGATGTATTTTGGCGCAAACGTGCATCACTACTCAATTCAAGGCTCGCATTTCTTCAGCAGCCAGTTCATCGAAGTCGCGCAGCTTGTGTTCCCCGAAAGCACGCCCAACGACGCGCGCTTTGCATTTGAGCAATCTCTGGGCGCGGAGCCGGAGTATCTTTACTGGCGCATCGTGCCGGTGGACGACGAGGGGAATCCCGGCGATGCGAGCAATGTCGCACAGGTCAGCGCCGCCCCGCCGCCAGCCGTGCGCATTCTCAGTGTCAACCCGCTCGGAGGCGTTACCGGAACCGAGGTCACATTCAGCGCGGTTATTTCGGGTGAAGCGCCATTTGATTACGAATGGGATTTCGGTGGGGGCGCAACTCCCAATCAGCCATCAGGCATCAGCGATCAGGTATCAGCCCAGGTGACGCTGGGCGCGGTGGATGCATACGATGCAAGTCTTTCGGTGGAAAATGCCGAGGGCAGCGCAGTGAAGCACTTCACGCTCACTGTCACCGCCGAGCCGGGCGAGCCACCGGAGATTGTCTCGGTAAGCCCCACCGAAGGCGACAGCGGCACGGAAGCCACATTCACCGCCGAGGTCACCGGCGACGGCCCGTTCACCTACTACTGGGATTTCGGCGGCGGCGCGTCTCCCAATCAGTCGTCCGGCGTCAGCGATCAGCCGTCGGCGACCGTCACGCTCTCACGCGGCGGCACGCTGCCGGAGCCGGTCGTCACCTACCCCGCCTCCCTCACCGTCACCAATCCCTACGGCATGTCCACCCACGACTTCGCCCTGAATATCTCCGCCTGGTGGCATGTGGAAGAGTTGCCGCAGTATGGGAGTCCGGATGACTATGTCTCAATACAATCAGTAGCATTCGCGCCTAGTGGCACATTCTGGGTAGCCCTCGAGCTTGACGAAACTCCTGATGGCCCCGGCGGGCGGTCTGTGCGCGTCGCGTCGCTCCAGAATAACACGTGGGATACGCACCTTATTATGGACCAGCCACCTGCGGGTCGAGCTTCACTTGCCATTGATTCAAAAGGCAATCCAGCACTGAGTTACTCCAAAGGAAGCCTAGGCGGTGAACTTTGGTATGCACATTGGAGTGAAGACGAGTGGAAATACGAATACGTGGCCCCAGGGGGCATATTCTCGCCCACTTCTACACTTCTTCTTGATTCAACAAACAAACCCGTAATTGCGTTTTCCACAATACACAGCGACGACCCCACTAGACGATTTACCGTGGTGAGGAGAATCGCGAACACGTGGCACATCTTACTAGAAGGCGACATATACGCGCTTCCCTCTGGACCAATCTCTATAGGCCCAGCGGATAAGGTACATATAGTAGACACCGTAAACGATGACTTGGCATACACAGTTGAAACCATTAACGGATGGGCCAATGAAGTACTCAAAGAGGGCTTTGACGAGCCAGAAGGATTCCACCTTTTCTTCGTAAAAGACATTTCGGTTACACCCCAAGGAGATGTCCTGATCCCATTTAAAGAGGCAGTGGGGCCGCGAGATTTGGGGGGACCGCCAAAGGAACAGTGGCTCTGGCTGGCAAAGAAAACAGGAATGGACTGGGAATATTCGCTGATTGACAGTGGTGTCGGCAGGTACTTCGGTGTAAGAACGGTAATAACCCACGCTGATACTGAAGTAGTGAGTTATATAGACTATCAAGACCCGGATATCTCTGAAGACGACCATTACTATTACGCATGGAATGACTGCGGAACTTGGATCGCGGAACCCAGTCCTATTCCCGGTGAGCTAATAACTCACCCGAATGATATACCCACGTTGCTCGCTGGCAAGACAACGCTGGCTATGTACTGGTAGTCACAATTGATGTGGTGATCATTCCGCGGATTGTGGAATGGTGAATAGAAAAAATCTAAAAGGAGGAAGGCTATGAGGAATCGTAGTCAGAAATTGGTGGTATCAGTCCTCTTTGCAGGACTGGCGGTACTTGTGCTCTTGTTTGCTGGTTCCTGTGG
>JAGGTK010000013.1 GCA_021163765.1 bacterium
TTGGGGAAGCTGGTGTCGCTTAACATAATAATTGCGAAAACATCCCAAAACTGGTGGGCCGCGTTGAAGCCGGTGAGCTTGAGGTGACGCGAAAAGAGCCACATTAGCGGAACAAGGAACACGACCTGCCGCAGCACCGAGAGGATAAGCGCGTCACGCCCCCTGCCCATTCCCTGCAGCGTGGTTATCCACATAAACTGTGCGCCGGTGAACACGAGCGCCAGCGAATACACGCGGATTCCGTAGGTTGCCGTTTCGAGAAGGTCGGTGGAGCGGGAAAACACCGCGGCGAGTGGCACCGCAAGCGTGAGCAGCAGCAGTTGCGCTGTGCCTGTCACGACAGTAGCGTAGACGCTCGCGATCCTCACTCCCGCCCACATCCGCGTGAGGTTCCTGGCGCCGAAGTTGTAGCCGACAATCGGCATCAGCCCCTGCGACATCCCCGTAATCGGCATCAGGAAGAGCTGGACTATGCGGAAGAGGAGGCCGTAGGCGGCGATGGCGACGGTGCCGAACGGCCGGAGGAACTGGTTGTAGAGGATTATGACGATGCTGCCGATGAGCATCATCAAAAACGCGGGAAGGCCGACGCGGTAGATGTCATAGATTACGCGCCAGCGGGGCAGTATTGCGCTCAGCCTGATGCGGTACGGAGAGTGTTTGCTGGGAAGGTAGAGCAGGTAAAACGTCGCTCCGATGGCCTGCATGATAATCGTGGTCAGAGCTGCGCCGGCTACGCCGAGCTTCGGGAACGGGCCCCAGCCGAAGATGAGAAACGGGTCGAGAATCGCGTTGAATGTCGCGGTTCCAAGCGCGATATACATTGGCGTCAGCGTGTCCCCGCTGCCGCGCGCTAAATTGTTGCTCATCATTATGAAGTAGCGCATCGGCGCGCCAAACGCGATGATGAATAGGTAGATATGCGAAAGGTGAAGGAAATCCGCTCGCACGCCGAAGAGATGCAGCACTGGATCGGTGAGGAACACACCGACGGCGAGAGTGAGCAGCCCCAGCACAGTTGCCAGCAGGTAAACCTGCCCCGCTACGAGGCTCGCGCCTTTGGTGTCCTTTGCGCCGAAGAGCCGGGACGTGAGCGACGCCACGCCGATGCCGGTTCCCGCGCCGAGGGCGACGTTTATCATCTGGAAGGGGAATACAACCGTGAGCGCGGCGATGGCGGACGTTCCCAGGCGCGACACCCAGAACGTGTCAACGATGTTGTAGAGCATCATTGCCAGGAACGAGACCATTCCGGGGACGCTGAGCTTTATCAGCAGCCGTCCCAGGGGCTTGGTGCCAAGATCCAGCGTGTTCTGCCGCAGCGACATGGGGCGCAGGAATTATACATCGTGGTGGGATGGGGCGTTGCGCAGTATTCCTTGCAGGATGGGTGTGGTTGAATAACTGGCGGGTACTCTTACTGCGCTACCGGAACCAGAGGCCGGTGACTTTGCCTTCGGAGCTCAGCACTATAACGACATTAAGGCTTGTTTTTTCGAATTTTGCGCGCCAGATGTAAGCGCCGTCCTTGACGCCGCTGTATTTTTCGCTTTCCCACCTGCCGCACCGCTGCATCAGCCCGTCCATCACGTCGTGGTAGGCGCCAATGGTGAAGCCGCTGGTGAACATAATTTCGCCGAAGTCAGCGGTGAACGCTTCCGCGTCGTTTGCGTTGTAGGCAGCCTTGATGCCCTGCATCACCCGCACGGCGCTTTCGGGCGGAGGTTCCTTTGGAGCTTGTGAGCAGGCGATGATTGCCGCAGCGAGCGCAGCTATAGTGAGGAGCCACGTCCAACGTGCGGTTTTCGCAGTGCCGTTCACACAATCAATTGTAGCACCTGGAGCACAAGAATGCGCTACTCCAAGTGCTTGTCAAAGAACTCGATCATCTCGCCGACGAGCTGGCGCTCGTCCGGGTCGGTGTCGCAGAAACCGCCATGCTTGCCGCCGGGAACTTCGATGTATTTCGCAGTAACTCCTGCGTTGTTTAGCGCCTGGTAGAACGTGCGCGATTGCTCAACAGGCACCGTTGAGTCTTCAGCCCCGTGAATGATGAGAAACGGCGGGTCGCTGGAATCCACATGCGTTATCGGTGAAGCCAGCGCTGCGAGCTTTCTCGTTTCGCTTATCGGCGCACCCAGGAGCTCAACGACGGGATTCCGCTCGTCGCGCAAGCCCGCGTGAACCGTGACAAGATTGGACGGGCCGAACCAGTCGCAGACCACCTGCACGTCGCTTGACACATCGGTTTCGCCGATCCCGCCCTCAAGCTCCTCGACACCGCCCGACGTTCCCAGCAGCGCGGCGAGATGCCCGCCCGCCGAGGTTCCGAAGACGGCGATGCGGGACGGGTCGCCGTTGTAGTCCTTCGCGTGCTTGCGAATCCAGCGGATGGCAGCCTTGCAGTCGTGGATCTGGGCGGGGAATTTCGCGTCACCGGAAAGCCGGTAGTTGACGGCGAATCCGATGTAGCCCGCGCGGATGAGTTCGGGCATAAAGGCCCGCGCAGCTTCCTTGTCGCCGCCCTTCCACGCGCCGCCGTGGATGTGCACCGCAATGCGGCGCAGGCGGCGGTCCTGTGTGCGCGGCTGGTAGATGTCGAGCTTAAGCTTCACGCCGCCCACGGTCGCGTAGGTCACGTCCTCTTCAATCTCCATACGGCGTGGTGCTTCGCGCTCCCGCTCAGGATGCGGTCTTGATGGCCGCGGTGGAAGTGGCCCTTCGCGGTCTCCTGGCGGCTGCGCCAGAACGGGCGATATGAATGCCGCTAGAGCGATAGCGGTGAGCAGGCTCAATAGGACACGTATCACGGTTTTCCCCATTTCAACCCCCACTTGCGCATGATTAATTATCAGACGAAACTGCGAGAGGTGTATTCGATGCAGGAGAGTCTAGCATCATCTAGCTGCTCAAGATGCCGAAGGGGGGATTTATCCGCCGCAGGCGGACTCGAACGCGCCACAGGCGCGGATGATTGAACTACTGCAGCTCACCGCTTCCCCAGAGATGCCTTTTCGCGAAGGCACGACCAGAGCCAGTCTTAAGATACCTTTCGAATCTATTAGCCGTCTCATTACTCTCAAACGCTATGTAAGTCACGATTTCCCAGGGGGCATATTTGGAGCTATGGGGCGATTGCTTGTAGTTGTGCTGTTTCAATCGCTCTTTGAGGTCGGTGGTAATGCCGATGTAGCCCTTCTTGGGGTTGACCTTGCTCCGTAGGAGATAGACGTATTTCATATCCCCTTACATTCAAGGCTGGTCCAGTCCGACTTCGCCAAGGCTATGTCGGACATTCGCCTTCGCTTGTGTTAACCGCAGATGAAGCCCCTCACGATACCTTCTTTGTTTCAACAGTGAACTCATTTCGCCGAAGTCCCGCAGAGCGGGACGAAGGCGAATGCCGAAGGGGGGACTCGAACCCCCACGAGGTTAACCCTCACTAGGTCCTGAACCTAGCGCGTCTGCCAATTCCGCCACTTCGGCATTGCGATGTGCAGCGGGGATGATTCTAACACCGCGCTCCGTGCCCGGCAAGAGGAGGCGAATTGCGCGAATGACAAATCCCTAAAACCCGTCATTTAGAAGGGAAGTTACACGCTTTTAAGTTGACTCGCTGGCTTTCCGATGGTAATCTTTGCGGGGACGCAGGAGGAAAGCCCGGTGAAGTTTCACGAACTCCAGATAAGATGCGCCCTGGCGCTGGCGATTGGACTAGCGGCGATTATGCTGCTGGTCGGATGCGGAGGGCGCAGCCATCAAGTAGCGCCGTCTATCCAGACGGCGAGCGCCGATTCCCTCGACGATGCACTCGATGAACTCGACGCGCTGGACACACCAGAG
>JAGGTK010000057.1 GCA_021163765.1 bacterium
AATAGCTGAACCCCTACCTTACTCGTTTAAGGGAGCGATTCAGCCCCCGGGGACTTCCCACATCCTACTGGCAGCTAGCCTAATCCGCGCGCATTGGGTAGAATGATTTCGGAGGTTGATGGGGACTGGTGTCTCCCGCGGTCTTCAAAACCGTCGGCGCGGGGTTCCCTGCGCGGTGGGTTCGATTCCTGCCACCTCCGCCATCCTTCGCTCGCAGCTATAGCGGAGAACGACGGATGGCGCCCTTCGTAGCTTTAGCGAAGTAGGGCTAATCAATCCTTCGGAACTGCGAGCTATGGATGGCAGGCCATATGTATCAAAGATAGCGGGCACTAATACTAAGAGCCGGACTCGCGAATTAATTCGCGAGATTAGGTGCGTGGGGACTGAGGCTTGCCAGCCCGCAATGTGGGGACCGAGACAATCTCAAAAGCCTGTTAGAATCGGGGGCGCTCATTCATCATAGATAGTAAGCGGGCGGATTGCGAGTCCGCTGTAACGCCATGAGACCCGGGGAGCTTTCGCGGTTTGAAGCGCTTCTGGAGGAGGCGCTGCCGGTCGCGAGCCGGGTGGCGCGCGGTCTGGCGGGAAGCGCATATGCGGAAGACCTGCTGGCCGAAGCGGTGGCATCCGCGCTGGTGGGATTCCACCGGCTGCGCGACGAAAGCCGCTTCACGCCCTGGCTGCTGACCATCATCCGCAACTGCTACCGGATGATGCTGCGGCGGCGCAAGCTGCGCCGGACTGTTCCACTGGAAGTGGTTGCAGAACGCGCCCACAGCGCCGCGAATCCCGGCGACGAAGCGTGGCTGGACGGGGTGCTGGCGGTGCTGCGCCCGGCGGAAAGGGAAGCCGTTGTTCTGCACTACCTGGAGGGCTTTCCCGTTGCGGAGGCGGCACGCATCGCGCGTACCAGCACCGGCGCGCTGAATATGCGCCTTGCGCGCGCCCGCAAGCGCTTATCGGAGCTTTTACTAAGGAGAACTAACGATGCAGAAGAATGATGAACTGAACGGAATGATTGATGAGATGCGTGATTCGCACGAGAATCGCGGCGGTGAACCTGATAAGAACCGGATGGAGCAGTCGGTGATCCGCCGGCTCGTGTCGGGGATCCGCATAGGGCGGATAATCATCGCGCTGCTTGTGGTGTTTATTGTGGCAGCGCTCATCGCCGGCGTTTACTGGAAGTTCTTCCGCCCATACAAGGTCAGAGACAATGGCGTTACATGGAAGATCGGAGATATCGAGGTAACAACGACCGTCCCCGATGACGAAGATGAAACGAGAAAGATTAGCCATTGGGTCGGCTACTACGACCCGTTGCTCCGTGAAAGTTCTTCGTTCAGGATTGTTGAGCCTTATGAATCTATAGAAGGAAGCGCATTTATCGTGGATGTGAATATCGACGACGACAGATACTTGCTCTTTCCTGACACTGAGAAGCCGCGAAACATGTGCTTTAGCGTTTACGGCAGCCAGGCCAAGGCTACTCGCGAAATCGATGCACTGGCAAAGAAGATGCTTTCCGTCAAGCTCTGGCCTGTGCCGCTATGGAAGCTCAGGCCGGTGGTGAAGCTGCTAGAAGACCGCAAGTACAGCTTGATTAGCCCGGGCCCACATTCAGGCTTGACAGACGCGTCCAAGCTATATTTCGGCGATGAGTACGTCTACACGCTGCGAGGGATTATTTGCGCATCCGACTTTTGCACGGTGAATCTCACAGCATGGCAGGATCACTTCGTTGTCCAACCATTTATAAGCAGTCAATTCACTCTGCTTGGAAACGAGTCTGGCTACGCTGCGTATCAGACAGAAAAGCACTGGGGCTCCTATGTAAACAAGGACATCGTTTTATCGAAGAAGTCGCTGTGGATGCAGTCTCAGTTCCTTGAGCTGTCTCCGTGTAGGGTGTCGCCAGATTTCTCTCGCAGCCTGTCAGAGGTTGTGGACGTTCTCTGGCAGCACGGTCCCGACAGCCTGCAAAGCGCCAGCTTGAATGAACAGCGAATGATGATAAAGCCGTGGTACTGGGAAGGCTATGAGCCGGAGATGGAAGTGCGACGCAACGAATACCGGAATACGCGCCCCGACCTCATCCCATGCACGATCGGCGGAGTCGATGTTTCAAGGCCGTCATGGCCGGAGCGCTATGTTATGAGGCTTGGGCGCGGTGAAACCTCGTTAAACATCAATAGTAACTACACTAGCGTTGGAACTTACGTTGACGTCAAGGTAAACGATGAGGACAGGCTCAAGTTCTACATCCGGCACGAAAAACCGTACCCGGTTCTGGAAACCACGTTTGACGAGGAAACGGAAGCGCTGCTCACCGAGGCTGCCGATATCGCAAGCGCTGTGCTTGCCGAGCCGGAAAGCGCCTGGCCCGAGGGCAAAGTACCCGAACCGTATCTTGAAAGCTGGCTGGGCGCCATCGCTTCGCGCAGGATCGTGCTCGAGACAGAATCACACCGCACTTTCGTCAACTCCGAGATTCACTGGCAAGGCGATGATGTGGCGATGGTGGTTAATTTCGGCGAGTACGACGACATAGATATGGATGTGCTCTTTAGGTCCGACGGATTCGAGCTGCTATTAAAGTCGTCGAAAAGCCTTCTAACAAGTAAGCCTGATCGGGGGCTTTTCTTACACCGCGCTCCTGGAGGCCGTGAAGAAGTGCTCACAACGCGCGAGATTGAAAGGCTGCACTCCTTGGTCGCAGCACTGGACGCAATTCAGGAGTACGAGGTGGCTCGAGTCTCGCCGCAGTCTGAAGCCTCGAAGGAGGGCGATCTCGACCATGTGGTGCCAGAAGGCGTACTACCCGGTATAGAAGAGCTTCGTCGGTTCCTGGCAAACCCGGAAGTCCCACCTGTAAAGACTTTCACAGAGCTCCCCGGAATCGATTGGGATTACGCCGCAGTCTCAGCGCGTAATAACCTCCTTTTCCCGTAAAGGCCTGCCACCTCCGCTACTTGCTTTTTCCGCGCGGTGTTGCGGACGGGGCGCTGCGAGGGTATTATATCTATGGCTATTGACAGGCGGTATTGCGTCTGCTAACCTGATAGCCTGCCCGAGCAGTTCGGGTACAGGATGACTCGCGTCATCCGCAGATCTTTGAAAGCAGGGAATTGGGAAAAGGACGCACCATGAACTAACTTCCTGCGGGCTTATAGCTCGTGGGAAGCCCATGAAATTTCGATAGAGTTTGATCCTGGCTCAGGATGAACGCTGGCGGTACGTCTGACGCATGCAAGTCGAACGGGATCCAGAGCTTCGGTTCTGGTGAGAGTGGCGAACGGCTGAGTAACACGTAGGCACCTACCCCCCGGACTGGGATAACCCCGCGAAAGCGGGGCTAATACCGGATAATACCTTCGGGTTGAAACGCTCCGGTGCCGGAGGAGGGGCCTGCGGCCTATTAGCTTGTTGGTGGGGTAACGGCCTACCAAGGCTATGATGGGTAGGTGGTCTGAGAGGACGATCACCCAGACTGGGACTGAGACACGGCCCAGACTCCTACGGGAGGCAGCAGCTCAGAATCTTGCGCAATGGGCGAAAGCCTGACGCAGCGATACCGCGTGCGGGAAGAAGGCCTTCGGGTTGTAAACCGCTGTCAGGGGGGAAGAATAATGACGGTACCCCTAAAGGAAGCCTCGGCTAACTACGTGCCAGCAGCCGCGGTAAAACGTAGGAGGCAAGCGTT
>JAGGTK010000018.1 GCA_021163765.1 bacterium
TCGAAGCCTTGGATACTCTTCGGGATGGCATATCCGGGCGGGGGGCCTATCTACAGCGCAGGCTCATGGGCCTCAGGGTGCGACGGCCTCCCCAGCTTAATTAATATACAAGGGCGGGGACCTTTACCCGCCACACCGGAGGTGCCGGAGGGTGTGCCCCGCCGTCCCCATCTTTGCGTAATCCTCCAGCGGCGGCCCACGGGTGGCCGCCCTACAGCTAAGATCCCCCATGAGTAGGCTGGGCTGATTAGCCCAGCGATTAGGCTTCAGATTTGTCCTAAGCTTAACACTGGCGAGCTTGCTGTCCACCAGCACGACGAGCTGAATTTATTATGTCCAAGAATTAGAGCAGCTATTAGCCTTTTATTCAGTCGACGCAAATTAAGTGGCGCGTTAATGGCTAAGGAGGTAGTGTCTCCGTGACCGAGTAGTCTATTATCCCAGAGCGCTTCGTGAACTAGTTCATTTCTCAGCTTGACAATCTCGCTTATTGCAGTCTTTTCTAGTGGTATTCCGTAATGGGAGGCAAACGTTCTCATACGGTCTGGATGCTTCGTCCTCGCTGTGTTGTTATTAACAAATACATTCCAAAGAGCGTCGAAACAGAAATACTCCCAAAGAAAACGTTCCCACTCCCACGTTTCGCAATAAGCTTTCTCATGTACGTAAAGCGCAGATAGAAGCGCTTTCCTTTTCTTATTGCTGAGTCCTCGCCAGTAATGGTAGGCCTTTTCTAATATCTTAGGTCTGTGAGGAACGAACACACGCGTCTCGTCTCTACACTGGCTCCAAATAGGTACGCGGCTGTCTAGGGCCCATCCTTCAAACTGTAGCCTAGTGCCTGCTAGAAAACCTATGAAATGCACTAGCAACGCTGCCGATCCTAGCCTTGGCTCGCGTTCAGTATTATTAATTAGCTCGATATAATGAGAGGTGAAAGGCACAACGACATCAGAAGAAATCGTGCGTCCCCATTCTACTTCTAAGCCGTATTCATTATCTTCTTCTTCATACTTAGCTGTAAGTAGCTGAAGAATTTCAGGATGGCCATATCTTTTAGCCTTTACTAGAAGTGTGGGACAGAGCCATCCGTCAGAAATAATATCCCTTGTCATCATGAGTATTTCATATGTATTGCCGAACGTCCCTATCCGGTAATAATCGCTAGTGAAATGCCACTCCTCCGGCAATAAGCCGAAGTAATCACGCCATAAAGTCATGCTTCCCTCCGAGCATCCTAATGCATTCTAGTTCCCTGCCAAAGTCCTTATAATAGAGATAAATCATATTTGATGACAAGAACTTCATCACTACCTGCGCCCTCGTCCTGTAGACCCTCAACGTTAAGGGTGGGTATATCTAGTTCGTACACAGTTCCGTTCGCTTGCGCAAGGGTGTCCTGCGGTGTAGAGACTGAGCCCGAAATGGCAACAGATGCAATAGCTATCTCCTTTCTGCCGCCATAGACGTTCTTGGCTTCCCCTGTGGCATAGAGTTTGCCATCCGCGCTAACAGCAATGCCGAACAACGCGTTCCATGCTTCTTGAGGTCCCCAAGCTCTAGACCAGACTAGTTCTCCGGTAGGCGTCAGCTTCAGTAGGGAAACATCGGCAAAGTCTTCCCCGCCGTAGTTCCCTACAGCATATATGAATCCACTAGTATCTAGTGCGAGGCCATTAATTGACAGGCCATGCTCACCAGCGAAGCCCTTCTCCGATATAAGCTCTCCATCAGGAGAATATCTTAGAAGAGAAAAGGTGTAATCCAGTGGCTCTGGAGTATTAGAAGTCACCGTAGCAACGTGGAGTTCGCCATGGGAATCCTTTATCATCGCCCTGACATAATCGGACCTTTCCGTGTACCACGTTATTCCCCACATCAGGTTTCCGGCTGCGTCGGTTTTTAGTAGCAGCACATCCGACTCAACCATTCCGATGCTCCAAGCAGTCCCAGCAACGTATACGCTTGACTCGTCATCTACTATCACCGCAATTCCCTCGCCTCCTTCCCAAGTGCGGTCCCATTGTAATTCTCCATCCGGCGAGAACTTGAGTAGCACAAGCTTCGCTACACCTAACGCAAACGATATGCCAGTAGCGTATATGTTACCAGCGTTGTCTACAGTGAGAGCATTAGCCCTTTCGTAGTTCTCCTCTCCCGGGCTGTCCCACGCCTTCTGCCATACAAGGCTGCCATCCGGTCTATACTTCTGCAATAGCACATCGTCACCGTCTGTTTCTGATGCTCCTGTCACTCCGGTTACGTATACATCTCCGGTTTCATTGACACAAAGGTCGAAGGCCTGATCATTGCTGTCTTCAACGCCCCAAGTCTTCTGCCACATAAGGCTTCCTGTAGAGTCATACTTAAGGAGGACTGCCGATGTGCCGCCAAAGCTCTGTGTCCGTCCAGCTACATACTGATTGCCGTTAGAGTCTACCTCAATAGCGTAGCCGATATCTTGGTCGCTTCCGCCCCAAGTATGAAGCCATTCTATTCCTAGGCAGACAACCAGTACTGGGCTTCCCGCGATGCCTTTCTCGGCATCTCCATCAACAGGCACAACTCTAATCCATCTACCGGGTGCGAGAGCGCGAGAAACGCTAAACTCCTTCCTTCCATCACCAGTCGCGGAACTGAGTGACACCGAGTCCATATTCGTGAACGGTCCCTCAGACGAATCTGCTTGCTCAACATCGTACCCCACACACTCCACCCCATAATTCATCGCAATGGGAGTGATATCCGCAATGTCAATTTCACCATTCCCGCTGCCATCAATGACGGCGAGGAGGCAGTTCACGTCCTCAATGTCGTAGGTTTCGCCGTAATGCATAGCAATGGGCGTGATGTCGGAGATGCCGACGGTGCCGTTCTGGTCGTAGTCGCCGAGGTTGCGGTAGTGCCACGAAAGCGTGTAGGTGGTGTCACCGTTGTCGGTGATGGCGAGGTCGGTGACGCGGTTTTCATCGCCGGTGGGTGGTGTGGAAATTAGTTTGGTGGCGCAGGCGTCTCGCCTGCGAACCACCTGAATCACGGGCGGGACGCCCGTGCCACCGATGATTGTTGCCGCCCTATAGTTAAGAGCCTCTTCCAGCGCATCCTTTAACTCCGCCCACAACTCCTCATCCACTCCATCGGGGCACTCAAGCTCGTCTAGCTCTGCCAGCGCGTCATCAAGGGATTCACCATCCGCCGTCTGGATAGACGGGTAAACCTGGTCAGGCGGCGCCACCCGATGGGAGCCGCCACAAGTGGTGAGCAGCGTTGCGGCTGCGATGAGGACAATTGCAACTAGAATGCCTCTGAGCATCGTTTCCCCCCGGACTGGGCTGCCATCAGTCTACGCGCGGTGGCAGGGGATGTCAAGCGGAGCGGAACTCCGCAGTCTCCAGTTATCAGTCGCCAGCGGGACTAGGGCACAGCATGCTGTGCCCCTACAGGCCGCTCACGGACATTTCGCGGACCCGGAGGGTGGGCGAGGAGTAGGGGCGGGCGAGGTCGAGGTCGTTGCCCACGCCGTCAATGTCCGCAAGTATCTGGAGCATATCGCCGGCGATGGGGACTTTGCCCACGGGCCCGGCGATTTTG
>JAGGTK010000069.1 GCA_021163765.1 bacterium
GCAACCCAGTTCGGAGTCGCAACGTCGCCGTCGTTCTGCTCCGTGTTCGCAGTAGTCGCCTGCACTTCGGGAACGAACGTTATGCCCGGGTCGGACACTGTTTCGACATGATGATCGAACCAGATATCGTAAACCCCTCCGCCACCGGAGAAGTCCCAATAGAACTTGACGGAATCGCCGGCATTTATATCTGCATATGTAATGCCGTAATCATCGCTGATGTCGTATATCTGAACCGGCGGGGTGCTGTCGATACCGATGAGCACGCCTCCGATGAACGCGTTCGTGCCCCAGTCCGTGTTGCTTCCCGTTCCGTTCCACGCATGCACCACGATAGCCGTGGGCGCTCCTTGCCCGACATCCGCCTCGTCCTCGCCGAGATCCGGATACAAGGGATCCGGAACCCTGGGCGTAAGCGGATCGCCGTCGTCGTCCCAACCCTGGCCGTCGTAGATCGCCGTCGGATCGTTGTGCGCATATCCCGAAATCGTGTACGCATTAACCCCGGGCTCGATACCTATGGTGTATACGTGGCTGAGTGTGTACGTATCCTGCTTCTCGATTCCGAGCAGCGGTGTACGCTCGCCGTCGCGCCAGTCGACCACGAAGAACCAGTTCACATGGTCGTTGATCTGATCGCCCTCGCGGGCCACCACGCTCAGATATACATCGCCCGGATCGGGCGGTACTGCCGAAATCAGGTGGCGTACCGTTCCGAATCCGTCCTCGTACAAGTCATAACCCGCACGGCCAAGCGATCCGTCGCCGCCCTCGATCGTGCCGTCCGTTCCGTACGTTACCGCCGATACGTATAGAAGCTCGAATACTCCGTCGTACGGCGCATACTCCGGCAGTACTCCCGCTCGCGGCTTCCCGCCTCCGGGTAGCAGCCCCGGATCGATCACGTTGATTATGTTCTCCATCAACGCATCTTTTCCTCCGGGATCCGGCGATGTCTGGTTGATAGCATAATACGGTACTCCTATCCAGAGTCCGTACCCGCCGTCATCATCGTCGTTGCTGTCGTTCATCATTCCCGATATACATCCAGTCGGATACGGCCCGACATCCACAATCTCTCCACCCGGGATTACCGCTCCGGCGTACTGCGCCCAGTACCAGCAAGGCTCATAAAGCATCGCCCAGCCGTGGCTCGTGTTCATCTGTATCTGCGATATCGCATGGTACGAACCCGATATCGATCCCTGTATCTGGTGCAGACTGTGCGCGCCCCAGCCAGCCCAACCGCTCCACGGCGGCGTTCCGGCTCCGCTTCCGCCTCCGATCATCTGCGTGAATCCCGCATCCTGTACTCCCTGCATCATGAACCCGTTTGGCGGGAAATACGTCATCAGCGAGTTGAACCAGACGAAGTTGCCTCCCTCGTCCACCACGTACGAAGCGAACTCCTGCGCATCGTTCATCCCGAAATCAGCACAGTCGTTGTTGAAAAACCACGTCGGCGTCGACAGCGAGTTCGCATAGAATACCGAACTGTATCCCAGCATGTCGTCTACCGTCGCATCTCCAACATGTATATCGTAGGACACCTCGAGTGTGTCAAATGTAGCCTGCGTCGCCGGCGATGTGTCCTGCTGCGACGCCGTGTCGCCGTCCTCGTCCACGATCAACGCTATTCCCGCCGCAGCTGCCGCTCCCGGCGTTCCTACGTTGATCCTGTATAGATCGAATACCGCTACATCCGGATCGTCCGGCTGCTTGATCGGCAAGTCCGCATCGTCGTCGTTGATCACGATCAGCCTTACCACGTACCTCGCCTTCTGATGGAACCTGTGCAATACCGTCTCGCCTACTCCTACCGTGCCATCCCTGAAGTTCCACAGTACGTCTCCGTACAATCCGTCTCCCGCCGTAGACTCCAGTCCGCCCCATGTTATCGCATGGTACGATACCAGCTGTCCAGGCTCTACCTCGTACTTGTCCGCATATCCGACGCATGCGATCGGTCCGTTCAATCCGTATTCCACTTTTACAGGGAAAAACGGTACGTACTCGCCGTCCGCATCGTACGTCGTCGTACCCGAATATACGTACGGATACAGCCAGTCGTTCTTGTTGGTCAATAGAAAGTCGTACCACCACATGAACCCGTGGAAGAAATGCTGCCCGAATAAACGGTATATCCCGTCCGTCGTGTTGAACATCGGACGTCCACCGTTGAAATCACGCATCGGCTCAAGCGGGAATCCAAGTACTCCCTGCCACGGCGCATCCATGTCCGCAGGATTGAGCTCTCTGTAAAGCTCCGCTATCGCTCCCATCACCGGTACGCTTGCCTGCGCCTTCAGCGCAGTCCACTCTTCCTCCGTAACTTCCGGCGGACGCGATGTGTACAGCGCCTCTGCCGACGGATCGATGTAATCCTCCTGGATCGATACGTAATCCGTCGACTCCATCGTTATGAACATCGACCACGGATAATCGACGCCTGTCGCTCCCTCGGTTACCACAGCATCGAAATACTGTACCGTTCCACTGGTCAGATTCTTTGCGTCTACCGGCTCGTACAGCCATCCGTCGTTATTTATGACCGCCTCGTCTCCCAACGGCGCTATGAACTGGTCGTACCATACAAAGTCATCCAGCCCTTCCTCGCCCAGACCCGTCTCCAGGTTCCAGCGATAGTAGTTGTGCCTCTCCACCAGCGCAGCCGAATGACTCCCGGGCGGATCCGCTATGTCTCCGTACGATAACTCGACCAGCTGATCCGCTTCGCTGCCGAATATCTGGAACATCGCATACTCAGTCGTCAAACGCCACTGCTCCAGCGTCCCATTCGCATGTCCAAGGTGTACCCTCGTCCACGCATTCGGCGGTATCACCGATGTACCGTAATCCCAGATCACGTCGTCCCTTCCGTCACTCCCGGGATCGCCCGCATATCCAAGACCGGTCATCTCCGATAGCTCGGCCGCATCCTCCGTAAGCGTCCCCTTACCGAAATCTCCAATCTCCTGATCTCCGTAATAGCTCACGCTCCGATCATCCAAACCCCGGGGCCTGAATTCCATCTCCCGCATCCGCTCAAGTGCCAGATACGGATCCGGATCGGGCGGTTCCGGTGCGTCCCAGTCCTGCTTCACCGGTATGTTCGCATTCCAGATCGGCTGGTTGAACAACTCCTGCAACCGCTCCGGCAACTCCGATACGTCAAATCCATCAGGCGGCGTCACTATGCTCGGTGCCCTCACATCGCCCCCGGACGATGTCGTCCCCGTCGGTGAAAATGCCTTCCCCGCCGATATCCGTGACCCGGACTTGCCGCAGCCCGCCAACAAAGCTGCCAGAAGCAGTATCACTACCACCCCAAGCAACATCACGCGATTACTGCTACTCATC
>JAGGTK010000098.1 GCA_021163765.1 bacterium
GGGTTACCCCACCAGCTCCTAAGGCTGGCGCGTCTGCCATTCCGCCACCCGCCCGATAGCCGGGCTGCATACATCAGGTAGCCGTTAGTCTCGTCAAAGTAGGCGACGTGCACGTCTCCGGCGCCGTCCACCTCATGTGAGGCATACGCTCCGACATCCGCTTGCGCGTTCTGGTCAACCGGTGTTAGGACCCAATTGCCCCCATTCCATTCGGCAAACCACAGTTCACCCGTTTTCTCATAGGCTATGCCGGGCCGGTCGTCGGCGAACAGCTCCAGCGAGGTCGCTTTCATCCCTTCTTCTGCCGAAATGGCCTGGTCAACAAGCTGTACATGCCATTGAGCATCAACATAGAACTCAATCGTCTTGGTGGCGGCACATTCCTCTCCCAGGGGATTCGTGACCTTCAGCGTAACGTAGTAGAGAGCCCCCGGCGAGATGATGCTCCCTCCACGACCCACCGTTACCTGCGGACTGGGGTCGTTGGAGCTAGTGGGAGTCCAGCTATCCGGGAAAGTCCACTCATAGGTCAAAGGAGCTGAGCCAGAGACATCCGCCGAGAACTCGACCAGGTCGCCGGACATCGCGTTCGTCGGTGAGATGCTGTTGATGACCGGCGGGCTGCCGACCATTAGCTGGAAGTCCTCGGAGGTGTAGAGATTGTTGTGCGCTGAAAGCGTGCAGTCGTACACGCCGGGCCCCAGCAAGTCCACCTTGGCCCTAGCCACGTGGTCCCCGCTGGTGATTGTGCCGTTGAACTCGTTGGGTGTGGCCCCGCCGCCGAAGTTCCAGGTGTACTCAATGGGCAGTGTGCCGGTGATAATGGCCTGTATCTCGAAGTCCTGCTCCCACTCATCGCCCTCCGTCGGACTAATGGAATCCACGCGGATGAACGGAGCGCCGTAGCTGATCTGCAGCTGGAACTCCTCTTGGGTTGAGCCGTAAGGATTGGTGACCGTCACATAGCAGGTCCAGGGGCCTCCGGTTTCCCCCAAGTCCACGGTCACGCCGTTGCCGGACTGGCTGACAATTGTGGCATGGCCCTGGAAGTCCCACTCGTAAGACAGCGTCCCAGGTGAGTTTCCAGTGTTCACCCAGAATAGCGTTCTAGCTCCCTCATCGCCTTGCGGTGGAGGCGGGCCAACTTGTGTAATCACCGGCGCAGCCATCTGCCAGATGTCGGACCACACCTCGAATTCCAGGTCCGGGTCATGGTGCCATGGCTCCCCGTCGCAGCTCAGCGGCTTGACCTTGTAGTACCTGTAATCCCCATTGGCAAGTACATACTCAAACTCATGGCGCATTCCGGAAATGGCGATCCTGTCCTCAAACCAGACCTCGTCCACCAGGTCCCAGCTTTCCGGGTCCTCCGGCGTGTCCGTTCCCCAGACCTGGTACTTGGCTACGTCCACCCCGAAGTTCCAGACTATCGTGTCCAGGTCGTCCGCCGTGGCGTCGTTTATTCCGTCATACTCCAACTCCTCATTGAAGTCCACATAGCCGTCGCCGTCGTCCTCCTTTCCGTCCTCGTCAATGAGCTCCAGGATGGTATTCTCCCCATCCACCTGGCGCCCCTGGCCCTCCAGGATTACATGCACCGCCAGCGGGGTGATGTCCGAGATGGCCACGACCCCGTTTTGGGTGTAATCACCATCGTTGACATAGGTCCAGACTAGCTTCCCGTAGGGTGAGGGGCTGTAGGAATCGTCGTCCTTTTCCCAGTGGAGGTTGCGCGGCTTGACATAGTCCTTAGAGGAGTAGCCCCGGTACTTGGAAGTGGACTTGCCGTTAGCATACTTCGCCGTCAGCAGTGCCCGTAGCTTCTCCTTCATCGCCAGCCAGGTTTCGGGATCCGCTTGGGCGGCATTGGAAGGGTATCAAGCTCGGAAAGCGCCTCGTCCAGGGATTGCGGCCCGGATGCTGCGGTATCTCCTGCCGGTGACCCTCTGGTGCTGACCTGCGGCGTAGCTAGGTCGGCCGTACTTGTCCGCTTCCCACAGGAAGTGGGCGCCAAGACAATCAACAATGCCAGGGCCACGAGGAGCCCCGGCGCCAACTTCAGAATAGCCCTTTTCATATTACCAATCCTCCTTATGTAGTGTATATGTTCACTTCTGCTTATGCGGATTGTGACCTGATACAGAGCGCTACCAGTAAACGGCCAGTGCTCCCGATGCAACGACAGCGTAGCCATCCGGTGGGATCACCTTTAGTTCCCCCCCGTAGACATCCGGGGCGATAGTCCCCACTTCCCAAATGCCTGATAACCTCCAGGCAATCTTCTGGACGCTTTCAAGCGGGTGGCGGAATGTGGCGATTACCAGTCCATCTATATCCGCAAGCTGCTCCATACCCTGTAGGAGTCCGGCCTCACTCACATAGGAGTCAACAAGCTCCCATGCGAGACCTTCAGTGATGTCCGAGAACCATATAGTGTCACTGTATGCTGCACCTACAGGAAACCTCTCAGCAAAGAGAGCTCGTACTGTTCCTTCTGCACTTAGGCCAAGATCGAGTGGGTGAAACTTGTGGAGAGCACCATCGTGGTCCATATAGAAGTCCGCTGTGGTCTTCAATTGCCAGGTGTCCGCTGTTTCTCGGATGTAATACATCCTGTCACTACTGCTGAATGCCATGTGGACGCGGTCCTCATCATCAAGTGCTACCGTGACATAACTGACGGGTGATACGTCACTTACAGCACATTTTCTCTCCCACTCCCCGGGGGCCGTCCGCCGGGCCACCCAGATGGCGCTGGAATCCAGCGTGTATACAATGACAGGCTGGTTGGCCGAGTCGAATAGAAGCTGACCTGTGCCGGCTATATCTTCCTTTTCCCATCCTTCGGGCGTCCGTATCGCAAAGAATGGCGTCCACTGCAGGATGCCCGTGTATAGCTCGCCCAGCACCGCCGGGCGGCCCTCCCGGTCCACCTCCAGGTAGGTTATGTAGTCATAGACGTTGTCCCACGGCAGTTGCTCGTACTCGAAAGTTTCCCCCAGCCAGCGGATGAGGTACATGTACTTGCCCGGGTAGCAGTGGATGCCCCAGAGCGAGCCGTCCGGCCCGTAGTCATACAGCGCTAGCTCAATCTCATCATCCTCATGGCCCGGCACCTTGGGTATCTCCTCAATATGCCACCAGGCGGAGATGTTGAGGCTGAAGGGGTAGGAGGCAGCGCCGTAGGGGGTGTTGACCGTCAGCGCGGCCGAGTAGGCGTGCACAGGCTCCGGCAGCGTGCCGCCGC
>JAGGTK010000022.1 GCA_021163765.1 bacterium
TCTGGGGAATGTTCAAAACCAAAACCACCTTCAACGGCTCTCTCCTGTTCCCCCAACTAACTCCCGAACCCTTGACATCCCAATAGAGTATCTACAGCAAACCAGATGCTCGCCCGCGACTGGGAGCTTGACTTCTAGAGCGCAGCCCTGTGCTAGACTGTAGGGGATGCGGCAAGTCGCTCCAGTAGTGGTCTCCGGCGGCGAGGTTCCGCCAGCGCTGCGTCCCCAATTCGACCTGGCGGCGAAATCCCTCATCCCGTGGCGCGGCAAGACGCTGCTTGAATACGCGGTGGAGGCGCTGCTTGCGAGTTCCGCCGCCACCCGCCCCATCGCCGTGGTCGGCCCCGAAGAAGCGCGCGCGCCGCTTGTGCAGTACGGAGACGATGTGCGGTGGCTCCAGTGCGGCGAGACGCTGATGGACAACGCAAACATAGGGTTGAAGTTTCACGGTGAAGGCAGGACGCTGCTATTGCTCTCGCCCGATTTGCCGGTCGTGACGGGAGGGGCGGTTGACCGTTTCGTGTCTGCGATTCCGCCGGAAGCGGAGATTGCGGTGCCGGTGATTACGCGCGAGCAGTTCCTCCGGCGCTTTCCCGGCGCGCCCAACAAATTCGTGCCGACCGCCGACGGCGAGATTACGATGGGGAGCGCGTTTTTAATTACCGGCCGCGCGCTGAGGATGAACATCCCGCTGGGCCAGGACGCTTACCGCGCCCGCAAGTACCCCTGGCGGCTGGCATATATTGCCGGGCTGAAGATTACGTGGCAACTGTTTACGCGCAGGCTCAATCTGGATGATGTGGAGGCGCGTATCAGCAAGCTCTGCGATGCGCAGGTGCGCGCGGTGTTCGTTGACGCACCCGAACTCGCCTACGACGTGGATGTTCCGGAGAACCTGGAGTATCTGGAAGAATTGGGGGAGTAATAGGGTAGCGTGTAGGGTGCGGTCTTGTGCCGCACCTCTTGTAGGGGTTTATGCGCCTTTGGAGCATTTGTCCACCTGTGGCGGATTTATCACATGGCACGGTGTGCCCTTTCCACGGGGTAGAGCCGGCCTTGCGTGCGCGGTGTGTATAATGAAGGCACGGAGCCGCACTAGCAGTGAATGGCTTCGCCAAACGGCACCGGGGAGTAAATGATGAACGCTAAACCGGGGGGTTCTACCAGACTGCAGGCGGCGGAGAGAATCCTCGCGCTCGCCAGGCTATTGCTGGGCGCGGCGATGATCCTGCATATAATCTTCGAATACAACGCCATGGTCACCGGAATTGCGGTGCATCGCATAGAGCTGGCGTCGGCGGGGACGGCGACGGTCTGGGAACCGGCATACCAGTGGGGGATATTCCCGGCGGACTTCATCACCGCGATGCTCGTCGCGCTATTGAGCCTGGGCGTGCTGGTGGCGGTGAGAGCGCGCAGGGTGGCCATCCAGCGCGGGCCGGCCATCGCCATTATGAACCTCATAGTGTGGTTCTGGTTCACCGCCATGGCCTTCATCCTTTACGGCCAGCTCGCACCCACCATCCAGGAGCTTGTTTTTGCTATCTGGGCGTACGCGATTGCGGGGATCATAATGCTGGTCGTGGACGGCTACAGCCTGTGGCTTTCCGCCAGCCAGCGAAGAGCAGCCGGGACATAATCAGAAACTAGCCGCGCGAACCGCGCGAATGCGCGCTGCTGGTATAATCGCTTCACGCCTTTTCAGGGAGGAGGTTTGCCCATGGACATCGCCCATCTAATGCAGCGCGCCGAGGAGTTCTACGCCGAAATCGCGCTGGAGTACTACAACAACTACGCCGGACTGTCCGACGAGTTCCGCATCGTGGAGATTGTCGGGAAATACCCCGAGCTTTTCTCGCGCGAAACCTACGACGAGGTTATGGCGCTGGAGCCGGGCGAGCAGGACGGAATTGACGAGCGCGAGCTGAAGCTGCTGCGCTATTTCGTCACCGGCAACTACTTCACTGCCGAAACAAAACACCTCGTTGAGGAAAAGGAGAAAAAGGAAGCGGCGCTCACCGTGGAGCACAAGGGCGAGAAGCTGGCGTACCGCTCCGTGCCCGTCGTAAACGCAAACGAGGAGGACGCCCGAGCGCGGCGGGAACTTGACGGCAAGGCGCTGGCGGCGCTGGATAGCGAGCTAAACCCGCTCTACGAGAGCATCTTCGAGAAGACGTTTTCGCTGACCGGCGAGCTGGGTTACGAAAGCTACACCGCCATGACCGAGCAGCTCACGGGGCTGAGGCTTGGCTGGCTGCGCGACACGATGCAGGATTTCGTCCGCGAGACGAACTCGCTTTACCGCGAAGCGCTCGACGAATACGCGTGGACGCAACTGGGATTAAGGCTCGGCGAGCTTGCGCAGTGCGACATCGGGCGGCTGATGCGCGCGGACGCGTTCGACCCGATGTTTTCGCAGGAGCGGATGGTGCCGGTGCTCAAGGACACGCTTTCGGGGCTGGGCATTGACCTTGACAAGCAGGAAAACGTCACGCTCGACCTGGAAAGCCGGCCGAAGAAGTCGCCGCGCGCGTTTTGCATCGGCATCCGCGTGCCGCAGGACATAAGGCTCGTGCTCACGCCCGTCGGCGGCGCGCAGGATTATTCCGTGCTGTTCCACGAGGCGGGCCACCTCCAGTTTTACGCGCATATGGACGCGAAGCTGCCGTTCCTTTACCGCCACGAGGGCGACACGAGCGTGCACGAGAACTTCGCGTTCCTGCTGCAGTACCTGACGACCGACCCGGCGTGGCTGGATGACGTCCTGGACCGCGTGAGGTATGACGACTACGTGAGGTTTTCGCGCTTCAACAAGCTCTATATGCTGCGCCGGTACGCCGCGAAGCTCGATTACGAGTACGGGTTCTGGCCCGATTATGACCCCGATGCGGCGCGGCGCGCCTACCGCGAGAAGCTGACCGGCACGCTGCTTTTCAAGTATTCGCCAAAGCGCGCGCTTTCGGATTTCGACCAGGGGTATTACGTGGCGAAGTACCTGCAGGCCTGGCTCGCCGAAGCGGCGATCCGGCAGCACCTGCGCGGCGAGTTCGGCAAGAAGTGGTAC
>JAGGTK010000090.1 GCA_021163765.1 bacterium
AGAAGATTCGCGCGCGCTTACAGGGGTTAGCGATGAGGGATTGGGGGATGGAGCCTGGGAATCCTCATTGGGCAGGCAGGGCGCGATGTCGCCAGTAGGAGCAGTAAAACCCTCATTGGGTGCGCCAGATTGCGCCTTATCCAGTCGCTTCTGGGTTTCGGTGCACAATTTTTCGATGCGGGCGAGTAATCGCGCCCAGGGCTCGAGGATCTGAGTTTCCTCGTCGGAGTTGCAGACGATGGCGACCGCGTCTTCTAGCGTAGAGATGGGACTCTCAAGTTGGTGGCACCGGCGTCTCGCCGGTGTATTTGGCGGAATCACGGGCGGGACCAACCTACGCCGAGGCTCGGGCGGGCAGGCGCCCGCGCCACCGGATACAGAAGAAGGTGCGGCACGAGACCGCACCCTATAGATTCTCGGCCACTGGGTTTCCGCATCCACCGATGCCGGTTTGCCCGATTGGACATCACTCATCATTGCCGTGAGCGTCTTCGCACACGAGATTGCGTCCTTCGCGGAGCATTTCGCCACCGCGTCGGGCTCGGCTGCACGTTTCAGGTAGAGCTGGAGCAGGTCGGCGAGCTGGGCGTGCAGCGCGGCGGCGTCGAATCCGCCTTCGCTCCATCCTCCGAAGCAAGGCTTCTGCGGAGGACGGGCAGGGCTATGGCGGAAAGTTCCACCGTCTTCTGGGTGGTGTCGGCCCTCCATTTCGGCGGGTGAACTATCCAGCCGACACACCTTATGGTCGTCCGCCCGCCCAGGCGGGCAAGCCTGGATAGGCGGCCGCACCCGGTTTTCCACCACATCAGCCATATCTAAAGCGTATTTGGACGCTCACTTACTATTATAGCACTATCTGACAAAAAGAGGACACTGATTTGGGGGGTTTTTGGGATTAACGCCTAGCTATATACATTCACAATGAGCGCGCGATTCAGATCTGCGTTCGGGCAGTCCCTTTAGACACTGGTGATCTCTGGGGATTAGTGCATTACTCTCAGGACACAATGCCGAGTTATAATTTCTGCAACTTGGGAAGAAGGTGATCTACGATATCTTTAGCTCTCTTCCAGTTCTGATCCCAATCCCGGTCTCTAGGATTCTCAGGTACGAGTTCATAATCAGCTACTTTTCTGAGCCTAAACAGAGACTTTAGTTGCTCTCCTGTAGACCGATCCCTTCTCTTTACCGCCTTTATGACTCGATAATGCACTTTCTTTCTTTCCCTAGTACAAGTTCTCTCTCTGGCAACAAGGAAGAGCGCGTAGTAAGCGCGTCCTACCGCTGTCCTTAGTATCGCTTCTGTATCTTGCAGCTCTCCGACTACAAGCTTCCGTGCTAGTTCGAGGAAGTCAAGGGGTTCAAACGAACATCCCATCGTTATCCCATCTCACTTCTATTGAGATCCCTTCAGTCACAGTCCTGACCAACTCTTCGGGAAGGTTCTTGGCCCATACCTCAACTAGAACGCCAAGCTTGTCCCAGTAGTCAAGTGCGCCACGAGGTGGAAGCATCACGTATTGAGAAACCACAACTTCTTGCGTTCCTTCCTCTGGATCTGAGAATCCTCTAACCTCAACTTTAACTACGCGCACAAAACACCTTCGAGCTTCATGCTGCAACAACCGGAACAAACCATTCAAAGCCCGCTTAACTCTATCAGATAGCATTGGCATAGCTGTTGAATCTATGACTGGCTCAAGCTCAATAACTTCTACCGGTATCACGTAGGCCATTCCCGGTCCAGCACTCACAAACTGCCCGTTGGATTGGACAACTGCTTCGTCAAAGCCATAACGCATGCTATCTGGAGTCTGAATAGTCAAAGGTTCAGACTTCTGTTTTACTTTCTGCTCAGATAGCGTGTCTATATCGATTTGGCTTGCCACCATTTGACGTTGTTCTTGGCTGCTTTTCCAAGTTAACACAGGTGAAACGGTTTGATTCACTTCTACTTGCACGGTGCCTACCCATCCTCCACGGCCGACAGAAGTGCTTGTATTGTAGTATCCATAGATCGGCCGAATCCAAAAACTTCACCGCGGTCGTTGTTCCGACAGGTGACGATTATGCTATGGCGTAATTCAGCCGAGTGAAGTACGGGCTCCAAACGAATTTGGAACCAGTTAGGCTGATCGGGGGCTTCTCCTGTGGGTACTAATGCTAAACCGAATGGAGCAACAGGCTGACCAAGTATTTCAGAGAACTCCTCGATTATTGGCATCGATGTGAAGTGTTTACTCCAACTCTCGAGAACGTTCTTCTTAGCTTTCAAGGTGAAACCAGCTGTAAGCTCATAATAAAGCACAGCACCACTGCTGTTAAAGCCGAGGTCCTCATCCAGCAAGGATTCAAGCGACTCTACCTCCGACAGCACGTATTCTGGGTCCGGCGCGTTTATGGCTAGAGTATATCGCTCAGTATTAATGCTGAGCACGGCATCTCCTTTTCGCCCTAGAATACCTTTCACATCGACTCTCGCACCTATCGGCACTGGCCCCATTTGTTCTGTGGGAATAAATCCTATTTTCGTTAGAGCACGAACAAGTTCCACGGGATCGAAAGGGAAATAGGTTGTCCCGTACTTGATAGATAGTCCCACTTGATGACATGCTAAAGCGAAATCACTCATTTCAACTCCTACATAGACACATGTAATCTACTACAATAGGACTATATGGTCAAATCTACTCCTTTCAATTGGATTTTGATGGGCATTAATAATACACTAATTTCTATACGTTAGATTCAGCATAGTTTTGGCCTATCTCGCATCTTTCTAATTCCCTTTGCACTTCAACATGAACAATCATCTAAAGACAGCGGGCACAGCATGCTGTGTGCGCCGCAGGCGCATAAACCCGCCATAGGCGGGTAAACCCCTACAATTTGGACGCGCGTTCTCCAGGACGCGCGATTAAGGTGTGGCGGCCCGCCCGCGCCTTCGGCGTGGCGGGTAAACCTGGAGACTTGCCAGCCCGTCTGGCTGGCCGCCACTCCGGTTTTAAATCGCGACTGGAAAGTCGCGACTCCTCTGGGGGGGTACTAAGC
>JAGGTK010000007.1 GCA_021163765.1 bacterium
GACCGGGGGTGCCCAGAGTCACCGTAGGCGATTCATCACTGGAAGTATTAGGCGTTGCGCCGCCGCCGAAGTCCCAGGCATACGCAAGCGGCTCACTCCCTCGCACATCCGCTGAGAACGTCAGTTTATCTTCTGCGTCTCCTTCAGCGGGAGAAGGAGATACGGAATCAATGATAGGCGCCATTTCTTCCTTGATCTCAATAGGGAAGCCGTAGACATCTGACCCAAAACGACCAAGCACAGCAAGAACGCCGGTGCCGGTAAATTCCTGGTCAAAGGTCACTGAGGGACTCTTTAATTGGGACTGAGGAGGATCGGCATGCGGGCCGAAGGTCCACGTGTACGTGTACGGTGTCGGTCCTTCAACGGTTGCTTCGAACGTAATGGGCGTATTGGGAGGTCCCTGAGGAGCTTCCGGCTTCACGTCAGTTATCACCGGCGGCCCGAGGACAATCTCGGCCTCGACGATGCTTCCCTCAGGATCATTGGGGTCGGAATGCCACCAATATTCTCCGTATTCACCGGGAGGCCCGGCGCTAAGCGCTCGCACCTTATAGACCTGATAATTGCCATACTCGAGGTTGTATTCGAACTTATCGCGCTCGTCGGTAATCACGCTTCTTTCGCTGAAATCTATGTAGGCGAGATGGTCCCAGTTCACTCCGTCTTCACTCCCAAAAACCTCGTATTGGGCAATGTCCACGAAAAAGCAACGCTGGATTGTCTCAAAATCGTTATGATAGCCGTAGCCATCCTCCTCCACATCTACGATCCAGTCGCCATTGTCGTAAGGATCATCGTCCTCGTCGATCAGCTCCTGAATGCTGTTGTCCTCATCAACCCATTCACCATGATGCATAGCTAGGGGCGTAATGTCTGATATGCTGACAACACCGTTCTCGTCGTAGTCCCCATCGTTGGCGTATCTCCAGGTAATCTTGCCAAAGGTCTCTTCGTCTGGGTCGTCCTCTCTCTTCTCCCACTGAAGGTCGCGGGGCTTTACATAGTCGTGGGTTGCACTGGTTTCGTCCGGGTTCTCAAGGTCGTAATTAGGGGGATACTTGCTAGCACCCTTTCCCTTCCCGAAGGTCTCAATCAGCCAATCGCGCATGTCGGCCTTGAGCGATGCCCAAAGCGCACCGTCTACCTCAGGTGGCTTGTCAAGAGCATCCAGCTCCGCCAGAAGCTCCTCAAGGGGCGGGATGTTACGTCTGCTCAGAACGCTTTTCACCGACATGGACGCCGGTTCAACGCTACTTGACGGTGAAGTAGCTTTGCTCTTCCCGCAAGAACCGGCAAGCGCTAACATCAACACTGTCAGGCAAGCTATAACGCCTGTCAACACCAGTTTCACGTTTAGATTCTTCATTATTCGTTCCTCCTATTTTGCTATATATTCACTTCCGCTGGAAGCGGACTGTGGTCCAGGTTGTGCGCTACCAGTAGGCAGCTATTTGGGTTACTGAAACAAGTACCAGATATCCAGCAGGATGAACGAGGGGCGTAAGCGTCCCTTTGGAGCCAGCTATAGGGGATGTTCCATATTCCCATTCTTCGCTCCCGTGCCACGCCAGGACAGGAACGTCCTCAGAGTAGCTGCCAGTAAATAGAACTAGCTCCTCATCTCCCGGAAGCAGTATCAGCGATTTATCTTGCAGAGGGCTCTCTATAGCCTCTATCTCGAAGCTACCGCTGCTCTGCTCCCGGGCTACGATAAGGCCAAGATGTGAGCCACCAACAATGGCGTGGGCATATCCTGCGCTATCGATCGCTAAGCAACCGGGATGCGCGACATCGCCCTCTTGTGTTTCAACAATCAGCGTCGTTTCCCAACCCGTATCGGTCTCGCGATATAGCAGCGCTCTGTTTGCGTCCGGCTCATTACAGGCTACGGCGACCTTGTCGTCGCATCCCAGAGCTACTACTCCGTTAGGCCGATCGAAAATTTCCCAGCCACCTGGCATCTCTCGAGCAATCTTCCTCCCGCTCTCGTCCTCGTTACCGGTAATGTAGCCAAAGACGATTACGACTCGGTCTTGGGAGTTAAAGAGGACTTCCGTCCAAGGCGCGAATAGTCCACCTGGAGCTACAACCTCGTGTTCCCACACGCCTCCCCGCTTCACTGCTAAGTGAACCGCGCCATCGTTATAGTCACCCCAGGAAATGGCTGGATTGTCCATGGAGTCGAAGGCAAATCCCATCGCGCTATAGTAGGGCGCATAGTTTCCAACTACCGCTTGCTCTACAACCCATACACCACTCTCAAGTCTTTCATACGCAACAACACCATCTTCGTCATCATTTGTGTACTTGGACGCGCCGCAAAGCACTCCATCGCGGGAAAACTTTGGCGACACCACTGACGACTTCGTCCTATAAGGGACATAAGGTATCTCCTCCACGTGCCACCAGGCAGAGACGGCGAGGGAGAAGTCGTGGGTGGACATGCCGAAGGGGTTTACGACGGTGAGGGAGGCGGGGTAGGTTGCGACCGGTTCGGGGAGCGTGCCGCCGCGCGAGAGCGTGACGGTCGCTGACGGCTGATCGCTGACGCCTGACGACTGATTGGGAGATGCGCCGCCGCCGAAATCCCAGTAGTATTCAAATGGGCCGTCGCCGGTGACCTCGGCGGTGAACGTCACTTCGGTGCCGCTATCGCCCTCGGTGGGGCTTACCGAGATAATCTGGGGCGGCTCGCCGGGCTCGGCGCTGACTGTCAGCGTGAAATGCTTCACCGCGCTGCCGTCTGCGTTCTCCACCGCAAGACTTGCGTCGTAAGTATCCACCGGGCCCAGCGTCACGGTTGGCGCTTCCTCAGTGGATTCGTCGGGCTCCGCGCCCCCGCCGAAATCCCAGGCGTAGTCAAACGGCGTTTCACCTGAAACTACGGCATTAAACGTAACTTCCGTTCCAGTAACTCCGCCCAGCGGATTGATGCTAAGGATGCGCACGGCCGGCGGCGGGGCGGCGCTGACCTGCGCTGTGTTGCTCGCGTCGCCGGCATTCCCCTTGTTGTCTA
>JAGGTK010000095.1 GCA_021163765.1 bacterium
AACTCGGCTGCATCATCAGGCTTGTGATAGATGAAATAAAGTTCCCTTCTTCCCTCGTAAGTATCCTGCGGCTTAATCGCAAGGCCGTTCGTATCGTATTTCGTATATATAAAGCACGTCCATCCGGACATGACCTTGTGTACGCCAAGCGGTGTAAATCCCGTGCTTCCCATAAGATCAAGCTCGCGGGTGTGGTACTTATCGAGCCCGTCAAGATCATGATATGTATCCGGCCAGCTAAGCACATGTCCTATTTCGTGAGGTATCGAACCTATTGACCAGAACCAGGTGGAAATCGGAAAGCCTCTTTCGGGGATCAATTCCGACCAGTTCTCGTAAAATCCATTATGAACCAGCCCGAAGAAACTGTATTCGTCTTTGCCATCTTCGCCTTTCTGTTCCTCCAGTATATACGCGTTGTTATAGTAAATCGCTCCATGCGGATTCCCGGGATTCACAAACATAATGACCGGGCGAAGCACACTGCCCGAAAGACGATTTTCAGGTTTTCCGATTGTATCCGCTATTTCAGGAACACAGTTGATGGGATTCCACACTATATGCTTACATTCATCCTCGTCGAACGTAAAAACCTCGCGGTGGATGTTGAAATGAGGTACGAAACGACCGTACGACTGGCTGATGAAATAATCCCTCGCGCATTTTTCCTTTACGTTTGTCGGGCCGTTCAGCGATACTTCCTCCGCGTCGAAGTCGGGATGCAGGAAGTAATCGCTCGACCTTTCGCCCATCACGTAAATAACCGTAAACTCAAGCTCGCGCTGGTGATAGTAATAGGGGACTTCAAAGTAGTTGCCACTGCCATCATACCTGCGCGCCCTCAAAGCCCCGGTGATTTCGTCAACGATTGGGTGATCCGTCTGGTCGGTGGACCATGCATCGGGCGGCCAAACGATCCATCCATCTTCATCACCGGCTCCAACCTTGGTGCCGGGCATTCTTCCCATTTCCAGAACCGAGATATCGGGCTTGTCTATGAACGCAAATGGCGAGTCCACATATAACCCGGAATCGATGAAGGAACCAGGATTATCAACCGGGATGATATTGAACTCAACCGAAGGGGAGGGCAAACCGCCCTCCCCTTCGGCATAAGAACTTGATTGTTGAAGAGGAATACTCGCAACCGTCTTGCCCCCGGAGCAAGCCGATAAGAGCAAAACGCACAATATTGCTAAATATATTCCCCTTCCAAACACATCAACACCTACCAATCGTTTTCATGACTTACATCACAAAAACTATAATTCAGACAATGAAAAGTCAACAGTAAAATGGTCTTCGATGCCATTAAAATTCCAATCATCAGAAGCGAGATCTGAGAAGAAGCATCTTGGAGAACCAACCGGACTTTCCATTATAAACCAGACTGTCATACCGTCGCATGCAGCAGGAATTTGTTCATTTAATGGAAAAAATAGCGCGAATATCCTTTCTGCTCCGTCTTGAGGAGGCGTCTGCGTTGTTGCACCAAGGTAGTTAATGCCTATATCAAACCACTGAAACTGTGGATTAAGCATGTCTATTTGTATCCATATTGGTGAAACAACTAATCCTGCAAAGTCGTCCTGACCATATTCCGCATCATGGTAGAGATGATGCGAATCCAGAAAACCACCCAGTCTGTATAGCCACAGCTCAATGCCAGTTGTTTCCCACTCATGGCTCTGTGAATTGTATCGCCATTTCTGGAAAATCGGATCATCGGGTGCCCAACATCCATCATAAGGAATGATTAGTGGGTCGGTAAATACATGCTGTACCCTCATGGGTTCACTCATTCCTTCTGGTTCATGCATATCGATGTATATTCTTGCCCCGTTCAAATTACAAAAATCATTTACTGTATCCTGGACATGAACCTGCAACGTAATGCCCTTTCTTCCAGCCCAATATGGTTCACCCGTAACATCATCTACCTTTTGTTCCATGTACTGCATTACATCCAATCCAAAATTATCCTCTAGCTGAGGATCATGGTGGTTGTATCGCCAGGCGTTGAAGAAAATGAGGTTGGTGGTAGCCGGATCTCTGACATCGATTTCATATGGACGGGTTAATTCATCGGTCAACGAGTCATTATCCTCAACCTTCAAGCTGGGCTCGTATAAACCAGGTTCCGTGTATTCATGCCACCAAATGGGATCATCAGGCAAATCCGGCTCCTCAAATGTCTCATCAAATGTGCCATCGCCGTCCCAGTCCCAACTATATTTAGTAATGTACCCATCAGGATCACTACTTGTACGTGCGTCAAAACAAACTGATAACGGCGCGTTTCCAATTTTTGGATTCGCAGTAAAACTCGCCTCTGGCCGTTGCGGCCCTCGCAGTGGAACTAGAATCAGATCTGTCGAAACGCCCTCGTTCTTTTCAGGTTCCTGATCGAACGGGGTTAATCTCACCCAGATATCGAAGTACTCACCAAATTCGGAATTCCAATAACGGTATCCAACTTGACCAGTCTTTGAATGGTACCAGTTGGGCGTACCTGGAAGACCGAGGTCCTTACTGCAGGGAAGATTCGCGATATCCTCACGCTGGCCGTAATCGGGTCCATCGACGTACTCATCACAGATAAGGTCGATTCCCTGAGCATCTTCAAATGCCTCGATTCTATAGCCGCCCACGCTCGTCAAATACCACGGCTCGTTAATCATATCGGCATCATCCTGCCCGATAACCCAGTTACCGTAGTAATCAACAACCTCAAGATTCCATTCTTTTGCTGGATTGGACCTAGATGCCCCCCAGTTAAATGCTACCGGAGTTAAATCTGCAACCTGAACCCATCCGTCAATATCGCCGTCACCGCGATTCACCTCGCTCCATAT
>JAGGTK010000011.1 GCA_021163765.1 bacterium
GCGGTGAAAAGACCACCAGCAAAGGTCTGTCCGACACCGAGAACCGAAGGTATTCTCTGGACCTCTCGCAGCGTTTCCTTGCCCTGCCACAGGTGCACTTCGCGCGTTTCCTTATTCGGAGTGAAGAGAATCACGCCATGCAGGTCAGACCATAGGCAAAGGGGACCCGCCTTGCACATCCATTGTGTGGTTTCCACTATATTGGTCGGTGTGACATCCTGCGATGTTCCGGTCTCCGTGTCCAGCAGTGAATATCTGATGTGGCTTCTGAAATCAGAAGATGCAGCGTCCAAGTTGACCCAGTCCTTCAAGAAAACGCGGTTATCCGCAAGTACCAGCTGGGGACGAGGTTGCCCGATCGGAACTCGAGGCATTGGCGTAGAGAAGACCAGCCTCAAGGCCTTGTCTTCGATTGAGTACTTGCAGAGAACAACCTGCTCGTCAAACACCGCAGTAGGCGAGCAAAGACCGGAAAGAGTTCCGCTTTCACTGGATATGGTACGACCCAGGTAGTAGTTATCCGTTTCGAGGGGGAGAGCCCGCAAAGAGAATACATTTTCCTGGCTTCGCGCCGGGCTACACGCCGCAATCGCCAGGACGCACACAAACAGCACGAGTGCTCTAATCGCAATCATCATCTACCTCCATTAGCATTATAGGCTATGCAGATGCCTGTCGATGCGTGTTTTCTCCTTATGTCGATATCGGAAAGGGGAATTCCCAGTACCAGGCAATCATTAGATAGTCCTCAATGGCTTTCACCGGGCCGCGATCGATATCTTCCTGCTGCTTCGCGGGGAGTACCTTGCGTATCCAAAAGCCCTTCTCGCGGTCTGACAGGTTCTCGTCTTCGCACCACCCGTTACCTCCATGGCTATATGAATACTCATCGCAAAATGCAATCGCTTCCTCCCTCGTATATCCTTCAGGCGGGGGTGTTTCCTCTATTACAAGGACGCAAAGACACCATTCGCAGAGAGCATCCCAATCGTCGGCCCGGCTAGAGTTAATGTTGGACCCCGTGTCTTTGTGTTTGTTGAACCAAGGTAGTAGTTTAATCAAATCCCATATTTCACTAATGGAACCGATGAAGCCACCCAAGGTCTCGCTCTCATACGAACTGTATGAAGCTGGGTCGCCCACCGAGAGATGAGGGAACTCGAACTCCATGAATTCATCAAACGGCGGTTCCCCTTCATCTTTCCAGAACACAAACGGCGTCGCAGGAAGCGAGAAGTGGGGGCTTCCATCAACGTAGGCTACTTCCGTTTCACTTAGTTCGTCCAGGTCAACCACGTCCTGGAGTTTCTCAGCCGCATCCTCAAGCGTGGTTACGAAGACTGTGAAGAAGCTGTTGTCAAGCGTTGCGGAACTGGTTTCCAGGTCATCTCGCGCGTCTACATAGTCGTCCCAGTAAGCGAGTGCATCATCGATGTCATCCTCCATGATGTAGTACGCCAGGCTATCAATCATCAACTGGAAGTCGTCAAAGGCTGCGTCCTGGTCATCCTGATAGGTGTTCCAGTAGCTCGGAAGACGCGATGCCACCACGTTGTACTCATCCACAGCATCAGTCAGCGGGGTGGCGTTGGCAGTGAACGCAATCCCTAGTGCAAACACCAAGCTGCAAACCAGCAAAATAAATCCTCTATACATGTGACCTATCCTTCATTACACGATTCACACGACGCTTCAATGATACCGTGTGTGCGTGTGGTGTCAAGCCTTTGCGAACAGAAATCCCCATCTGCTGGCGGTTTCGAATGCCCATAGCCAATTTGCTATCAGCAGCGCTGGCAAAGCTGGTAGGCCGGAGCTAGAGCCAGCCGAGCGCACGCTAACACCGCAACACTCATGTGGCCGCAGCTTTTAGACGCTTCATCCCAGATGAAATGTGGCTACAGCTATTGACATTGGCGGCTGCCGGTGGTAACTTCTATTAGCTACGCCCTCGGTAGCGACATGCAATATGATTAACTGCGCACTTCTGGTGGCAGACTTGAGGGAGAAGGCTTGAGCCGGAACCGCGGCACAACCTTGTCCCTGGGTACATTGAAAACCGTGATTTGGGTAGATTGCAACTTGCCTTAGCATTTTGCTCTGCCTTGATCAAACGGTTTTCGAGAGCCACCGCTTCTCAAGGTGTCCTCTTCTAATTCCGCAAGCTCAAGGTAGAGTGGTCAAGATACTAAGGGCGCACGGTGGATGCCTTGGCGTCGGAAGCCGATGAAGGACGTGGTTAGCTGCGATAAGCCTCGGGGAGGTGCGACAACCTTTGATCCGGGGATTTCCGAATGGGGCAACCCGGCCTGCTTCATCGCAGGTCACCCGCAGGTGAATACATAGCCTGCGGGAGGGAAGCCAGCGAACTGAAACATCTTAGTAGCTGGACAGGAGAAAGAAACCTCGATTCCCCTAGTAGTGGCGAGCGAACGGGGATCAGCCCAAACCGTGTCAGTGTAAGGCCACAGCCGTTGCTGACGCGGGGTTTTGGAGACGGCTATCCCGCCTGTGGAGCGGGAAGGAAGTTAATCAATCCGCAACCTAGCAAAAGCGCCTGGAAAGGCGCGCCAAAGAGGGTGACAGCCCCGTACGCGAAAGGTTACGGACTTCCGCCGAGTTTCCCGAGTACCACGGGACACGTGAAATCCTGTGGGAAGATGGGGGGGCCAACCCCCAAGGCTAAATACTCTCCGACGACCGATAGTGAACAAGTACCGTGAGGGAAAGGTGAAAAGTACCCCGGGAGGGGAGTGAAATAGTACCT
>JAGGTK010000025.1 GCA_021163765.1 bacterium
CAAGCCCGCACAAGCGAGTTGCCGGCGGCGCGTGCCAATAGGCGCGTCGAGGACAGGCGAGCGCGGAGGGGGCAGTATGAGGGCAAGAGCGTCCGTTGGACGGGAAAGGCTCGTGTAATATCCGGGCTAGCATTCCTCGCTCTGGTGGAGTGTTCCCCAAGGTCGTGGTTTTCTTGCGTTTTTGTGAGCCATTTGCGTTGATCACAACTTCAGATGTCGCATAGTGTTGGGGGCAGATCGAAAAAGTTTTTCACCGCACTTTTGGCTCGTCAGAGGGGCTGTGGGCGGCTTGGGAGCGCGAGAGCCCCGATTTCACCCCAAAAAAATGTGCGGCTTTCCTTTGTCGTATCTGCCGCTTTTGCGGTATGATACGACTAACAACAAAAAGGAGGCCGCACAATGGCTATTATACCACAGACCAGGTTGTTTTCATGGGAAGATGTGGAAAATCTGGGCGAGCTTCGCCGCCTTCAGCTTGTGCTCAAGACTATGCCCGACGAAGCGCTGATGCGCGCCCTGGAGGCCGAGAGGGCAAACGGCAGGGATGATTATCCGGTGCGGGCGGTGTGGAATTCCATCCTCGCCGGGATCGTCTTTCAGCATCCTTCCATAGAGAGCCTGAGGCGGGAGCTTCTGCGCAATGATCGGCTTCGGTGGATGTGTGGATTCGATCCAGCCAAGACTGCCAAAGATGCAGCGCCTGCGCCGTGGGTCTACACGCGGTTCCTAAAGAAGCTGATCAGCCACCAGGATCAGATAGATCAGATGTTTGACGCTCTGGTGGAGGCGCTCAGAGAGCAGCTTGAGGGGTTCGGCAAGCGCCTGGCCTGCGACTCTAAGGGCATACGGACGCACGCCCGTCCTCGCGGCAAGAAAGCGCTGGCAGCCCTGGCGCCGGACGGGCGCCGGGACCTGGACGCTGACTTTGGCAAGAAGACTTACCGGGGCGTTCGCAAGGATGGCGCATTGTGGGAGAAGTTAAAGAAGTGGTTCGGCTACAAATTGCACCTGGTAGTGGATGCGGACTATGAGCTGCCGGTGGGCTATGAAGTGACAAAGGCCTCGCGGCCGGACAACCAGTGCGCCTCACGGATGCTGGACGGCCTGGAGGATCGACATCCCGAACTGCTTAAGGATGCGCAGGCGTTTATGGCCGACAAGGCCTACGACGACACAAAGCTACTTCGCAAATTATGGGATGGGCATGGCATAAAACCCATAATACCGAAGCGCGAAGATTGGAAGGATGGGGAGCAGACCCGGCCCCTGCTGGAAGGGGCAGACAACATAGTCTATGACTGCCAGGGGCAGCTGTATTGCTGTTGCATGAAGACGGGCGAGCTGGGCAAGATGCTCTACAGTGGCTATGAACACAAAAGAGACACACAGAAATGGCGTTGCCCTGCTGCGGTGTATGGATATGAGTGCCCGGACAGAGAGCGCTGCGGCGCCAGCGACTATGGACGCATAGTGCGGGTTCGCAGGAGCTTGGACGAACGCACGTTCACCCCGCTTGCGCGGCCCACTTACAGCTTCGAGCGGCTCTACAAGAAGCGCACGGCGGTCGAGAGAGTCAACAGCCGACTGGACGTATCCTATGAGTTTGAGCGCCACTTCATACGAGGGCACAACAAGATGCGACTGCGCTGCTCGCTGGCCCTTATAGTGATGCTGGCGATGGCGTTGGGGAGGGTCAAAGAGAAGCAGAAGGACAAGATGCGCAGTCTGCTCTGTGCCGCTTGAGGGCGGCGCGGCCGGCGCGCAGCGGGCGAAAGCGGCGACGAGTGGGCCCTTTACAGGGAGAGTCTGCCTCAAAGGCGGGCGGCAGCGCCGAAAAGCAGACAAAGCACAGTTCCGGCAGCGACTTGCGCTGAAGATAGCTCTCTGTGGGGACCGGCCAGCGCCCCACCCCCAGCCTCCAACGGTCAAAACAGCCCACAACGCAAATGGCTCGTTTTTGTGGCAGTGACTTGACACGATCCGCGGATGTGTTAGAATGACAGTTCGGATTTGGATGAAGCTCTTTCCTTGACCCTGCCGGCCGGGGGCGCCGGGGAAGCGCAGAGCGCCGGAGGCGTGGCGCGTCCCATCGCTAGATATTGACAGTTAAAGTTTCGGTAGGGTTTGACAGGTCTATAGCGATCTGGTAGAATGAGTTAAGTGTTGTAGTATGCTCTTTGACAAATTGGAGGCGGACGCGTGCAAGCGCGTTCGCAGACAGTCTTTGCTCGAGCGAGAGGCGCCGCGTTTTTTAGCGGCGGCGAGCCCGGGAGGAAGCCGCGCGTGATGGCTTACGAGCGCGCGCGGTAATGCAGTAGATACTTTTTTTGAAGAGTATGATACTGGCTCAGAACGAACGCTGGCAGCGTGCCTTATACATGCAAGTCGAGCGCGAAATTCCGCTTCGGCGGGAGAGTAGAGCGGCGAAAGGGTGAGTAACGCGTGGGTCAGCTGCCTTCGGGATCGGGA
>JAGGTK010000034.1 GCA_021163765.1 bacterium
AGGATGCCGCAGGGCCGCCGAATACGCTCGAACAGTACGATTACGACTACTCGCCCGCTGGCCTGCCCGCGAACACGTTCGGCTACGAGCGCGCAGAGACCACGACGGGCGATACGTACCTCATCGCGTTCGACCGGCTGGCGCGGATCAAACAGGAGAAGATGACGGACAGCGGCTCGAACCTTCGCTTCCAGTTCGATCACACGTACGATTCGGCGGGGAACCGCACTGCGCTTGCGATTTCGGGGAACCTGTACAACGCCCGCAGTTTCGGGTATACTTTCAATGCGTGGGGTAACGTGACTCAGGTAACCGAAAATGTTAATTTGAACAATTACGTCGCAGCGGTGACGTCGGACGCGAACGGCAACATCACCGAAATCGAGGAGACCTGGAACGGCCAGGATGCGCTCACGAACACCTTCGAGTACGACTTCGAAAACCGCCTTATCGAGCATGATTGCGCGTCGGTCGGCACGACGGTCGAGCACAAGTACGACGGGCTGGGGAGGCTTCTGCGCACCGACCGCACCGTCGCAGGGCCGACCACGACGACGTTCGAGCACGTGCGCGACGGCCTCAAGGTAGTCGGCAACATCGATGCGACGAACACGAACATCGCTCCGACGTGGACGAACAAACCAGGTTCCGGTGTAGGGGCTGCTGGCAGCAGCCCGCTTAGGCCGATTGAATCGCAACAACTCCAGACGAACAGCGCCGTGCAGTTTATCAACGTTTCCGACGAGATCGCGCCTGCGCGGAGAACGTACAATCCATCGACGTCGGCTGCGGGCGACACGTCGGCCATCGCCTCGAAAGGCCGTTTGGTGCTCATCAACGGCTCGCTTCCGGCTGAACAGGGCCAGACCACGACTTACCCGAGCGAGCTGTTCAGCCAGCGGAACATGACGTATAACGAAAACAGCATCGCACTTTCGAGCGACCGCGGCACACTTGAGCTAAGCGGTGTCAATCTGATGTACGAAGGAACCCGGGTCAAAAGCTGGCTCGTGGGGCGCGACCTCAACCCCGCTGGCCGCGGCGACGGCAGCCATTACGCACTGGGCGATTTCAGCATCGGCAGCATCCGACCTGTCCCCACAACAACCCCCGTCGGCGGATGGGGAAATAGTGTGAATAACCAGTGTGGTGGCGCTTGTCCCCCTGGTGACGGAATTCTTCCTGATGAGCCACCCAATGGTGGTGGTTTTATTCCGGGACAGCCACCTGACGACGATGGAGACAACGGCTTTTGCTGGCCTCCAGACATTGACTATCCGCCACCAGGTTATCCTGGTGGAGCGGGAGGTTATGAACGCATTGGTGGTGGAGGTGCTGAAGATGACGGAGGTGATCTGGGCCCATTATATCTCGGGATTCCTTGCGGCGAAGACTGCCGCGAAATTTTTGATAAGCAAAAGGAAGCAACGAAAAAGCTCGGAGAGAAGATAGATGCCGCAAACAGGTATCTTGCGAATTGCTGGCTTGGGTTCTTTGCAATGATTTTTGCGGCCGTGGTAATTTATGCCGTAAGTTTCCTGGCTTGCATGGAATGGTTTGTTGCCTATCCCGGACTTACTCATTGGTGGTTGTTTTGCTGTGTTCTGGCTGCATTGATAACATTACTAGCCATATTGTGTTCAGCATGGGGATTTATTACAAACTGCATCAATAACTATAGGGACATGATCTATGATGCACTTATAGAGTTCATAAATGAAGACTATAAAATATGCCTTGAGCTAAAGAATTGCATGTCTGATGAGCCGGGTTGTCCCGAAATACACTGTGCCGGCCCTGAGTGGATTGAGATGCCAGAGGCGCATGGGCCACCTACTGGGGCGTGTGAGTTAATGCACGCATTAGCATGGACTCTGAGAGTAGTATGTGGTGCAAAATGGTCAAGGATACATCGAGTATACGAAGGTAGAGAATAATATGGGGAATGTCGTATTATGAAACGATTTATCGGATTTGTTTGCCTTGCAATCGCTTTGTATTTTGGCACATCATCCTTGTATAGTGTGCCCATTGATTCTTGGTCAATGTTCCTACTTGATATGGCTATTGCTGCGGGATTATATAGATTAGCATCTGCAATACTTGGAAAGTATGTATTAGGAATAGCTGCTGTTAATTTCGTAGTGATTGTTATGTTTCAGAATATTAACCATTTCACTTTATTTAGTCTGCCAAACAAGCATGTATCGTATGATCCGCTTCTTGTCGCATGCTGGGCCTTTATGTTGCTGGGTCCATTCGCTGAATTTAAAATAAGGAGAAAGAAAGAACCGCTTGAGGATTCGCTTGAGGATGTCAATGATGTATCCTGAAACCGCAATAGGTAGAAAATGGCGCGGCCTCAAGGTCGTCGGCAACATCGACGCCACGAATACGAACATCGCTCCGACGTGGACGAACAAACCAGGTTCCGGTGTAGGGGCTGCTG
>JAGGTK010000019.1 GCA_021163765.1 bacterium
GGGCGGGGCGTGGGATATGGTTTAGAGACAGGCGCGGGCTAAGGCGCTAGTAGCCATTCAGCGTTTCATAGAAGGACAGTCTCCAATCGCGCGTTGCCTCCCGCCAGGTGAAGGTGAGATTCTCCCGTAGGTTCTCGGGATCCGCAGGCTCCTGGACGCCGTGTTTCTCCCTAGATGTTGCGGGTACTCCCTCACTGGATGCGGATTTCAAGCCAAGAACAGTCTCCTCAATCACGATGCCATGCATCTCATAGACGAGCTGCTTCAGCTTGTCTTCCAGATATGCCAGGCGGTCTTCGAAGGGCATTGCGATGAGCATGCGGTCTTCCTGGGTGCGAACGTGCCTTGGTGAAGCTGCCGCGCGCTGCTGCTCCTTCGATGATTGAGGCGTGGGCGGGCCTATGGTCTTTCCCGGGCTGCGATGCTTGCCGCACGTGGCAAGCGTAAACACAACGACCAAAAACAGCAGGCTCAATCCGGCTGTTCGTAAAATCTTCATCTTCTACTCCTTCCATTTTTACTTTACACTCGTGGCGTTTAAACTCAGTCCCTCCGGTTCCTCCTGAACCGGCGGATTATCTTGGATAGTTCTTAATCAGAAGTGCATCTTCCTTACCTCCTCCAGAATCAAGGACGCCTTCGGGCTCGTTCTCGGTGCCTTCAGCCACACTCACTATCCCCTCGATAGGGCTAGATGTCCCTTCGGGGGCGCCGATTGTTAAGTCGGGTATGGAGAGCGTTCCTTCTACATCCATCCATTCTCCAGCAGCGTTTATACCTTCTCCGCAAATAAACAAAGACCCGTCAAGGTCATCTTCTAGGGCATAAGCGGCGTTCCTGTTGGGACTATTCCAGACCTTGCCCCAAAGGATATCTCCATCTGTATTTACACTCAAAAGCAGCACGTCCCAGTTTTCTGGATCGTGCCTGTTGGTTGCTCCTGCCCCTATGACGGAGCCGCTTGGAACAACGATTATGTCGTTCAAGCCCCTTGAGCCAACGTCCCCCCAAGTTCTTACCCAGAGAACGTTGCCTTCTGAGTCCCACTTCATAATTAGGGCGTCTCTGTCCCCTACCCCATAGCTTGCAGTGTTGCCTGCAACGTAGATATTCCCCTCATCTCCTGTAATTGATTGAAAGCCGTCTCCCTCGGCTCCTCCGAAAGTTCTGGCCCAGCAGAATTCGCCTTCGGTACTGTACTTAATTAGCACCGCATCATTCTCGCTAGCGCTGAAACTGTCTGTGTAGCCGCAAACGTAGACTCCTTCAGATGTAACGAGCACGTCGCGAGCGCGGTCACGTTCATTCCCGCCCCAGGTCCTGGCCCAGATAGCATCCCCTTCCGGGCTAAGCTTCACTAGCAGAATATCTGCTTTACCTCCCCAAACGACAACATCACCGCAGATATAGATATTGCCCTCGGCGTCCACATCCATCCCGTATATCCGCTCGTAACCGGCGGCAGTCCCCCAGGTTTTAGCCCAGAGGAGAGTTCCTTCCGCGTCGTATTTGACGAGTAGAGCATCGTCGTGGCCCTGGCCGAAGCTGTCAGTCATACCCGTCGCGTATATGGCACCGTCGGGGGCCATATGCACTCCGGTGAAGTACTCACCCGAATCCCCTCCCCATAGCTTTGCCCACAGCAGATTGCCCTCAGAGCTATATTTGAGAATCAGGCACCTTACAGAAGTGATTCCCGCCAGGTAAACATCTCCGTTATCATCAACCGCGATGCTCTTAATGCTTTCTGAACCCTCCCGTCCCCAGGTATGCGCCCACATGTCGCGTTCGGAGATGGTGAGGGTGAAGGGGAAGGTGGCGGAGCCGTCCGCGTTGGTGACAGTGAGGGAGGCTTGATATTCGCCTGCGTCCGCGAGGGTGACGGTCGGGGATGTCTCAGAGGATGTGTCAGGCGTCGCGCCGCCGCCGAAGTCCCAGGCGTATTCAAGCGACTCTACGCCGGTGACGGTGGCGCTAAACGTATATTCCTCGTGCTGGTAGCCCTCGGTGGAACTGACCCCGTAGATGATAGGCTCATTGCTTGGCCTTAGCACCGCGTTTGACGCCTCGCCGCTTGCGCCTTCGCTGTCCACCGGCACGACCCGATGCCACAGCTCCGCAGGCGATTCAATGATGGTGCTGTATTCCAGCCGCCCTTCGCCGGTTCCCGCATCCTGCGCGACTTCGCTGACCGGCTCGTAGGCTCCCGCTTCTTCAGCCGCGCCTTCAACAGCGTAATGCTCCACCTCCACTGCGAAGTTCATCGCAATTGGCGTTATATCCTCAATGCCGATGCGCCCATTGCCGCTTCCGTCAATCACCGCCTGAACGCAGTTTGTGTCCTCAGTCTCGTAGGTCTCGCCGAAATGCTCCGCCAGCGGGATTATGTCTTCGACGGCCACAACGCCGT
>JAGGTK010000085.1 GCA_021163765.1 bacterium
GCACAATATATTCAGTTCAACGCCTAAGCCACGGCTTCGGCGTAAGTTACCAAGGCATGTTCTTTATCACTAAGACATCGACGCTGCCCGCGCTCGTGTCCTCTTCACCTTCGGGGGAGTCCTCCTCACCCTCGATCGTTCCTTCCGACCAGTCCAGGTCGTCGTCGTCCGTCGATAGTGACCTCACGGTGCCCCCGACCTGCTGTTCGCTTATCTCGACCTCCTCCCAATGCCCCCCCAGACTCGAGGTGCTGCCGGCCATGTAGAGATTCCCGTTGTAGTCGCACGTCATCGTCTCAAAGTATGTGTAATCCACGCTCCACTTGGCGGCTTCAAGCAGGTCGAAGTCACCGTCCAACTTCAACATCAAAGCGCTGAGTGGCCCGAAGCTTCTTGTCCAGCCGAAGATGCGAACGCCACCTACCGGATCAAGGAACATGAGTGCGTGGCTGTCCGAGTCAGGTCCGCCCCAAGTGCGTGCCGCGACAAGTTGCCCTTCCGTATCCCACATAGTGAGGAGTATGTCGTAGTCCCCGACACCAAAACCGTTCGTCCTACCCATTACACAAAGATTCCCTTGGCCAACAAGCACGATATGAGTAGCACCCTCGTTCCCTCCACTGTCCCAGGCGACTGCCCATTCAAGCTCTCCCCCGCTGGAGTACTTGAGCAGGCCGATATCATCTTCCTCCGCCAGCTTGTCAACGTTGCAGGCCACAAATACCGACCCATCTGCGTTTACCACAAGGCCGCGTGCAAGGTCGTCTCCCGCGCCGCCCCAGGCCCGTGCCCAGAGACATGTCAAGTCTGGAGCGAACTTCGCTACCAGGACGTCTGCGTCTCCCGCGTATGCATACCGCTCACCTGCAAGGTAGATGCTGCCCTCTGGATCTACGAAAATGTCGTGCACGCGATCATAGTCGTTACCGCCAAAGGTCCTCGAGGACGACAAGTTCCCTTCAAGGTCGTATTCGAGAAAGACTACATCGTCCCGGCGGTCCCCCGATATGTAGGTGTGGCCCACGACGCGCAGTCTATCTTCCCTGAGTGTGGCGCCTGCCACATTCTCGTATACGGCAGTACCCCAAGTTCTGGCCCACAGGAATTCTCCTTCTGCAACGTACTTGAGTAGGAGAACATCATCGCCTCCACCAAAACTGTTGGTCTCGCCGACCACGTATAGATTCTCTTGTCCGTCTAGCATAAGGTCGACGGTCATGTCCGACCGAAATCCACCCCAGGTGTGCGCCCACATGTCGCGTTCGGAGACGGTGAGGGTGAAGGGATAGGAGGCGGAGCCGTCCGCGTTGGTGACGGTGAGGGATGCTGCGTATTCGCCTGCGTCCGCGAGCATGACGGTTGGCGAGGATTCGCTGGAATTGTCGGGAGACGCTCCGCCGCCGAAGTCCCAGGCGTATTCGCGCGGCTCCGCGCCGGTGACCGTCGCGCTAAATGTGCACTCCTCGTGCTGGTAGCCCTCGGTCGGGTTGACCTCGTAGATGACCGGCTCGTTGGTTGGCCGCAGCACGGCGTTTGACGCCTCGCCGGGATTATTTTCAGCGTCGTAGGGCACAACCCGATGCCACAATGCCGCGGGTGATTCGATGACGGCGCTGTATTCCAGCCGCCCATCGCCGCTTCCCGCATCCTGCGCGATTTCGCTGACCAGCTCGTAGGCTCCCGCTTCTTCAGCCGCGCCTTCGATTGCATAATGATGCACGCTCGCCGCGAAATTGATGGCAATCGGCGTTATGTCTTCGATGCCGATGCGCCCGTTCCCGCTTCCGTCAATCACCGCCTGGACACAGCTTATGTCCTCAGACTCGTATGTTTCGCCAAAATGCTCCGCCAGCGGGATTATATCCTCAACTGCAACTGTACCGTCCTGGTCATAATCGCCGAGATTTCTGTAATGCCACGTGAGCGTGAATGTCCCATCGCCATTGTCGAGGATGGCGAGATCATCCACCCGGTTGGCTTCGCCGGTTGGTGGCGTCGCCACGGACTTGTAGGGGCACAGCATGCTGTGCCCGCTGTAGGGCGGCCATTTATGGCCGCCGCCATCCATACCGGTTGCAGAACGGCGGGGATAAATCCCCGCCCTACAGGAATCATTCAATGCCTTCCCCAGCGCATCCTTCATCTCCACCCACAATTCCTCGTCAACGCCCTCCGGGCACTCCATCTCCTCAAGCTCCGTAAGCGTCTGGTCAATGGATTGGGACACCAATTCCT
>JAGGTK010000021.1 GCA_021163765.1 bacterium
CATGTAATCCAGCAATCAGCTTCTGCCACAACATAACTGGCAGTGCTTTGGTCTACGCGTCGAAAAATGAGGGGAACTGGCAGTTAGAGACAGTGGAATTCGCTGGAGATCCACTAGCTGGGCTGGGGCAGTATAGCTGCCTTGGCTTTGGACCCAACGGCGAGCCTTCCGTTAGCTACCATCACTCTTGGAATACCGAGTTGCGATACGCGGCTAAGTATGCAGGGAATTGGAGGGCACCAGAGGTTGTTGACGGTGAGGGCTTTGGTCCGCCACTCGTCGGTGAGTGGACCTCGCTGGCATTTGACGCAGAGGATAAAGCCGTCATCAGCTACACGCAGCAATACACAGACGGAGACTACGACCTCAGGTTAGCCCGTCAAACAGGGGCGCAACCAGCGTGGGCCACTGAAACAGTGGATTCTGCCTACAAGGTCGGCAAGTACACGTCGATCGCGATAGGTCCTTACGGCTCCATCGGCATCAGCTACGGTGGGGACGACCTCAGATTCGCCCAATTGTGGTAGAGAAGCACCGGCTTGAGATCGGTCGCCGGGCACCCGTCCAGCCTTGGGCTCACCCTAGTCGCACTCTTCCAGGCACGCGGTGAAGCGCGCGACGACCTGCCGTATTTCGTCCTCGCTGATAATCAGCGGCGGCTCGATACGGATGACGGCGGGATTGTTTATCGTGTGCGCGGTCAGCACGTCCTTTGAGAAAAGATTCTTCGCCACCGCAACCGCGTCCTCTTGACGGATGAACTCCACGCCGATGAGCAGCCCGATGCCCCGCACCCCGGCGATGAGATGCTTGTGCGGCTCGACGGCTTCGCGCAGCAGGCGCACGAACAGCTCACCCTTGGCCGCAGCCTGCTCCACGACGCCGTCGCGCTGCATTACTTCGATGGCTGCCAGAGCGCAGGCGCAGGCGGGCGCACTGCCGCCGAAGGTGTTGGTGACCCACCAGGGGTTTTCCTCCAGGCGGTGCCATGCGCGCTCGTTGCCGTGCACGGCGCTAATCGGGTATATGCCGCCGCCGAGCGCCTTGCCCAGCGTCATCATATCCGCCTCCACGCCCCAGTGCTGCGCGCCGAACCACCTGCCGGTGCGCCCGAAGCCGGTCTGCACTTCGTCTAAATGCATCAGCGCCCCGTGCCTGTCGCAAAGCTCGCGCACACCCTTGAGGTAGCCGTCGGACGGAAGGTTGATGCCACCCTCCCCCTGCACCGGCTCCAGGATAACCGAAGCTATCTCATCGCTCATTGCCGCCTCGAGCGCTTCCAGGTCGTCCCACTGCACCTCGATGAATCCGGGCACCAGGGGCTCGAAGGGCTTGCGGATGGATTCGCGGTTGGTGGCCGACAGCGCGCCCATCGTTTTGCCGTGGAAGCTGTTGCTCATCGTGATGTGCTTGTGCCGGCCGGTTGCAAGGCGGGCTATCTTGAACGCCGCATCGTTGCTCTCCGCGCCGCCGGAATGGTAGTAGGTGTACTTCATATCGCCCGGCGAAAGCTTTGCGAGCTGGTGCGCCAGCTCGGCCTGGAACGGGCTCAGCAGCTCCTGCGAGTACATCCCGATGCGCCGGTATACCTTCTCCACCGCCGCGATGACTTCGGGCGCGCGGTGGCCGAGCACGTAGACGCCGTAGCCGCCCAGGCAGTCGATGAAGCGCCGCCCGTGGATGTCCACCATCGTTGCGCCGGTTCCGCTCCACTCAATCGCCTTGCTGTCACTGCTCTTTTTATACTTCAGGAAGCCGGGATTTAAGTGCTTGCCGTAATACTCGGTGGTGCGGTCGATTATCGCCTGTTTTTCCTCAGCCGTTAGGTCCTGTTTCAGCAGCAGTTTCCACATATGTGTCTCCTTAAGGGTCGTACCCGAGGGCAGTGCATCATAACAAAAGGCGCGGGTTCTGATAACCCCCGGTGGGGTGCAGTCGTCAACCATCAGCTTTCAGCCGCCAGCAGGACAAAGAAGCCGGGCTGGTGAGCCCGGCGTACCCCTGGGGTGGCGGGCAAGCCCGGCGGGCCCAATGAGGGTTTTACTGCTCCTGCTGGCGACATCGCGCCCGGCCTGCCCAATG
>JAGGTK010000079.1 GCA_021163765.1 bacterium
CGCCTCTGCGTAACGCATTTCACCACCAGCCCCCCTCCAACCAATATTGACATGTGAGTCCGGTCTAAAAACTTCGTTTACTGCGGCCGTTTTGGGCCGGTGCGCCGGCGGCGGGACGTTTCAGAAAAGCGCGCGAAGTATTCACCTTGCCATGCGAGTCGGTAGATTAAACTGAGCTTCGCCAGCATCTGAGCCGCCTTGAGCCCCTGCGCCAATTGTGCCCGCCTGATCGCTGTGTCTCTCGTCGCCTCGCGGACTTGTGCCGCCGCCCGACGTCGTTCGTTGCGCAGCTCCCGCCCAAAGTTGATCGCTATCGCCATGCTCAATGCGTATAGTTCCGTCCGAAATCTGCCCCTGTACCTGAGCTTGCCTTTGTGGTTGAAGGGCTTGGTGAATTGTTTGACCGTCGCCTCTACGTTCGCTCGCACCTTCCTGCGTTCGGGGGGAATCTTCGCCAGTGAGTCCCTCCGCTTTTGGATCAGGTAGTCGCTGTGCGTAAAATAATACGCTCGGCACCTCTTCTGCTCCGTCGTCGAGCAGCTCTCCGACTTTGGACATCCCTGGCAGGTCTGTGGGTCAAATGATGCCTTCCAGCGTTTTTTGGCCATCTGCGCTCGCACCGTCTGATGCGGGCAGCTTACCGAGTAGCCGTCCTCGTGCTGCTTGATGTCAAACTCTACCAGTCTTGGGCGGCCGCGCATGCCCGTGACCACGTGGCATATGCCCATCTGCTCCATCTGGCGGTCGTTATCCTCGCTCGCGTAGGCTCCGTCCGTGTGAAGCTCGGCAAGTGCCGGGGTTTTCTGTTTCATCTTCTCCAACCGCCCCTCGAGGATGCGGCTGTCGTCCTGGTTGTTCGGCGCAACTGCCACGTCGGTGATGAGGTTCACTTCGTCGTCCGGATCGGCCGTCTCCGTGATGCTGACCACCTGGCCCCGGCAGTCCTTGCCGTTTTTGGGCCGGTAGGTGGCGTCCGGATCGTCGGGGGCTTGCAGGGAGTCGGTGGCCAGCTGCGCTTTAGGCCGAAGTTCGATGCGCTGCTCTGTGAAGGTGAAATGGTCCTGGAAGGTGCGCCGGAAAATGTGGAATATCTCCCCCTCTGCGTAGTCATCTTTCAGAGCATCCCGAAGGCGGGCGTAAACCTCTCCCAGTTTCCGAAGCTCCTCTGCAAGCTCACTCTGCTGGAGCCCGTAAGTGTAATGGCCGGAACTGTCGCTGATGTAAGGGCCCAACATCTCCCCGAAACGCTCCTTATCCTCTGCGCTCAGGGCGCGATAAAGCCGGATAAGCACCTCGATAAGCAGCCTCAGGCGGCTATAGCAGGCAATGTTGGAGATCGCCTGGAACGAGTCGCTCCGCTGAATCTGGCCCCTTATGCCCAGCTTATCAAGCTGGGAGGAACTTAAGTGGTCGAATATCTGCTCGAGCAGATTCTGGCCCGTGCTCAAAAAATGCCGCGCCAACCTGTCCTGGAAGTTAAAGAACGTGGCTCGACAGAAAGGCTGCTCCTCCAGAGTCTCCACGCCCAGAGCCCGCATCGTCAGCAGGTTGAAACTTATGTTCTCGAAAAGCTCCGCCACCGTCCAGCCCTTCATATGCATCAGGACGATGGCGCCCAGAAGCTTGCGCACCGGCTGGTTTGGGCGCCCGTTCTGCTCACAGTAGAGCGGGGCGAAAGGCGTCTCGTCAATTCGAGAGACCACTTGTTTGTGGAAAGCGGCCTGAGCGGACTGCTCGATCAGTTTGCGCTTGGACTCGGGCAGTTGATTGTAGTAGCCCAGCAAAGACGTTTGGAGATGGGCTGGTGACTGGCGGAACACGGTTCTTGCCCTCCTGGAGGGTTTCGGGGACTGTTACAGGCCAACTATAACGGACAATGAGCCTCACAAGCCAGCGCAGGGTGGGGGGCTGGAGAGGCAAACTCGCGGCGCCTCGCTTGCCAGATGCTCCAGGTGGGGGCTTTTTAGACCGGACTCACATGTCAATATTCCCGCTTATCGGGCAAGTAACAGTACGCGGCGTGCTCCAACAAGCCGGAGCAACGGCCCAAAAAGCCACAA
>JAGGTK010000066.1 GCA_021163765.1 bacterium
CGGTCACTGAAGAATCCGGCGAGCCGCCCCAGATTATAGCGGTCAGCCCCACCGAAGGCGACAGCGGCACGGAAGCCACATTCACAGCCGAAGTCACCGGCGACGGGCCGTTCACCTACTACTGGGATTTCGGCGGGGGCGCATCGCCCAATCAGTCGTCAGGCGTCAGCGATCAGCCGTCAGCGACCGTCACGCTCTCGCGCGGCGGCACGCTGCCCGAACCCGTCCGCACCTACCCCGCCTCCCTCACTGTCACCAATCCCTTCAGCATGACCACCCACGACTTCAACCTGAATGTCTCCGCCTGGTGGCACGTAACTGAATTACCGCAATACGGAGCTGCAGACGACTATGTCTCAATGCAGTCAGTCGCTTTCGCCCCCAATGGCACATTCTGGGTAGCCCTCGAGCTTGACGAAACTCCTGATGGACCCGGCGGGCGGTCTGTGCGCGTCGTGTCATTAGAGGGTGATACGTGGGTGACACACCTCACAATGGACCAGCCCCCGGCGGACGAGCCTTCTCTTGCCATGGATTTGGAGGGCAACCCGGCATTGAGCTACGCCAGGGGAAGCATCGGAGGAGCGCTCTGGTATGCCCGCATGAGCGGAGGCGAGTGGACGCACGAATACGTAGCGCCTGGCGGGGTCTTCAAACCGTATTCGACGCTGGTTTTTGACTCTCAAGACAGGCCCGTAATCGCCTGGACGGCAAGAGAAGGAGACGAGCCTGGCACCAAGCTCACGATGGTACGGAAGAGCGGTGCGGAATGGGTAACGATATTCGAGGAAGGTGCCGAGAACGACAATAGTGGGCCGTCCATAGCCGTTGGCGGAGATGACCGAGTGCGCATTAGTTGGCGCAGAACCGTCTTTGGCCCACCAACTGAGCGCGAAGTGCGTTACGCAGTTGAGACCGGTGCAGGTTGGAATATCCAGACCGCGAGTTGGGAGAATGAGGAAGTGCTTCACGGTACATGTCTGGGGCTTACTTCTGACGGGCGAGCGCTGATCGTCTATGGGGATTACGATTCAACGCAGTATCCAGGGCAGCACCGTGTGTGGCTCGCCCGCGAGACGGAGGAAAACTGGGACTTCAAGCATTTCGCGGACTATCCCTTCGACGATTTTGGCGCGGGCGTTGCGGTGGCGCCCGATGGACTGGAAATTGTGACCTTCACCGACTACGGCAATGAGGGCTACGAGGACAATGAAGGATATTGGGCCTGGTTCCATGACGGCGAATGGGAAACCAATCCACTGCCAATACTAGACGCGCACGGGGCTAAGGTAATGTTTCACCCGCATGGTTATCCGACGTTGTTCACGGGGGGCTGGCTCGCTAGTTACTGGTAGCCAAACGTGAAACAGAGCTGAATCGGCCATTGGCCGTGGAGCAGATATTAATCAACGAATAGGAGTGTGAATAGTGAACAATAGTAAACGACAAATCGTTACAATAGGAGCTGCGCTGCTGATGACAGTCCTAGCAGTGGTGCTCCTTAGCTCTTGCGGAGGTGAAGGCTCCACCCCTGGGCCGTCGCCAGGCAACCTAGCGATGACCTCGCCGAGTCCCTCACCCTACACACAGGACCTCGCAACCGCATTGGCGGAGCTTGAGGGGATGGAGTGCCCGGAGGGTGTGGATGCGGAGTTGTGGGTGGAGCTGAAGGATGCGCTCAAGGAGGCGCTGCAAACAGAACTAACCGAGAGTAAGCCGGGCTCACCAGCCCGGCTCTTGGCAAGCCCTGAAGAGCAAGACGGGCACAGCATGCTGTGCCCCTACAAGTCCGTAGCGACACCGCCGACGGGCAACACAAACCGCATAGACGACCTGGCGTGCTCGCTCAGCGACGGCGAATATGTCCTCTCGTGGCTTTATCGAAACTCTGGAGATTACGACCAGAATGGCGCCGTCGGCATATCAGACATCACGCCGCTGGCGATTCACTTCGGCGAAGATACCGCGCCCGAAAACGAATGGATTGACGGGGACT
>JAGGTK010000004.1 GCA_021163765.1 bacterium
CGGTCACTGAAGAATCCGGCGAGCCGCCCCAGATTATAGCGGTCAGCCCCACCGAGGGCGACAGCGGCACCGAAGCCACGTTCACCGCCGACGTCACCGGCGACGGGCCGTTTACCTACTACTGGGATTTCGGCGGCGGCGCTTCTCCGAACTTCGCAACCGACCCCACGCCGACAGTCACGCTCTCGCGCGGCGGCACGCTCCCCGAACCCGTCCGCACCTACCCCACCCGCCTCACCGTCACCAACTCCTTCGGCATGACCACCCACGACTTCTCCCTCTCCGTCTCCGCCTGGTGGCATGTGGAGGAGATACCTTACGTTCCCTATAGGACGAAATCGACAATTATGTCACCGATGTTCTCCAGGGATGGTGTACTTTGCGGGGCATCGAAGTACACAGATGACAATGAAGCCGATGTTATCGCATACGAAAGGCTTGAGAATGGTGAATGGATTGTGGAGCAAGCGGTAGTTGGAAACTATGCGCCCTACTACAGCCAGATGGATTTTGCCTTCGATTCCCTGGACAGTCCGGCGATATCGTGGGGCGACTATAATGACGGCGCAGTTCACCTAGCGGCGAAGCGAGAAGGCGTATGGCAGCATGAGGTGGTCGCACCGGGCGGGCTATTCGCTCCTCGGACGGAGCTTTTCTTCGATTCCCAGGACCGAGCCGTAATCAGCTTTAGTTATATAACTGACGGCGGCGGCGACGCTAAAATAGCGCGAGAAGCTCTATCTGGATGGGATATCATCGATCCACCGATAGGTGGGTACGTAGCCCTAAGGCCAAACGACAATATTCTAGTTTCCTCTCGGTCAGAAGATAAGAAACAGCTATTATTAGCGGAGTTTGTAAACTCAGACTGGCAGCAGCAACTAATATACGAAGCCCTCGCAGATGAACGGACCGTACCGTATGACCTTGCGGTCACGACCGATGGAATGGCGCGGATACTTCATTGGGGTGGAAGCTCTGTAGGTCTGCAGATGGCACGCGAGCAAGACGACGGTGAATGGGACTTAGAGCCTATTGAGGGATACCCGGAAGACTATCACGGAGTATCCTTGGCGCTTGGTCCTGATGATATAGAGATGCTGCTATTCATTCCGCAAGATGTAGAGACCGAGCCAGCAATGTTGGGATGGTATGACGGCTTCTTCTGGGGATTCGTGCCGGTCATTAACGTAGCAGGTTGGGAGAATAATGCACTGCTCATACATCCCAACAGTTACCCAGCCGTTGTTACAAGGCAGCAACTTGCCGCATATTGGTAGCGCACGATATGGGCCACAGTCCGCTTTCAGCGGAAGTGAACATATAATAAAATAGGAGGAATGAATTATGAAGAACCTAAGCGTTAAACTGGTGTTTTCAGGCATTATAGCCTGCCTGGTATTGTTGATGTTAGTGTTTACCGGCTCATGCGGAAAGAGCAAAACGGGACTGTTGACGCTTAGCATCGAGTCGCCGTAAGGGAGGCAGCCGAAATGGAGGTAAGGGCGATTCTTCGGGGGATATTTCTCACTGTCCTGTTGTGCGCGCTTGCGCTCGGATTTGCCGCCTGTGGCGGGCGGAAGCAGCCGTCAGCCGCCAGTCTTCAGTCATCAGATGGGAGCGGCGGCCTCCAGGCCGCCGATTCTCTTGATGATACCCTCGCCGAACTAAACGCACTCGAAACGCCCGACGGCGTCGATCCCGCGCTGTTTGAGGAGCTAAAGGACGCGCTGGCGGAGGCGCTGAATGATCCCTGTAGGGCGGGGATTTATCCCCGCCGTTCTGCAACAGGTATGTATGACTGCGGCCATAAATGGCCGCCCTACAGCGAGGGTATCAAGCTCGCGTCCTCCCCACCAACCGGCGCATCAAACCGCATAGACGACCTGGCGTGCTCGCTCAGCGACGGCGAATATGTCCTCTC
>JAGGTK010000092.1 GCA_021163765.1 bacterium
AAACTTTCAGCGTGGAGATTTCCGAGGAGCCGCGCACGTACATCGCGGTCGCGCCGATGGATGCCGCCAAAACTCCGGGCGAGCTTTCCAACGTTCTAACTATCCCCAACCATCCGCCGGTGGCGCAGCTTTTGGCCAACCCGATAGAGGGCGATGCGCCGCTTGATGTGAGCTTTGACGCGAGCGGCTCAAGCGACATAGACGGGCCCATCGTCAGCTACGAATGGGACTGGGAAGGCGACGGCGTCTACGACCACGACTCCGGAAACGTCCCCACAGCGGAGCACACCTACGACATCGCGCAAGTATACGACCCGCGGGTGCGGGTGATGGACGAGCACAATGGGACGTGCACGGCGAGCATGACAGTCACGGCGGGCGCGTGGCGCATATTCACTGCGGCTGATCACTTCGGCTCATACACCTGTCTGGCTGTGGTGAACGGGTGTCCCGCCATTAGCTACATTGGCGATTACGACATGTCCGGACCATATGAGCTTATATACGTACGTGCGACCGGTCCCCTGGGAATGAATTGGGGAGATCCGGTGCTCGTGGATGATGATGATTACGGCGTACCGCCTAGTGGCCTTGTATCTCTGGCGGTCGTGAACGGATACCCCGCCATAGCCTCCTGCTGTCGGGGGGACCATAAGCTGAAGTACACGCGGGCGAATGACGCCAGCGGAGATGCTTGGGGAGAGCCGCTAGTTTTGGGCGAAGCTGGCCGTGGTATCACTGATGATTCAGCTACCGGTCTCTCTCTACGGGTGGTCAACGAAAATCCGGCTATAGCCTACGAGGGCCGTAATCTCGATGGCGTAGCTTATATGCGGGCTCTTGACGCCGACGGCGATAGCTGGGGAAGTCCATTATGGATAACCGCGTATGGATTCCCTTCAATGGCGGTAGTCAATAACAAACCGGCCATATGCTACAACGTCGAGCCCGGATTTCGCTACGTGCGGGCGCTGGATGCGTATGGAACCGTGTGGGGAGGCCCGGTGGCCGTCGATCAAACGGGCACCTTCATACCATACAACTCAATTGCCATAATCAATGGTCATCCGGCCATCTCGTACACAGGCGTGATTAACGAACCCCCTTATGCCTGCCTTAGATACGTGCGCGCCAATGATCCCAACGGAGAGACGTGGGAAGCGCCGCTCATCCTGGACAGCTCCACCGAGGACTTCGTGGGCAAGCACTGCTCACTGGCGGCCATTAACGGACGCCCTGCCATCTCTTACGTAACCCTTTATGGTGAGAGCTGTTTCAAACTCCATTACGTCGAGGCGAGAGACGCAAACGGAGATGACTGGCGGGAACCGGTTACCCTGGTTGACGCCGGGAGCTTTATCCGGCACAGCTCGCTCAAAGAGGTCAACGACCATCCCGCGATTGCGTACTCTGATGGGAGAGTCAAATTCGCGATCTATTATTAACGCCCTCCAGCGGGCTTGGTTAGAAAGGCTCCTTTTGCTCAAGCAGGAGCCGCGCGGGTAGCCGCGGGCGCAGCCTGTTCAGGTGTTTAAGCCGCGTCAGGTGGTAGAATCAGGTGACACGCCCGCAAGGAATGCGGACTAA
>JAGGTK010000081.1 GCA_021163765.1 bacterium
CTCCTTGCGCGGGCGGTAGCCCGCGTGCAGAATCCGGGGTGCTGTAAAAACCGGGTTTCTGCACAAGGAGGCGGAGTAATGATAGAGCTTGGCGTGGATCAGCACAAGAGGTTCTCTCAAGTGGCGGCCCTGGATACCCAGACGGGCAAGATCGAACACAGGCGACTGGAGCATGACGATCCGCAGGCGATCCGCTCCTACATGGCCTCGCTGGGGCCCCAGGTGCGGGCCAGTCTGGAGACGACCGGCAACTGGTACTGGCTGGCCGACCTGCTGGAGGAGGAAGGCGCCCAGGTCCAACTGGCCAACACCCTGGAGACGCGGCGCCTGCTGAAGGCCCGCGCCAAGAACGACCGCCTGGACGCCCAGGCCCTGGCGGTCCTGAGCCACCAGGGGCTCCTTCCCCAGGTCTACCTGCCGACGAAGGCGCAACGAGACCAGCGGGAGGTGCATCGGTTCCGCATCCGGCTTCTGGGCCTGCAAACGCAGGTAAGGAACATCGTCCACTCGATCCTGAGCAAGCTGAACGTGCCGACGCCCTTCACCGACATGTTCGGCCGGTCGGGACGCAGCTACCTGGACCGGCTGGCGCTGCGTGAGCCCTACGCTGGCCAGTTGCGCAGCGCCCTGCGGGTGCTGGACGCCATCGCGCCGGAGGTGCTGCGGGCGAAGCAGCAGATCGTCCATCGGCTTAAGGGGGAGCCGCTGGCCGATCTGCTTCAGAGCGCCCCGGGGATCGGTCAGCTCACCGCTTACCTGATCCTCAGCGAGGTGGGCCCGATAGAGCGCTTCAGGAGCCAGAAGCAGTTTGCACGGTACTGCTGCCTGACGCCGGGCACATGGAGGTCGGCCCGGCGCAGTCGGGACGTGCCGGTCGGGCGACACGGCAACCTGTATCTGAAAGCGGCGTTTGGCAGCGCGGCGGTGACGGCGATCCGCACCGACGCGACGATGGCCGGCTACTACCGACGCACGGCGGCGCGCAAGGGCAAGCAGACCGCCCGGATGGCCACGGCCAGGCGCCTGGCCATCTGCGTCTATCAGATGCTGACGCGGCGGCAGAGATACCGGCCCGCCGCACAACAGATCCGACATACGGGCAAGCCCCATTTGTGTCCTGGTCAGCATAGCTAGACCCTCACGAAGATTGGGAAGCCCGCGTCCGGATAAGTCAGTGTGCCAGGAGCACCAATAGAAGGCTGGACGAAATCCCTCCAGACAAACGGACGAAACGACAAACGCACCCGAGGATTCCCCTTGACACCAGCATCTTCATAGAAGGGCACGAAGAAAGACAATGGATGTGGGCGCGCCGCGCCAGCGTGTAGCGCAGGCGCCCTCGCGAAGGCGGGGAATGCGACGCCGAAGGCGCGCACAATGCGAAGGAGGACAAACAAAAGACGGCACTCTTCTCTAAATC
>JAGGTK010000026.1 GCA_021163765.1 bacterium
TTGTAGGGGCACAGCATGCTGTGCCCGTCTTGCTCTTCAGGGCTTGCCAAGAGCCGGGCTGGTGAGCCCGGCCTACTCTCGGTTAGTTCTGTTTGCAGCGCCTCCTTGAGCGCATCCTTCAGCTCCACCCACAACTCCTCATCCACGCCCTCCGGGCACTCCATCCCCTCAAGCTCCACCAGCGTTTCGTCAATGGATACATCAGCCGCCGGCTGGATAGCCGGCGCTACCCGTTCTTGTGATTGACCACCGCTCCAGTCTGACGACTGAAGACTGACGACTGAGGACTGCTTGCGCCCGCCGCACGTGGTCGCCGCGAGGAACGCGGCTGAAACGCAGCCTACAATAAACGCCCTTCTCCACCCCATACGTCAGCTCCCTAACGGGCCGTCACCATCATTATACCCGTCACTGTTGGCTCTGCCGACCAGCGACGAGCTGAGACGGTGGAAGTTGAAGGAGGCTTAAAAACGAGGGGCCCCAATTTTAGCGGGGCCCCACAAGTCCAGAAAGGAAGTCAGGAACAATATATAAGACTGCCCTTTTAGCAAAATGTTCCCGGTTTTGCGGGCAAATCCGCGAATCCCGTTTCGGGCGCTTTTTTCGCCGTGAGCCCGCCGGCATGCAGCACAGCAGCGGCGTGGCTTGGGCTAAACTTGTTTGCGCCTGCAAAACGCACTACAATTGAGCCCGCTTCAACAGAAGCAGGGATGTGCATTTGGGCTGGTGGGACGAATTCATCGGTAATTTCCGCGACGAGATCGGCATAGATCTCGGCACCGCCAACACGCTCGTTTACGTGCGCGGGCGCGGAATCGTGCTGCGCGAGCCCTCGGTCGTCGCCATAGACCTGCCCACGGGCCAGCCGCTCGCGGTGGGCGAGGAGGCCAAGTCCATGATCGGCAAAACTCCCGGCCGCATCGTGGCAATGCGCCCGCTCAAGGACGGCGTCATCGCCGACTGGGAATACACCGAAGTCATGCTGCGCTACCTAATCAACAAGGCGACGCAGCCCCACAAGTTCATCCGCCTGAACCACAAGCTCGTCATCGGCATCCCCAGCGGCATTACCGCGGTGGAAAGGCGCGCGGTCGTGGACGCGGCGCACCGCACCGGCGCCCAGTGGGTCTACCTGGTGGACGAGCCGATGGCCGCCGCTATCGGCTGCAATATGGTAATTGAAGAGGCGATGGGCAACATGATGGTTGACATCGGCGGCGGCACCACCGAGGTCGCCGTCATCAGCCTGAACGATATAGTCGTAAGCAAGTCCATCCGCGTCGCGGGCGACGAGCTTGACCAGGCTATCATCGACTACGCGCGGAGGCGCTACAACCTGCTGATCGGCGAGCGCACCGCGGAGCGCATCAAGATTGAGGTCGGCAGCGCGCACGAAAGCAGCGAGA
>JAGGTK010000003.1 GCA_021163765.1 bacterium
TGGCTGTGGACGAAGAAGGCAACATATACGTGCTGGGCTACACGGAGAGCTTCGGAGCAGGGGACCAGGACTCGCTGGTCTTGAAATACTCTACTGAAGGGCAGCTCCTGTGGGCTAGAACCTGGGGCGGAGAGTATCTAGATATTCCTGTTGGAATAGGAATTCTGAGTGACGGCAACATAATCGTGGGAGGGTATACGGCGAACTTTGGCGCGGGCGCCGACGATATCTTCATCCTCAAGTATGACCCGGAGGGGAACCTGTTGATGCAGAAGACTTGGGGCACGGCGGATTATGAGCGGGCCAGCGACATGGCAATGCATAGCGATGGGAACATCTACGTCGTGGGAAATGCCCTTGTTTTCGGCGTTGGTAACAAGGACATACTCGTTGCGAAATTCTCGCCGGACGGATCCAACATCTGGGCAAGGACCTGGAGTTACGGAGAACGCGACATACCCTATGGAGTAGCGTTGGATCCCGCTGGGAACGTGTATATCGAAGGAAATATAGAGAATCCTGATACCGACTCTCGCGATGGTCTCCTGATGAAGTATGACAAGAACGGTAGTCTCCTCTCAGTAAGGTATTGGGACAGCGGCGGTCACGAGAGCATTTATAGTTTGGTTATGACTTCTAGTGGGAGATTCTATGCAGGTGGTCTGCATCGTGACCCAGTAACAGATGAACGCTTCCCGCTGCTATTCGAACTTGACTCTGAAGGGAACGTCCTTTTTGTTAAAAGTACTCCGGGAGCTAGCTTCCTTACTCTTGGTGCTACCGGCAATCTCTACAGTAGCGGTTCCTTTGAGGACGAATCAAACATTAGATACAGCCTGCTATTCGAGTTCGATGACGAGTGCAATTTACTGGCATCTAGACTATGGTCTCGAGGCTGGTCTTTGTTTAAAGTGCAGGCTTTTAGCAGCACAGGGAATCTCTATATAGCCGGCAGTGCGCTCGACTCTTCAGGAGAGTGGCAGGATGCAGACGGCACCATTTTGGAAGCCGAAGGTGTTATGGGCTTCTTGGAGGGAACGACCGGAATCATCGAAGGCATAGAGGGCTCACCCAACGGGGCCGAGACATTCCCCGAAGGAGTCATTGACGTAGGCGCTGGTGGTGTTGATATACTTCTGATGAAGAACTTCCCACGATAAGAGGTAGGGCGCTCTCGAGCACCACAGCGCGCAGATCGGCTGACGATCTCGGATTCCACCCCACGCAGGGGTTGAAATTGCTGGCTGATGCTGTATAATAATATCATGCTAAGGCATCGCTAGATGTATAAATTCACGTCTCGACTCAGATAGACATTGGCTTTTGACGTTTCGCGAAGGTGCACTTGCTGAA
>JAGGTK010000080.1 GCA_021163765.1 bacterium
TCGGTGGGGCTGACCGCTATAATCTGGGGCGGCTCGCCGGATTCTTCAGTGACCGTAAGCGTGAAGTGCTTCACCGCGCTGCCGTCTGCGTTCTCCACAGAAAGACTTGCATCGTATGCATCCACCGCGCCCAGCGTCACTGTGGGCGAGCCTTCCGTGGATTCGTTAGGATCAGCGCCCCCGCCGAAGCTCCATTCGTAGTCGAACGGCGCTTCGCCGGTAACCAGCGCGTTGAATGTGACCTCGGTTCCGGTAACCCCGCCCAGCGGATTGATGGAAAGGATGCGCACGGCCGGCGGCGGCGCGGCGCTGACCTGGGCTGTATTGCTCGCATCGCCGGGATTTCCCTCGTCGTCCACCGGCACGATGCGCCAGTAAAGATACTCCGGCTCCGCGCCCAGAGATTGCTCAAATGCAAAGCGCGCGTCGTTGGGCGTGCTTTCGGGGAACACAAGCTGCGCGACTTCGGCGAACTGGCTGCTGAAGAAATGCGAGCCCTGAATCGAATAGTGATGGACGTTTGCGCCGAAGTACATCGCAATAGGCGTGATGTCGGAGATATGCACGCGGCCGTCGGAGTCTCCGTCAATCCATTCGTTTTCGGTCGCGGCGTCCTCGTTAAAATGAATCGCCAGCGGCGTGATGTCTTCGATGCCGACAGCGCCGTTCTGGTTATAATCGCCGCAGTTTCGGTAAAGCCAGGAGAGGACGTATTCGCTGTCGTCGTCGAGCGAGCATGCCAGGTCTTCTATACGATTGGTGTTGCCGGTTGGCGGGGAGGAAGTGATTTTGTAGGGCGGGGTCTCCGCGCCCCGCCTACCCGGAAAATTGTCAACCAGCGCTTCCGCCAGCGCACCCTTCAATTGTGCGAACAGCGCTGCATCCACGCCCTCTGGTGTGTCCAGCGCGTCGAGTTCATCGAGTGCATCGTCGAGGGAATCGGCGGTCGCCGGCTGGATAGCCGGCGCTACCCGGTGAGAGCCCCCACTACAGGTGGCAGATGCGAGCGCGAGCGCGCACAGCACTACCGTGAGGAATATCCCCCGAAGATTAGCCCTTACCTCCATTTCGGCTGCCTCCCTTGCGGCGACTGGACACGCACGGCTTGCCTAGCCGCTCATTCCCAGTATACCCTCAACCTGACGCGCTTTCAAGCGTTAATCCTCGGTCCTTTCTATATTCGCACGCCACAGGAGCAATTACAGCTTCAGCAGCAGCTTGCCGCTTGAGCGGCGGTTTTCGAGCTTTTCGTGCG
>JAGGTK010000020.1 GCA_021163765.1 bacterium
GGGTGAAGGGATGGGAGGCTTCGCCATAGGCGTTGGTGACAGTGAGGGATGCTGCGTATTCGCCTGCGTCCGCGAGCATGACGGTCGGGGAGGATTCGGCTGACGTGTCGGGAGTAGCCCCGCCGCCGAAGTCCCACGCGTATGTAAGCGGCTCCGCGCCGGTGACCGTCGCGCTAAACGTGTATTCCTCGTGCTGATAGCCTTCGGTGGGGCTGACCTCGTAGATGATAGGCTCATTGCTGGGCCGCAGCACTGCATTGCTTGGCTCGCCGGGCGTGCCTTCAGCATCGCAGGGCACGACCCGATGCCACAGCGCCGCGGGCGATTCGATGATAACGCTGTATTCCAGGCGCCCTTCGCCTGCGCCCGCGTCCTGCGCGATTTCGCTGACCAGCTCAAACAGGCCCGTTTCTTCTGCTGCGCCCTCAATAGCGTAATGATGCACATCGACTGCGAAGTGAATCGCAATGGGCGTGATGTCGGCGATATCTATAGTGCCATTGCCGCTGCCGTCAATGACCGCAAGCAGGCAGTTTGCATCGGTTGGCTCATAGCTCTCGCCATAATGCATAGCCAGCGGTGTGATGTCTTCGATGCCGACAGCGCCGTTCTGGTCGTAGTCACCGAGGTTTTGGTAATGCCAGAAGAGCGTGAATGTCCCATCGCCATTGTCGAGGATGGCGAGATCATCCACCCGGTTGGCTTCGCCGGTTGGCGGCGTGGAGACCCATTTGTAGGGGCACAGCATGCTGTGCCCGTCTTGCTCTTCAGGGCTTGCCAAGAGCCGGGCTGGTGAGCCCGGCCTACTCTCGGTTAGTTCTGTTTGCAGCGCCTCCTTGAGCGCATCCTTCAGCTCCACCCACAACGCCGCATTCACGCCCTCCGGGCACTCCATCTCCCCAAGCTCCGCCAGCGCGTTATCGATTGTCACTTCATTTCTTTGCAGCGCAGGGTCCCGCACTTGAGGTTTTACCGGCGCCTTCCCGCTGCATGTATTCAGCGCTGCTGCCAGCCCCACTGCCACCAGCAACATCCCCAGCCTCATGTATCTTTTCATTATATGCCCCTTGTGATTCGCACTATACTACCCGCAGTGCCAGTACACGTTGTATCCTTCCAGCTCCAGCCCGTAATACATCGCGATCGGCGTGATATCCGCGATCGACACAACCGAGTTAAGGCTCAAATCGCCATTCAGCCGCTCATAGAAGGACAGTCTCCAATCGGTCTCTTATACACATCTG
>JAGGTK010000091.1 GCA_021163765.1 bacterium
CGGGCGGGTGGCGGAATGGCAGACGCGCCAGCCTTAGGAGCTGGTGGGGTAACCCGTGGGGGTTCGACTCCCCCCCCGCCCAGGATTACTGGGGGCTTGTCCGCCACACCGTAGGTGCAGGAGGGCTTGCGCGCCCGGCGCATAACGCCGCTGGCGCGTTCGACTCCCCCCCCGCCCAGATTGTCTGCGGGCACCCGCTCCGCCCTGCTGATATAATCGGCGCCCGGAGGAAACTCATGCAAACAATGAAGGCGTATCTAATCCGCGAATTCGGGCCGCCAGGCGTGCTGCAGCTCGAAGACGTGCCCGTCCCCGAACCCGCGCCCGGCGAGGCGCTTATCAAGCACGACATGATAGGCGTCAACTTCGCCGAAACGCTGATGCGGCGCGGGCTTTACCACCGTGGCGGGCCGTTCAAGTTTCCCAGCAAGCTGGGGCTGGAAGCAGCGGGGCGCGTGACAAAGCTCGGCAAGGACGTGAGCCTCCCCGACATCCGCGAGGGTTCGCGAGTCGCCGCCGTCTACCGCAAGCCGGGCGCATACGCGCAATACGGCACACTGCCCGCCGACCAGCTCGTTCCGCTGCCCGACGACCTCCCGCTGGAAGTCGCCGCCGCATTCCCCGTGCAGGGAATGACCGCCTACTATATGCTCCACAAGATGCACCGCACTCAGCCCGGCGAAACCGTGCTCATCCACGCGGTAGCGGGCGGCGTCGGCCTTCTCGCCACGCAGATGGCGAAGCGCCTCGGCGCGCGCGTCATCGGCACGACGTCGAGCATGGAAAAGGCGCAGCTTGCGCGCAAGTTCGGCGCCGACGAGATTATCAACTACGCCGAGCAGGACTGGGTGCGCGAGGCGCGGCGGCTCACCGACGGCGCGGGCGTGAACCTCATCCTCGACAGCGTGGGGCAGGCGACGTTCGACGGCGGGCTGAAGGCGCTGGCGGACTTCGGCCACCTCATCCTCTTTGGCAGCGCGAGCGGCATCGTCGAGCACACGGCGCCGCAGTCGCTGATGCGCGGGAGCCACACCGTCTCCGGCTTCTGGCTGCACTCGGTGCGCGAACGCCCCGACCTGATACGCCCCACCGCCGATGCCGTGCTCAAGCTTTACGCCGAGGGCGCACTGGAGTTTATAATCGACGAAGTGTTCCCGTTCGCCGACGCGGCGAAGGCGCACGAAAAGCTCGAAAACCGCCGCTCAAGCGGCAAGCTGCTGCTGAAGCTGTA
>JAGGTK010000084.1 GCA_021163765.1 bacterium
GCCCCTTGTATATTACTCCTGTGGGTGAGGCCGTCGCCCCTAAAGGCCGTTGAGCCTGTAGTGTAGATAGGCCCCCCGCCCCGGTTTGCCATCCCGAAGAGTATCCAAGGCTTCGAGCCTGCATATGCAAGGTCGGCGGCAACCATATTCGGGCGGGGAACCCGCAAATTATACACTCAAGGAGTATGCCATGTCCAGAACCGATTTATCAACCCTTTTTGCAGGCATCGACGTAGGTTCCAAAGAGAACGTACTCGTTGTCCGCGTCGACGGCAACCCGCTTCCCGTCGAACGTTTCGCAAACGACGTCGCCGGAAGAAAAGCGCTCGCGAAGCGGCTGCGCTCGTTCAAGCGTCCCGTGTACATCTGCCTCGAAGCGACGGGTTCGTATTTCTGGGGCATCGCCATTGCCCTCTCGAAGGAAAAGGATATGCGCGTCATGGTCGCAAACCCGCGCAACATCAAAGACTTCGCACGCGCAATGAACCGGCGTTCGAAAACGGACGCGGTGGATGCAGGCGTGATCGCGCTCTACGCCGAAAAAGCCGAATTCGTTTCGTGGGAACCGCCGAGCGAGCGATTGCTGGAACTGCGCAACATCTCGCGGCGCATCGATTCGTTGACCAACATGAAAGCCGCCGAGAAGTGCAGGCTGCATGCGCATCGGGCGTCGGGCGCGAAACGTTCGGTCGTCGAGCGCGACATCGTGGGCCACATCAAGGCTCTCGAAAAGAAGATCGCGGCTCTGCGCAAGGCGGCGCTTCTGATGATCAAATCGGATGCGGAGATCTTGGAGCGTTACAGGCTTCTTCTGAGCATACCGGGCGTGGGAGAGGTGACCGCCGTACGCCTCATTGCGGAACTTGCGCTTATGCCAGGCTGCCTTTCCGCGCGGCAGTGGGTGGCTTATGCCGGACTCGATCCCGTGGCGTACGAATCAGGCACCAGCATCAGACGACCCGGACGCATGAGCAAAGCCGGAAACGTCAGGCTGCGTAATGCGCTCTTTATTCCCGCTCTCGTCGCCGCCAGGTGCGATCCCGTGGTGCGAGCATTCGCCGACAAACTCGTGAGCCGCAACAAGAAACGCATTCAAGCGCTCGTGGCCGTTATGCGAAAGCTGCTCCACGCCATCTGGGGTATGTTCCGCCACAACACCGTTTTCGACGCTGCGATTCTCTTCCCCGATGTCTCT
>JAGGTK010000035.1 GCA_021163765.1 bacterium
CCACCATCATGACACGGCCATGCGGGCGTATCGAGGATCTCGGCGGCGGCCCGATCCAGTACGATTACGTTGTATATCCCGGATTCGAGGTCATCAGTCCGTTCAGCATTCTCGTCGTTAACCACTACAACACCGCGGCAGCCAACAGGTTGTCAGGCGATCTTGTAACTTTGGGATACGCACCTGCATCCGTCACGGTTCTGACGAGTTCACAGCTGACCTCCGGCACGCTTCCGAACTATGACATCGTATTCTGGGCCGGACGTGCGAATGACTACTGTTATAACCAGATGTCATCCTCACAGGCAGGCTACTGCATTTCCTACGTGAGTCAGGGCGGGTATCTAATTAGCATGTTCCCCGGCTACAGAAACGCTACCAGCGGAAACTACCTCACCTTCGGCCGCTACTTAATAGGATCTCCAAATCCAAGCAGCTACCCTTACGGCGCTTTCTTCAACGCTGGTGTAGCCTTCATAGACTACTACGGGCAACGCAGAACCCAGTTCGGAGCCGGACCTGCAGGCAACATCGACCGGATATTGGTTTCAGGAGGATACAGTGGAAACATGTACGCGCCCCTGTATTCCGGCACAACTCAGACGGGTGGACTGTATTACTTCGGCACGAACTACAACAATGTGACATCAACGAGCCGCGCGTACGGCTCCGGAAGACACATATGGTTCGGTCCAATCTGGAACGTTGTTACGAGCACATATCCGAGCGCGCCCGGAAGGGTTGGTTTGCTCGAGAACATGATCGACTACCTGGATCCGGCGCTCCTTCCGTAGCGACGGGTTTAATTGCGTAATGATGTAAATGTACCCCCGGGGTCTTATGGCTCCGGGGGATTTTTTGCGTTAATTCCAGCGCGCTCACACATTTTTGGGCCTAGAAAGATTATTTTGCACTTTTTCACATTCATGTTGCGGCAGCTTCCGATACAAAACCGGACGTAGCTCAGTGAATTCAGGCGGGCTGAAAGCGTATATGTGGCCGCATTCCCGCGGTATTCCGAGTCCGGTTTGTAGGATGGGTTGTCGTTTGGCAGAACCCGATCG
>JAGGTK010000060.1 GCA_021163765.1 bacterium
TGGAATGCCCGGAGGGTGTGGATGAAGCGCTGTGGGTGGAGCTTAAGGATGCGCTCAAGGAGGCGCTGCAAACAGAACTAACCGAGAGTAAGCCGGGCTCACCAGCCCGGCTCTTGGCAAGCCCCGAAGAGCAAAACGGGCACAGCATGCTGTGCCCCTACAAGTCCGTGGCCACGCCCCCCACCGGCGACGCCAATAAGGTAACCGACCTCGCCATCAGCGACAACGGCGATGGGACGTTTACGCTTAGCTGGCATTACCGCAATCTGGGTGATTATGACCAGAACGGCGTTGTAGGCATCAGCGACATCACACCGATAGCGATGCACTATGGCGAAAGCTACGAGCTTGAAGACACAAACTGCGTTCAGGCAGTCATTGACGGCAGCGGCAGCGGGCGCATCGGCATCGAGGACATCACGCCCATTGCGATGTACTTCGCAGCGGAGGTTGCGGAATATGCGGTAGAAGGTGCAGTGAGTGCAGAAGGCGAGTATGCGGAGATTGGCGCGGTGGGCATTGCCAGCGCAACGGGAAAAGATACGGGACGGGCGGAGTTTGAATACGCGCTCACGCCCGGTGAAAACGGATACTTCCGGGTAGTTCCGCGCGATAGCGAGGGAACGCCCGGCGAGGCTAGCAATGTGGTGGGCTTGGCGCTGGAGGTGCTCAGCGTGTCGCCGCTGGAGGTGAAAGAAGGCACGGTTGTTACTTTCAGCGCCGACGTCACGGGCGCGGGGCCGATAAGCTACGCCTGGGACTTCGGGGGCCAGGCGGTTCCCGGCACCTCCACCGAGCCTGAGCCGGAAGTTGTGCTCACCCGCGAGGTCGGCGAATTCTCCGCATCGCTAACCGTGAGCAACCCGCAGGGCGACGTGACTTACCCGTTCACGCTCACCAAACTCGCCCGCGAATGGAAATTCGAGACGATACTGAGCAATGTTGAAATATCGACACGGTGGCCCCAGATGAAGGTGCACAGGGACAAGCTGTGGATACATGCCTGCGAA